>NZ_JAWDIY010000017.1:0-128234 GCF_032380655.1 Diplocloster hominis | reverse complement strand
TCAATAATGAGGGGTTTTATCGTTTTTTGTCTATGCGAAACCGACATAGAATCAATCAAAATCACGAATTCCATATGGTTATTCTTCCCGGTTTAATTTCTTAAGTTCGCGCCTATGGGGACAGGCCCCTTTCTCTACTTAGTTATCTGAGGAGATGGCTTTCCTGCCGAAAGATGCCAGTCCCCTCCCATAAAAATTTTGAAATTAGATGCAACAGACAGGCAGATCGGGTACACTTAAGGTATATACGGAAGAAGCGGGGGTGAACATATGGAGATTAATCCCGAGATAGTAAAGCAGGCTAAGGCATCGGATGCGGCCGCATTCGCCGAATTATACGAATCGGTATACAAGGATTTGTACCGATTTGCTTATTATACGCTGAAACATCCCCAGGACGCTGAGGATGTGGTCAGTGAGACGGTGATCGATGCCTACCGGGGAATCCACCGGCTGCGCAGTGAGGAAGCTTTTCAGGGATGGATTTTCAAAATATTGTCAAATAAATGCAAGAGAAAACTAAAAGAATATGTAGGGAAAACACTCCCTTTGGACGAGACTCTGCCGCTGCCGGAGACGGATTTTGCCACCGGTTATGACATGCATACGGCATTTTCACAATTGGCGGATGATGAGAGGCTGATCGTATCCATGGCCGTATTCGGCGGATATACCAGCAGGGAGATCGGAAGAATTCTACATATGAATGATAATACCGTACGGTCCAGGCAAAGCCGTGCTTTAGCGAAGCTGAAGAAAAAACTGGAATCGTAGAAAGGAGGAATCTGGCTATGGATGAGAAAAAAATGCTGGAACAGATCAGACGTGCGGCCGAAGATGTGGAAATACCCGCGCATTTGAGGCCGGAAGCGATCGATGATATTATAAATTCAACAAGTAAGGGTAAAAAAGTACACAGGCATATTTACCAATACGGAATGGCCGCCGCTGCCTGTCTGGTTGTGGTAGCTGCCGTATGGTTCGGCAGTATAACACAGGATAGCGGAACGGAAAGCGCGCAGATGGCCCGGGATACTGCTTCCGCCGATGCAGCCCCGGAGACTATCCAGGAAAATGCAGACGGATCGAAGGCGGACGCTAAGGCAGTGGACTCCCCGATTCCCACTCCGGACAGCTATGAAGATCTGTATGATAAAGTGTTAAATGCAAAAAAACAGCAGACGCGGCAGGTAAAAGAGGCAGCTTCCGATCTGGGGATGGACTACGACGGGGCGGAGAGTGCGGCAGGCGGAACGGCCGGCGGTGCAGAAGACTCCGCTGTCCAAAGTACAGCCAAGTATGAAGCGGCAGCCAATGTCCAGGACGAACAAGGTTTTTCCACCACGAATCTTCAGGTGCGCGCGGTTGATGAAGGAGATATTATTAAGAATGACGGCCAGTATCTCTACATCGCGGATACGCTGGACAACACGTTTCAGATCGTCCGTGCGGATGGAGCCCAGATGACACAGACAGCAGAATTGTCCATGACACAAAAAATGGATTCGATCTATGAATTCTATGTCACGGGGGATACGCTGACGATTATCGGATCTTCCTCCCAGGCTTCCCTGGAGCAGAACACCTCGGACGATGTGTATCGGACAGTGCTGTCGAACCAGACGATAGCCGTCACCTATGATATCCGGGACCGGAGCATGCCAAGCGAGATCGGGTCAGTTACCCAGGACGGATACTACGAGACATCCAGGCGGAACGGGAACTATCTCTACTTGTTCACCAATTATTATAAAGAGGAACTTCCGGCCTATCCTACACAGTATGACGGTTATATCCCTGCCGTAAACGGGAAACTGCTGACCGCGGACTGCATCTATCTGCCGGAATATATAAAGGACAGCTCCTATCTGGTTGTATCCGGCATCGACCTGCGCAAGCCCGGTGAGATCAGCGATGCCAAGACAGTAGTGACAAATGGGCAGCATTATTATGCCAGCACAGAAAACATCTACATTGCGGAAGCGCAGGGATACGGATATGACACGAACAAAACCGAGATACTCAAATTAAATTATACGAACGGTCGGATAACACCATCCGCGGTAGGAGTCATCAGAGGAAATCTCAATAATTCCTTCTCCATGGATGAATACAAAGGGAATCTGAGAGTTGTGACCACGGCCTATGACAGCAAGTCACAGGATTCGACCAATGAACTCTATGTGCTGGATGAAAATCTGGAAATCATCGGAGAAATCAAAGGCCTGGCCAAAGGGGAACAGATCTATTCCGCCAGATTTTTCGGTGATACCGGCTACTTTGTAACCTATCGTGAGACAGATCCCCTGTTTTCGGTAGACCTGTCCGATCCTGCGAACCCGAAAGTATTGGGCGAGCTGAAGGTGACAGGCTTCTCCAACTATCTGCATTTCTACAGCGATCATCTGTTGCTGGGGTTAGGGGAAGAGACCGATCCGAAAACCGGAAACCATCTGGGGTTGAAGCTGTCCATGTTTGATATCTCCGATCCGGAGAATGTGGTGGAGGTGCATAAATATGTATTGCAAGACTATAATTATGCAGATGCGTGGTACAATTATAAAGAAATGCTTATCGATCCGGAAAAAAATATTTTTGGCTTTGCTGGATATGGCAATCGAAAAGGAGATCCTGTAATCGACTATCTGGTTTTCTCCTACGATCCGGAAAAAGGGTTTATCAACAGACTTGTCTACAGCGAGGAAGATAACGAAAGCGGAAAACTGCGCGGAGCTTACATCGGGAATACCTTCTATGTAATCCAGCCTTTTGGAGATACCAGTATCACTTCCTTCGATATGGGGGATAAGTTTACTAAGTCGGGGACTTATAGACAGTGAGGGGGAGGCCCTTTGGAGGGGCAGGGACCCGGCAGGGCGCAAACAGGAAGCGGCGGGACGGACCCGTCGGACGCTTCCTGTTTGCGCCCTGCCGGGTCCCTGCACTGGTATAGGGCTCGGTTCTATGGGCGGCTGGATGAGAATATAAGACGGTTTTTGGGGGATGATGCCGGCAGTGGATGTTGGGAATATGGGTGTCTTGGAAAAGGTCTTGGAAAGGGAGCGGAATCTCGGGATGACATTTGCGTAGTTCTGTTGTATAATGATACACTAGTGAAGGGAAATTGGATTTTGGGTTTTGGGGAGGAAGAGCGTAGTTACCTGGTGTAAATAAAAGTGATTTGAGATGGAAATTTAAGGAAAGTTTAAGAATAATGCAAGTATTTGGTAACAAAAACTGTCAGGGATTCTGTTAAAATAGGAACAGTGGGTAAAAGAGGATGGTGAGTGTCATGGAGAAAACAAATATACTGGTTGTGGATGACGAGAGAGAAATTGCGGACTTTATCGAGGTTTATCTTCAGAATGAGGATTACCGGGTATTTAAGTTTTATAACGGGCAGGAGGCATTAGCGTGCATTGAAAAGGAAACGCTGGACCTGGCGATTCTGGATGTTATGCTGCCCGATATTGATGGATTTACCATCTGCCGTAAGATCCGGGAGAAATATAATTTCCCGGTTATCATGCTGACGGCTAAGGACGACGAACTGGACAAGATTACCGGCCTGACATTGGGTGCGGATGATTATATCACGAAGCCTTTCCGGCCGTTGGAGCTCATCGCCCGCGTGAAGGCACAGCTGCGCAGATTTACAAAATATAATACCATGCAGACGGAAATGGATGAAAACATC
The DNA here is from genome assembly GCF_032380655.1 of Diplocloster hominis. NCBI lineage: Bacteria > Bacillati > Bacillota > Clostridia > Lachnospirales > Lachnospiraceae > Diplocloster > Diplocloster hominis. The sequence goes on along the minus strand of NZ_JAWDIY010000017.1, from coordinate 124,537 downwards.
CTGGCGTTTTCCGGTCTGGTCTTAAATAAAGAAAAACATGAATGCCAGTTAAATGAGCGTTCCCTTTCCCTGACCCCCACGGAATTTTCGATCCTGTGGGTTTTGTGTGAGAATCGGGGAAAAGTGGTCAGCTCCGAGGACCTCTTCCAGCAGGTATGGGGAGAGAAGTATTTTGGCAACAGCAATAATACTGTCATGGTACATATCCGTCATCTCAGGGAAAAGATGAAGGATTCTTCCGATCACCCGAAATATATTAAAACCGTGTGGGGAGTAGGATATAAGATTGAATAAAGAATTCGGCAGGCTGAAACGGAAAATCTTATTTCAAATATTTTTGATCGGTGTGGGCGCCATAGTAATCGGGGCCCTTCTTCAGTATATCCTGATCGACGGAATTCTGCAGGAACCTTTCGCGGAAGGTTTCGTCGCGCTGTGCCAGCGGCTGTTCCATCTGGACTATTATGGAGCCGTGGGCATCTACCAGGCGATCTTCCGGGATAACAAGACCTTCTATATGATGGCGGGTTTAAGCCTATTGCTGCTTCTGATGTTTTATTATGCCATGACAAAATTCATGCATTATTTTAGAGAGATCAGCGCAGGTGTGGAACAGCTGGCGGAAGAATCCAAAGAAGAGATCCAGCTCTCTCCGGAACTGGATTTTATGGAAAAGCATTTAAATGACGTAAAGCAGAAGTTAGAAAAGCGGGAACAGGACGCTTTGGAAAGCGAGCAGAGAAAGAACGACCTGGTCGTCTATCTGGCCCACGATATCAAGACTCCGCTGACTTCCGTCATCGGATATCTGAGCCTTCTGGACGAGGCAAAAGATATGCCGGAAGAACAGCGGGAAAAATATGTCTCCGTGACCCTGAAAAAGGCATACCGGCTGGAACAGCTGATCAATGAGTTCTTCGAGATCACCCGCTTCAACCTGCAGGCTATGGTGCTGAACAAAGAGCCGATTAACTTAAGCTTCATGCTGGCACAGATGGCTGACGAGTTCTATCCGATGCTGGAGGAAGGCGGGAGAACCGCTGTCCTGGATGTGGAGGACAACCTTACCGTATCCGGAGACCCGGACAAGCTGGCCCGCGTATTCAACAACATTTTAAAAAATGCCGTCGCCTACAGCGATCCCGGCAGTATGATCGATATCCACGCCCGCAAGGAAGGAGCCCATGTAATCATCCTGTTCTCCAACCGTGGGAAAACCATACCGGCCGCGAAGCTGGAGGCCATATTCGAGAAATTTTACCGCCTGGATTCCGCCCGTTCCAGTGATACCGGAGGCGCGGGATTAGGCCTTGCTATCGCAAAAGAAATTATAGTTGCCCACGGAGGTAATATTACCGCCCAAAGCAGGCAGGGAATCACTACTTTTACGGTCGAACTTCCTGTTTGATGATTCTATGCCCGCATGGGGATTGAAGTTTTGCAAAGGATGGGGTATGCTAGGAAAAATAGGTTTATCAGAGAGGAGTACGATATCATGAAGCCGATTCTGGTTTTTCAGACGGATTTTACTTATAAGGAGGGAGCGGTTTCCTCCATGTATGGCGTGGTGAAAAGTGTGGACCGGGAGTTAGAGATTATGGATGGCTCCCATGAACTGCCCAAGTTCGACACGTGGAGTGCCAGCTACCGGTTGTATCAGAGCCTGCAGTTTTGGCCGGAGGGGACGATCTATGTATCGGTGGTGGACCCTGGGGTGGGTACCGGGAGAAGGGCCTGTGTGGCCCGGACCGTGGACGGATACTATATTGTGAGTCCGGATAACGGGTCTTTGACGCATGTGAAGAAGTGGATCGGAATCGAAGCGGTGAGAGAGATCGATGAGACGGTGAACCGTTTGAAGGGGAAGGGAACGGAAGGGACCAGTGTGTTCCACGGACGGGATCTGTTCGGTTATACGGCCGCCAGGCTGGGGAGCGGAGTGATCGATTTTGAAGGTGTGGGACCAGAGTATCCGGTGGAGGAGATCGTGGAGCACCCGGTTCTGGAGCCGGTAGTGGAACAGGGCACAGTGAGAGGGATATTTGAGATTGATGACCCGAACTTTGGCAATCTCTGGACGAATATCCCTTTCAGTGAGTTTGAACGGGCAGGGTTTCATTATGATGACCGTGTCAGGATGACGGTCTGCCATGATGGAAACGAAGTGCTGAATGAGACGCTTCCGTTTGAGAAGAGCTTTGGATATGTGGAAAAGGGAAGTACGGTAATCTATACGAACGAATTGATGCGGATCGCGCTGGCGGTCAGCCAGGGCAGTTTTTGTGAAACATATCAGATGGGTTTTGGACCGGAATGGACCGTGGAGTTCTGCCGGATATAAGGGAAAAGCGGCCGGCAGGAATCTGCGTTATGGGAGGACAGGAATGAGGACAAAGATATGGGCGCACAGAGGCGCTTCGGAATACGCGCCGGAAAATACGCTGGAGGCCTTTTCCCTGGCAGTCAGCCAGGGCGCGGATGGGGTAGAGCTGGACGTACAGCTGTCTGCAGACGGTGAGATCGTGGTGATCCACGACGAGTGGATCGACCGGGTAAGCGATGGCAGCGGCTGGGTCAGGGATTATACGCTGAAGGAGCTGAAAAGCTTCCGGTTTCAGAAGACACATCCGGAATATCAGGATGCCCGGATTCCGACCCTTAGAGAAGTATATGAGCTGCTGAAACCTACAGATCTGGAGATTAATGTGGAACTGAAGACCGGGATCGTGCCTTATCCGGGATTGACGCAGAAAGTGTGGCAGCTGGGCAGGGAAATGGACATGAATGACAGGATCTGGTATTCCTCGTTCCGCCATCAAAGCGTGCTGGAACTGAAAGCGACAGCCCCCGAAGCAAGGACCGGTTTCCTCTATCAGGACGGTTATATGGGGATGCCGGAATATGCGCTGAAATACGGGGTCATGGCACTGCATCCGGCCCTGTATCTGATGCAGGATGAGGCAGCGGTCCGGGAGTGCCGGGATCGGGGGATCTGTCTGCATGTGTGGACGGTAAATGAACCGGAGCATATCCGCATGCTGGCCTCCTATGGGGTGGAAGCGGTGATTACGAACCGTCCCGACGTGGCCGTTCAGGTAATTGGGCACTTATAATGCGGCATAAGAGGGATAAAGGAGGAAAGAAGGAATTATGAGAGGATTAATCAGCAGTCCTGCGGAACTGCTTTTTGCATTGGTCTATACACTGCCGGCGGTCCTGCTGGCAGTATCACTTCACGAGTTCGCGCATGGCTTCGTCTCCTATAAGCTGGGAGATCCGACGCCGAAAAGTGACGGAAGGCTGTCGCTGAATCCGTTTCATCATCTGGATCTGATCGGTACTTTGTGCCTGCTGGTATTTCATTTCGGCTGGGCGAAGCCGGTTCAGGTAAATCCCAGGTATTATAAGAATCCAAAGGCAGGGATGGCGGTCACGGCCCTGGCGGGACCGGTTATGAATTTCCTGGTGGCTTTTGCGGGGGTGCTGGGAATGGGAATCCTCTATCGGGTGACCGGAGGATACGGCGGAAAAGTGCTGCAGTATTTTTTTAATCTGTTTCAGTATATTGCGATTATCAATATCGGATTGGGCAGTTTTAACCTGATCCCGGTCCCGCCTCTGGACGGTTCCAAGGTTCTGGGCGCGGTACTGCCTTCCAGGATTTATTTTAAATATATGCGATATGAGCGTTACGGCTCTATTTTATTGATTGTCCTATTATTTGTAGGTGTTTTGTCCATACCGCTGAATTTTGTGCAGCAGGGAATTTTTAGCGGAATGTGGAATGTAATGAGATTGATCGTTGGTATTTGACAAATCAGGCGCATATAATCTATAGAATGTTTTGAAAAGGATGAGAAGTATGTATCCGGTCTATGATTATATGGGCAGTAAAGAAGTATGTGAAGTCGTACACAAGACGTTTCCGCCGCAGCACCAGGAAAGCCAGCCCGGTTTTGAGTATCTGATGAGCCCGCCGCCGATATCCGCACCGTTCGGGGAGCGCGGATGCCGGCGCCTGGAAGGAAGGACGGCGGTGATCACCGGAGGGGACAGCGGGATCGGACGGGCGGTCGCCTATGCCTATGCTGCGGAGGGGGCCAAGGTGCTGATCGCGTATCTGGATGAACATCAGGATGCGCAGAGGACGAAGCAGCTGATCGAAGAGACAGGCGGCCAATGCGAGCTGGCGGCGGGAGACCTGGGACGCCCGGAGGTGGCGGCGATCGTGGCCGAGACTGCCATGGAACGGTTTGGGTCCATTGATATTCTGGTTAATAACATTGCCGTACAGTTCTTAAGAGACAGCATACTGGATATCAGTAAGCAGCAGTTGGAGCTAACGTTTCGAACGAATGTCTTTTCGTATTTTTATATGATACAGGCGGCGCTTCCTAATATGAAAAGCGGCGGGGTGATCATCAATACAGCGTCGGTGACCGCCTTTGCAGGGGAACCCAGGCTGCTGGATTACAGTGCCGCAAAAGGGGCGGTTGTTTCGCTGACCCAGTCTTTGGCCCTGTCCCTGGTAAAACAGGGAATCCGGGTAAATGCTGTGGCCCCCGGTCCGGTATGGACACCGTTAATTCCGGCTTCCTATTCTGCCGAAGAAGTGGAAACCTTCGGAAGCGGTACGTCAGGAGTGCCTATGGGACGGGCCGCACAGCCGTTTGAGATCGCGGCGTCCTATGTATTTCTGGCTTCAGATGAGTCCAGATATATGACAGGGCAGATTCTCCATCCAAACGGGGGACAGATAGTCTGAGTGAGGGCTGGAAAACAGAGTAACCGTATAGAGGGAGAACATAAAACCAACAGAAAAATAGATAAGAGACTCGCGAGGAGGGATAACCTTGTACCGGATACTGATAGTGGAAGATGATAAAACGATAGCGGATACGCTGACGGGGCATTTGTGTAAGTGGGGATATGATGCAAGGGCCGTTGATGATTTTGATCAGGTTATGGAAATTTTTACCGGATTTGATCCTCAGCTGGTTCTGATGGACATTGTGCTGCCGTTTTATAACGGATACCACTGGTGTTCGCAGATACGCAGCATTTCCAAAGTACCCGTCATCTTCCTGTCTTCCGCCAGTGATAATATGAATATTATTATGGCGGTAAATATGGGGGGCGATGACTTCATCGCCAAGCCCTTTGATCTGGATGTGGTCGTTGCGAAGATCCAGGCCATGCTTCGCAGGACTTATTCTTTTCAGGGACAGGTGAATATCCTGGAACACCGGGGGGCGGTTTTGAATCTTGGAGATGCCAGCCTGACCTTTGAGGGACAGAAAACGGAGCTGACGAAAAATGATTTTCGGATTCTGGAGGTTCTCATGTCCCAGAAGGGGAATGTGGTATCCAGGGAGGACCTGATGAAGAAGCTCTGGAACGATGACTGCTTTATCGATGATAATACGCTGACGGTGAACGTCAACCGGCTGCGCAGGAAACTGGATGAGATCGGACTGACTGATTTTATCGCAACGAAAAAAGGGATTGGATATATGGTGGGAGAAGAACAATGATATTCTGGGCTTATATCAGGGCACGGGTGAAAAGTATCGTCTGTATGGCGGTGATTTTAATTATTTTTGGTGTCGTCTACTTTCTGGCGGACATCCCGATGGATATTTATCTGTACAGTCTGCAGCTGGGCGCCGCATTCCTGCTGATCGCGGCAGGAGTAGACTACTATCATTTTCTGAAAAAACATCAGTGCCTGACGGAATTCTCCGATCTGCCGCACCCCGAATTAAGGCAGCTGCCGGCTGCGGCTGATATTCTGGAACAGGACTATCAGGATATTCTGGAACGTATGATGAGAATCAATAAGGACTTAGTCACTCAGAGCGATCAGAACTATACGGACAGCCGGGAATACTATATGATGTGGGCGCATCAGATTAAGACGCCCCTGTCAGCCCTGAAGCTTTTGCTGCAGTTAGAGGGAAACTTAAGGGAGCAGGGGGAACTGGAGCAGGAAGTATTCAAGATCGAACAGTATGTGGAACTGGCTTTGCAGTATGTCCGGCTGGATCATATGGAAAATGATCTGGAATTAAAAGAATATGACCTGAAGAAGCTGGTCCGCCAGACAGTGAAGAAATATTCGGTTATCTTTATCAATAAGAAACTTACCATAGATATGGAAGGGGTGTCCGGCAGGGTTCTCACAGATGAGAAATGGCTGTCCCTGATTCTGGAGCAGCTTCTCTCCAATGCCCTGAAATATACGAACCGGGGCGGAGTCCGTTTTTATATGGAGCCGGGCAGGGAAAAGACTCTGGTTATTCAGGATACCGGTATCGGAATCCGGGAAGAGGATGTACACCGCATTTTTGAGCGGGGTTTCACCGGATATAATGGGCGCATGGACAAAAAATCTACGGGAATCGGCTTATATCTGTGTAAAAAAGCGGCGGACCAGCTGGGCCACAAAATCCGCATAGAATCTAAGGTTGGAGTAGGTACGAAGGTTATGCTGGATCTCAGATCGGATAAATTAGAAGTATTTTAAAAAATTAGTTTTGAAACTTTTTTCAGATCTATATCGTCTAATATTTGTAAACAAAAAAAAGCAAGTAAAAAAGGAGACGATATTATGAAAAAATTAATCGCAGTTTTAGGAATCACGATGTTAATGGTTGGAGGGATCACAGCATGTGGTTCCAAAGATGACAAGAAAGGCACAGAGAACCCGCAGCAGACCGAGGCCCCGGCCGCAGCACCGGAAGCTGCAGTGGCTCCGGAATCGGCAGCCCCTGCACAGGGAGAAACAGCAGACACCAACACCGCTGACGGTCAGGCAGAGGGAGCCGAAGCGCAGGAGGAGAAAACCTTTACCGGTATTGTGGATGAAATAAAGCCGGGAGTGCTGATCAGCGTGGCTACGGAAGATAAGTCAGACGCTTATGTGTTCGGTCTGGAAGGCGATGTTGAGGCGAAAGCCGGGGATAAAGTCAAGGTGACTTATACAGGTGGGAACCTGGAGGACAGGGAAGGCGATCTGGTGGCGGTCAAAATAGAAGTGTTGAAGTAGATGACAGTTATGATCTATGCAGAATTCGTGCATGAGAGAGCACAGGATGAGTGCATAGGAGTGTTTAACGAAATAAGTGAGAATTCTCCCACCTCTGCAGGTGGCGAGATGAATCACCCAAAACAAGATTAACGGCAGTGGTGGGCGGAGAGAAATCGGTATCCCCCACTGACATGAGGTCTAGGCACGCAGCAATAAAAGTCGTATTCTGTGAAATTACCGAGCGTGGATTGAAACAAAAGGAAAGATTAGCATTTCTCCCAAAAATGTGTTATAATAGAGAAGCAGCTGGCTATTTCGATAATCCGAAAGGTTGTTGAAATAGCCTTTTTCTTTTTGAGTAACAGAAAGTAGGGATGTAAATGTTTCAAATTAACGATGTGATAGTTTACGAAAACGGCGGTGTGTGTACGATAAAAGATATCGGCGTACCGGAATTTCTCCATACGGATATCCAGTACTATACGATGCAGCCGGTCTGCGACATGGGCCGGACGATCTACGTAAAGACGAAAGATAATAAGGCATATATGAGAACGATCGTGTCCAGGGACGAGGCGGAAGAATACCTGACAGAGCTGCCGGCTATGGCGGGTGTATATAATGAAGATGATAAAATAAGAGATAAGGAATTCGGCAGTATATTAAAATCCTGTGAATGCTCCCGGTGCTTTCGGATGTACAAGGGGATCAGCATCGCCCAGAACCGCAAGATTCTAAATGGGAAGAAACTGAATATGAACGATGACCGCTATTTACACAAAGTGGAGGAACTGTTGTCGGCGGAGTATTCCGTGATCTTTCATATATCTTTAGACCAGGCAAAAGAAAAGATCAGCAGCGCTCTTGAATAATTTACGAAAGAAAACGTATCTATAAAAAATGTGACAATATGTTGACATCTCAAAGCCTTTGTGTTATAGTAATCCGGTAATCAATTTGAATCTGAAAGCTGGCCGGTATTTGTAAGTCATTCTTTTAATGATTTACAAATGCCGGTCAATTTTTATAAAATTGATACAAATACAAAAATGGAGGTACTGTCAATGAATAACGGTACGGTAAAATGGTTTAACTCACAAAAAGGATTTGGATTTATCACTGACGATAATGGCGGAGAAGATGTATTTGTACATTTTAGCGCTATTGTATCCGATGGTTTCAAAAGTCTGGAAGACGGACAGAAGGTTACTTACGATACGGAAACCGATCCTAAGGACAGCAGAAAATTAAAAGCTGTGAATGTACGTACAGCATAAGTTTCATCAGACTCAAAACAAATTATCCAAAGCCACAATATCCGATGCTGAGTAGAATCAACCATTTGAATATTTGTATCATTGTATAATTTTAAAAGTTTTGCAGGGCAGACCGGTAGTCTGTCCTGTTTTTTTATTTCATAGGAACACTTTCCTATGAAATAAAACGCTCCGCGGGGATCGCACTACGGCGGAAAGGAAGATGCCGCTTACGCGGCCAGCCGCAGGCGGAGAGTTTCGCAAGCGAAACTCTTTTTATGGGAACAGGTTCCTTACCTTACAAAAGTGTAAGGTTAAACTGTAAAAATGTAAGTGGAAACCATGGCATAAACGCTATATTTTTCTTATACTTAGTCTATCATTTAAAGTGAAGTCAAGGAGGAAACATGTTATGTCATTGTTGGAAGTTCATAATCTGAAAAAAATATATACGACCAGATTCGGCGGCAACCAGGTACAGGCCCTGTCCGATGTATCCTTTACGGTAGACCAGGGAGAATATGTGGCCATTATGGGGGAGAGCGGTTCCGGCAAGACGACGCTGCTTAACATCGTCGCTTCGCTGGATAAGGCCACCAGCGGTCATGTGGTGTTAGACGGTATGGATCTGGCGAAAATCAAGGACAAGGAAATTTCCACATTCCGAAGAAAAAACCTCGGGTTTGTGTTCCAGGATTTTAACCTGCTGGATACGTTTTCGATTCAGGACAATATCTTTCTTCCGTTAGTGCTGGCCAGGAACCCCTACGAGGAGATGAAAAAACGGCTGGACCCGATCGCGAAGCAGCTGGGGATCACTGATATCCTCCCAAAGTATCCCTATGAGGTGTCAGGCGGCCAGAAACAGCGGGCGGCCGTGGCACGTGCTTTGATCACCTCCCCGAAGCTAATCCTGGCCGACGAACCGACCGGAGCGCTGGATTCCAAAGCCTCCATGCGTCTTTTAAATATATTCTCAGAGCTGAATCAGGCAGGCCAGACGATTCTGATGGTAACCCACAGCACACAGGCCGCCAGTCACGCCAGCCGTGTCATGTTCATCAAGGACGGTATCGTCTTTAACCAGATCTACCGCGGCTCCATGAGTAATGACGAGCTGTACTCCAAGATATCCAGTACGTTGACTGTGCTGGCTACGGGAGGTGCTTCTGATGAGTAGGTTTTTTTATATCCGGATGGCCCTGACCAACCTGAAAAAAAACCGGCAGACATATTTTCCCTACCTGCTGACCTGCATCCTGACGATCTGCATGTTCTTTATCTTTCAGGTGCTGGCACATAATGACGGGCTGAACAATATGGGCGGAGGCAAGGACATGGCCACAATTCTGGGAACAGGTTCTTACATCATCGCGATTTTTGCCGTCATTTTCCTGTATTATACCAACAGTTTTCTGATCAAGCAGCGGAAGAAGGAGCTGGGGCTCTACTGTATCCTGGGACTTGAGAAGAAACATGTGGCCCGTATCCTGGCCTGGGAAAGCATTATGACGTATCTTTCCTGCATGGTCCTTGGAATTATAAGCGGTTTCGTTCTGGGAAAACTGGTGTTCCTGGTCTTGATAAAGCTGGTTAATATCAAGGTTTCTTTATCCTTTGGATTGGCGCCAAAGGCACTGCTGTCTTCCATGATTCTATTCCTGTGTATCTTCGCGCTGAACCTGGTGACGAATATTTTCCATGTCCGCATGGTGAATCCCATCGAACTGCTGCGGGGAGGAAATAAGGGAGAAAAGATTCCGAAGGTGTCCTGGTGGCTGGCTCTGGTGGGTGTGGTCTGTCTGGGAACCGGTTACTATATTGCCATTGTCACCCAGAATCCGATGGATGCTTTTATGAAGTTTTTCCTGGCCGTAATCCTGGTTATTGTTGGAACCTATGCTTTGTTTACAGCAGGCAGTATCGCATTGTTGCGCATCTTAAAAAATAATAAGAAATTTTTCTATAAACCGAAAAACTTTATCGCTGTGTCCGGTATGGTGTACCGGATGAAACAAAATGCCGTGGGACTGGCTAATATCTGTATCTTAAGTACAATGGTTCTGGTTATGATCGCCGGGTCTGTATCCCTGTACATCAGCCAGGAGAAAACCATCCGATACCGGTTTCCCCATGACCTTCAGGTTAACAAACTGGAGAGTGAAGAACAGATCGCGGGAATCGACCGTATTCTGGAGGAAATGACTGCCGGTTCCGAGGTCAAAGCAACAGATGAATTTTATTTTGCCTATCTGGATTTTTATGTATACAATGATGGTGGAAAATATGTGAAAGCCGATGCGGGCAAATATGGAAACTACGTCAGTGAGGACACGGACCGGATGACCTCATTTACCATGATACCGGTGGAAGATTACAACCGGATTGAACAAAAACAGGTATCTCTGAAAGAGGATGAGGTACTGGTATTCAGTGTCAAGGATTCCATCAAGGGAAATGTATTACAGATCGGCGGCGAGGAATACCGGATACAGGAGAAACTGGAAACTTCCATTCTGGGTAAAAAAGATCCTTATGCGATGTTTAATGAGAACTTCCTGATCGTGCAGAATGAGGAAGTCGGGGACCGGATTTTCAGGGCATCCGGTATGGAGCCGGATGCTTACGGTTGGAACTTCCAGTGGAACTGTGATATCGATGGAAAGAAGGATGATTGTGTTGATTTTTCTTATGCTTTTATTGATCGGGTTCACAATGAGATATCTTCCAGCTATGTGGATTCTATGTATACTTCCCTGAGCGGCTGGTATATGTCTTATGGAGGGATTCTGTTTATCGGTATCTTCCTGGGTATCCTCTTTATCATGGCTGCGGTTTTGATCATCTACTATAAGCAGGTCTCCGAGGGGTACGAGGATCATGAACGCTTCCTGATTATGCAGAAGGTGGGCATGAGCCACGATGAAGTGAGATCCAGTATCCGCAAGCAGGTATCCATGGTGTTTTTCCTGCCCCTTGTCATGGCTGTCATCCATGTCATGTTCGCATTCCCGATGATCAGCAGACTTCTGGTCATGTTTAATCTGACGGATATCCGGCTGGAATTTATCTGTACCTGTGTTACGGTTGTGGTGTTCTCGCTGGTGTACTCGCTGGTGTATATGAGAACTGCCAAGGTTTACTATCGGTTAGTCAGATAGAGAATCAGGACCCCGGCTGCCTGGCCTGCCAGACAGCCGGGGTCCTGGCTTTTTCCGGGCTATGACGCGGTTCGCGCCGGACGGACTTAAGAGCGGACAGGGACGCTGTGTGGATTTGGGGTTTCTTTTTTTAGGATTATTTGGTAAGATGAATGTGTTATGGTAAATGGTTTGTAACTGTAGACAGTTTAGACAGGAGGATAGAGATATGGAGAAAAGGCAATATGTATGCCCCAAGTGCGGGTGCCAGCATTATGAGAGTGACCAGTTCCAGGCCACGGGGGGGAATTTTGCTAAGATCTTTGATGTTCAGAATAAAAAGTTTGTCACGATCAGTTGTACCAACTGCGGATATACGGAACTGTATAAATCCAGGAACTCGGATGGCTGGGATATTCTGGATTTCCTGATGGGATAAGGCAATCAGACCGGCACTGCTTTATTTCGGAAATTCTGCTTCCGATATGCTGGGGCCTGTATGAATACATGAGCGGGCGGCGGCATATGATGGAGTAATGTTAGAAATATTGAAGGTAATTATGCAGAGAATTTTCGATCATGTATTAACGGATACCATGAAGCAGGATAACACGCCGATTTTGAGTTATACGATACATTATCCTGAGTTTACGACGGACTGTAACCAGCAGGCGGCACAGAAGATTAACCGGTATTATGAGCAGCAGGCCCGGACGCTGGAGGCGTACTGCAGGAATAAGCTGTTTCAGGACGCGGTCAGTGAACTGGAGTTTGACGAGAAGAATAATTTCCCGGCGATTGCCTATGAGGTGATTGTGGAGTATACGGTAACCTTTAATGAAAGGTGTATTACCAGCCTGTTTACGGACCAGTATATGTTTACGGGCGGGGCCCACGGGACGACGATCCGTAAGGGCGATACATGGGATTTTCAGAATGGAAGCCGCATCGGGGTTTCCGCGTTTTATCCGCCGGACAGTGATTTTCGGGAAAGTATATTAAAGGTGGTTAATGCTCAGATCGGGGAACGGCTGAAAAAAATGCCGGGTACGTATTTTGACGACTATCAAAAGTTGACGGATGAAAACTGGAATGCCAGGGATTTTTATGTGACACCGGATGGGCTTGTGGTATTTTTCCAACAATACGAGGTGGCTCCCTACTCCACAGGGATGCCGCAGTTTTTCCTGCCCTTTGAAAAAAGGCGGACATAAAATCCAGAGCGGAAAGAATAAGCAGAATAAAATAAGTTGAAAATAATCAGAACCGGGACCGGCGATATGGATCGCTGCTCCCGGTTTTTCCGTTGTTTTGTTTATGGCCTTTTCACATTAGGCAGCAGAGAGTATGATGAAGGTAGAACTTGATATTTGACCGGAAGCTGTAAAGTATAAATAAAATAAAAAAATGAAAATCCTGAAACTTTTTATAAATCCGGTACGTCTAAAAGATGTAAACAAAAGTAAGAGATTAAAATTAAAAAATAGAGACACAGGAAAGAGGTGTGAAGGTTGCGAAAGAAATCGATCGATGAAGAGATCAAGACTCTTCTGTTGAATAACTATGAGAGTTACTATCGCTTAGCCTACAGTTATGTAAGAAACCAGGAGGATGCCATGGACATAGTCCAGGAGAGCGCCTACCGGGCAATGAAGAACAGTTCCTCCGTCAAGCAAGCAGAATATGCGTCAACCTGGGTATATCGGGTGGTAGTCAATACGGCGCTGGATTTTATCCGCAAGAACCGGAAGGAAACCGTAGGGATCGAGGATGTGGATTCCGCACACGAGGACCGCTATATGGATTTTGATGTCTGGGACAGTCTGGAAAAACTGGATCAGAAAGACAGAACCATTATTATCCTGAGGTATTTTGAGGACCGGAAGCTGGAAGACATCGCCCAGATAATCAATGAAAATGTAAACACGGTGAAAACGAGGCTATACCGGGCATTGAAAAAATTAAAGATTGAGCTTGCAGGATAGAAAAGGAGGGATAAACATGAAATTCGAAGATATCAATTTAGAGGGACAGGAACGGTTAAATGAGATGAAAAATGACTATGAGAAATGTGAGGTGCCATTAGAATTGAAAAATAGAATAGAAGAGTCCATCAACAGGGCAGAGAAAGAAAAAGGACGTTCAAAAGTAATTCGTTTTGTAAAAGGCGCAGGGATGACTGCGGTAGCCGCTATGCTGGTATTGACCATCCTGGTAAATACCAATCAGAATGTGGCCATGGCCATGTCGGAGGTTCCGGTGCTGGGAAGTATCGTCAGGGCAGTCACCTTCCGTACCTATCAGGAACAAAGCGAGAATCACGAGGCAAATGTAAAGGTGCCCAATGTTGTAGTGAATCCGGAGGAGACACAGAGCCCGGCAAAAGAGAAACTGGAGGAGAGTGCGAAGAAGATCAATCTGGACATCGATGCCTATACGAACAAACTGATCGAAGAGTACAAAGCGGATATCGAGTCCGATGGCGAGATCCACAAAGGATTGGATATCGACTCCGAGGTAATCCGGGACGATGACAAACTGTATATTATTAAACTCTGGGCAGTGGAAACCATGGCCAGCGGAGCGCAGACTGAGCGCTATTACACGCTGGATAAAACAACCGGTGAACAGGTGACCCTTCCGGGGCTGTTCAAGGATGGTTCGGATTATGTGAAGGTTATCAGTGAAAATATTAAAGAGCAGATGCGTGAGCAGATGAAGAACCCTGACGACGGCAAGGTGTATTTCCTGGATGACCCGGAAGCGCCGGCAGATGACCAGTTTACAGAGATCAAAGCGGACCAGAACTTCTATATCAATGACCAGAATAAGCTTGTGATCGTATTTGACGAGTATGAAGTTGCTCCTGGCTACATGGGAATGTGCTACTTCGAGATACCGACGGAAGTGCTGCAGCCGATGCTTGAGGAGGGGATTGTTAAGTAGGTTGGTGCTAAAGGGGCGGGCCGGGCTGGGGCAAGGGCGGTATCCTGAGGGGTTCCCGGATCCGGGGCCCCTTTGGCTTCTCCTTGGGAGCGCTTAGGGCTTGCGCTGGTATCCGCTAAGTGAAATCGAAAAGCCAGGTTCAGGAATCGAGCCTATTCACCAGGAACACATGATGTGTTCCCGGTTCAGAGGCTCTTGCCCGTCGGACGTGAAGTCCGCCGTGCATCCTGAACCTGGCTTTTCGATTTCACTAAGCGGATACTCAGCCGCCCTATGCGCTCCCAAGGAGAAGCCAAAGGGACCCCGGAGCCGGGAACCCCCCAGGATACCGCCCTTGCCCCAGCCCGGCCCTGCTTTAGTTCTGGCTTAGTTAGTATTGGTTGACTCCTATGCTGATCGTGATTACATGGGAGTAATTCTAATTAGGGGTTATCTTATAAAAATATTAATAGCTAACGGGGCTTTTGAATAACCTGTGAGACAGAATCTAATCCTGACTGGAGGGAGTAAGGTTCTGTTTTCGGATGTATCGAAGTATAACCTGATATGGCCGGCCTGTGTGAAGGGGGTAGATTTAAAACATAAGTACGATCTGCTTTCTTTCACACGAAAGTGTTCCTATAAAATTGAAACGCTCCGCGGGGATCACACTGCGAAATCAAAACGCAGAAGATGGGGAGAAATACTGATTGCTTATTACTTATTCAGATATAAATTACGATATTTTCCGCTCTGCTGCTGTAACTCAAGTTGTATTAAAGCAGGGGCGTACCGGTGGGGCAGTTTCGGGGGCGGGACCAAAGGGGACGGGGCTCAAATCGCTTGAGGCCAGACCTTAGAACGGGTTACGCAGAAGAGGACGAAACCTCGCAGGAGCCGGGGCACTGTTTGAGCCGCTTTTTGGCGAGTTTGCCCCGGCTCCTGCTAATAAGAGGTTTCGTCCTCTTCGGAGTTACCCGTTCTTAGGTCTGGCCGAAGCGATTAGAGCCCCGTCCCCTTTGGTCCCGCCCCCGAAACTGCCCCACCGGTACGCCCCGGCCCATTTGCAGCAAAACCCAGCTAATAAGGTAAAGAAGAGATTGACAGCCTGATGATTCTTTGGTATATTAGGATAGTCCGAAAACGGACTAATGGAAATTTGGGGAAGGAGTGGGAGGAGAAGATGGATAAGGAATTGACGGAGCAGTTGAAGAGATTTTATACGCTTTGGAGAGAGACGAATGCGATTTATGAAGAGTGGGCGAAGAGACAGGGGATCTCTTATTATGAGCTTTTGATTTTGTTTTCTTTGGGAGAGAACGAGGAGGGGTGTACGCAAAAAGAGATCTGCGATCAGTGGATACTGCCAAAACAGACGGTAAATTCGATTTTGCAGAATATGTTGAAGCAGGGTATGGTCGGGTTTGAAGTTATGGAAAAGGATAGAAGAAATAAAGCGGTATTGCTGACAGATTCAGGGAAGAAGTTTGCAGATGATATCATTTGCAGGCTGCAGCGGCAGGAAAAGGAAGTGATGCGGCGGATGGGCATGGCACGAAGTGAGGCCCTTCTGCAAAATACAGCCCTGTTTAACCAGTTGTTCCGGGAGGAAGGGGAAAACGATGGAAATACGTAAGAACTTTTTTCGATGTGTGATCCCTTCCATGCTGGCGTTTGCGCTGTCGGGGGTCTACGCGATTGTAGATGGCTTCTTTGTTGGAAATAAGATAGGGGACTTTGGATTGGCTGCGATTAATATGGCTTATCCGCTGACAGCCCTGATCCAGGCGATCGGAAGCGGGATCGGTATGGGCGGCGCTATTTTGTATTCGATCTGCGAGGGAGCGAAAAAAACAGAGGAGAAGAACCGGTATTTTAAAGTGACATGGATGCTGCTTGTGGGGGTCAGCCTGGTGCTTATGGGAGGGCTGGCCATATCGGCTCCGGCGGTTCTGCATGCGTTCGGAGCGGGAGGGGAGATTTATCCGCTGGCCCTTGAGTATATCCGCTTTATTATATATGGCACATTTTTCCAGGTGCTCAGCACGGGACTGGTACCATTTCTGAGAAATATGGGAGGATCGGTCCTGGCTATGGTGGCTATGATATCGGGCTTTCTTACGAATATTCTGCTGGATTACCTGCTGGTATGGCGTTATCCTTACGGAATGGCCGGCGCGGCGGCAGCCACGGTAATAGGCCAGGCGGTAACCTTCGCGGTGTGCCTGGGCTTTCTGCTGGTGAGAAGGAACAGCCTGCGCAGCAGACTGGGAAGAAGCTTTGGGAGCCTGGCTAAGAAGGTATTGCTGATCGCGCCGTCTCCGTTTGGCCTGACGTTTGTTCCGAATATTACACTGATTCTGGTCAATAAAAGCGCCGTGTTATACGGAGGAGAGTCCGCAGTCACCAGTTATGCGGCGGTCAGCTATATTTCCTGCGTGGTTTTGCTGCTTTTGCAGGGAATCAGCGATGGATGCCAGCCCTTGATGAGCCTGTATTATGGGGAAGGGGATGAGGGTAAGACAGACAGGGTAAGGAGGATCGCCTATCAGTTCGCGGCGGTTACAGCCCTGTGCTGCATGGTGTTGCTTTATCTGGTCAGAAACCACGCGGCTGTTCTGTTCGGAGCATCCCCACAAACTGTGTCAAGTGTCGGGGCCATCCTGCCGGTTTTTTTATTGGGTTATCTCTTTGTCAGCTTTTCCAGAATAACGGTATCCGCGTTCTATGCCACTGGAAAAGACAAAATGGCATACCTGCTGATCTATGGCGAGCCGGTTTTCCTTTTGCTTCTGCTGCTGATTCTGCCGGAGTGGATGGGGATTGGCGGCACCTGGGTATCGGTGCCTGTTTCTCAGATCCTTATTATGCTGGCCAGTCTGTTTTTCCTGTATCGCGGCAAACATCCGGGAGGTGCGGGAGAGCGGTTCCCTATTCGGAAATGGAAAAGCAGGAGGAGTCCGGACTCTGGTAATAATGGATGAAATGTTCCATTGACTGGGAGCGATGACGGTTTTTCAGATAAGCGAATCCAATTTCACGTTTGTGTATGGGAATTCCCAGGGGGATCTGGATGAGCTTTTCCGCTTCCAGCTCCGGATGGACGAATTCTTTGATGACACAGGCGATACCCAGACCGATTTTTGCGAATTCGATAAGCAGATCCAGGGTAGTAACCTCCAGCAGGTTATGGACCTGGATTTTGTTTTCCAGCAGGTAATCGTCGATGTACTGCCGGGTCATATTTTCCTTATCCAGCAGCATGAAGGTGGCGGTTTCCAGTATGTTCGGACCGGAACTGCCGCTTCGCAGCTTCAGATTGTCCATATAAGAGGACGTCGCCACGAAGATATCTTCGATTTCTCCGATGGGATAGAAGTGCAGCGGTTTGATATTATCCGGTTTGCCGATGAGACCGACGTCGATGCGGTTTTCCTCCAGCAGCCGAAGTGTTTGGTTGGTGGACTGGCAGGTGATCGAGATCTTAATATGGGGATACAGCAGGATAAACTGCTGCAAATAGGGGAGCAGCACGTATTTGCACAAAGTGGTGCTGACACCGATGCGCAGCTGGCCGATTCCCAGAGTGCCGGCCAGTTTTAACTGGTCCTCCGCATCGGAAAGGGTGTCGAAGGCGGTACGGACATGCTGGTACAGCAGCTGGCCTTCCTCCGTGAGCGTGACTCCCCTGGAGCTTCGGTTGAACAGGGCAACGCCCAGGGAATCTTCCAGCCTGCGGATGGACTTGCTGATGGCCGGCTGGCTGATATAGAGTTCCTTGGCCGCTTTGGAGATATTACCGGTGGAGGCCACCGTATAGAAGGTTTTATAGCTGGAGAGAGACTGATCCATGAGAATTCCTTTCTATATAACTTAAAGTTATAATAAATATGCATAATATGTATTTCTATTATAACAGATTCTATGCTAGAATAACAATCAGAAAAGCATTAACAAAGCTTTAAAAAAAGCGAATGGAGGCAGATACCATGGGTATGACAATGACACAGAAAATACTGGCCGCTCATGCGGGACTTCCCGAAGTGAAGGCGGGACAGCTGATAGAAGCAGATCTGGACCTGGTGCTGGGAAATGATATCACTTCTCCGGTAGCCATTCATGAAATGGATAAAATGACTGTGGATGGAGTATTTGATAAGGATAAAATCGCGCTGGTCATGGATCATTTTATTCCGAACAAGGATATCAAATCGGCGGAGCACTGCAAGTGCGTGAGGGAATTTGCCTGTAAGCACGAGATCACCAACTATTTCGATGTGGGTGATATGGGGATCGAGCATGCGCTGCTGCCGGAAAAAGGGCTGACTGTGGCCGGTGACGTGGTGATCGGAGCGGATTCCCATACCTGTACTTACGGTGCACTGGGAGCGTTCTCCACTGGTGTCGGAAGCACAGATATGGCCGCAGGTATGGCTACGGGCAAATGCTGGTTCAAAGTGCCTTCCGCCATCAAATTTGAACTGACCGGAAAACCTTCCGAATGGGTCAGCGGAAAAGATGTGATTTTACATATCATCGGTATGATCGGCGTGGACGGAGCGCTTTATAAATCTATGGAGTTTACCGGCGAGGGAATCCGTTATCTGTCCATGGATGACCGGTTTACCATTGCCAATATGGCGATCGAAGCCGGCGGCAAGAATGGAATTTTCCCGGTGGATGAGGCGGCTGAGGCCTATATGAAGGAACATTCCAAACGCCCGTATCAGATTTATGAAGCGGATGAGGACGCGGAATATGAGACGGTCTACACCATTGACCTGGCGGCATTAAAACCTACGGTAGCGTTCCCGCATCTTCCGGAGAATACCAAGACGATCGACGAAGTGGGCGAAGTGAAGATCGACCAGGCAGTGATCGGTTCCTGCACCAACGGCAGAATGGATGATCTGCGCATTGCCGCAAAGCTCCTGGAGGGCCGGAAGGTGGCGAAGAATGTACGCTGTATTATCATTCCCGCCACCCAGAAGATTTATCTGCAGGCCATTGAGGAGGGTCTTGTACAGACCTTTATCAAAGCGGGAGCGGTCGTCAGCACGCCTACCTGCGGCCCCTGTCTGGGAGGCTATATGGGTATCCTGGCTGCGGGTGAGCGCTGTATATCCACGACGAATCGGAACTTCGTAGGACGTATGGGACATGTGGATTCGGAAGTATATCTGGCCAGCCCGGCCATCGCCGCGGCCAGCGCTGTAACCGGCAAAATCTCAGGCCCCAGTGAGTTAGAGTAAGGAGGAACAGATAAATGAAAGCAAATGGTACCGTGTTTAAATATGGTGACAATGTAGACACCGATGTAATTATCCCGGCCAGATATCTGAATTCTTCAGATCCGGCCGAACTGGCGACCCATTGCATGGAAGATATCGATCAGGATTTTGTAAAGAAAGTGCAAAAAGGGGATATGATCGTGGCCAACAAGAATTTTGGCTGTGGTTCCTCCAGAGAACATGCCCCGATCGCGATCAAGGCGGCCGGAGTGAGCTGTGTGATTGCAGAGACCTTTGCGAGAATCTTTTACCGCAATGCCATTAATATCGGCCTGCCGATTATCGAATGCCCGGAGGCTGCGCAGGGGATTGACGCCGGAGACGAGGTCGAGGTGGATTTTGATTCCGGTATGATTTACGATAAGACCAAGGGCACTAAGTTCCAGGGACAGGCTTTTCCTGAGTTTATGCAGAAGATTATTAAGGCGGAAGGGCTCATCAACTATATTAACAACAGAGGTTGAAAAGCGGAGTCAAAAAAATATTTTAAAATAATTGAAAATATTTTAGAATCATTGAAAATAATTTAGAATAATTGAGAATAAAAAATTCCCGGAATGCGTATTTTACATTTCCGGGAATTTTTATGTATTTACTATACCATAATTTCACTAAAAAATCAAGAATGGTAATCCCGATGAGAAAGGGGTATACTGTCACTCTGAGAACAGATGAGTGGTAAAGTGTAAAAAAATGCAGATAAAAAGGGGTGATACATATGGAATGGAATCTTTATGAATCAGCTACGCCGGCTGTGATTAAAAAAGAAGCTCTCAGCCTGGTCAAAAAAAATGAGACAACAGACCGGTTCGGACTCTCCCTGACTAAGGAGGAAGCGGGTGAACTGGTAGAGAGTAAAAATAACACGCTGAGAAAATATCAGAGAATCGAATTGGGTGAAAGTATCCTGGGAAAACTCATCGAAGTGTTCTGCGATTCCCAGTATCTGAATCAGGACAATTATCTGCCCATGCTGACCCGTCTGCAGGAAATCTTCTACCTGTACAAAAATGAGACACAAGACGAGCTGACCGACGATGAGCTGCTGAACTTTATGAAAGAACAGTTTGAGCATGTGTGTATGGGGGATACGGAATATCTGGCGGAAACCTGTCTGGAACGGTTCGCCCAGGCCGTGCGGGCCGGCTACCGCGGATATCGCGGCAGCGGCGGTGAGAAGGAGTACAGCCAGTTTGATGAAGAGACCCGCTGGGACAAGGATTTGTATATGGATGTGATAAAGGATTTATTCTGGTAATACAAGAATTATGCAAATGCAGGATTCCCGCTATCTGTCTAACGCTCTGCCAGGCAGTACTTTTTTAACTGTTCCAGTTCATCCGCGGTGAGCCCGCTGCGCAGAAGATAATCGTTCAGATCCAGTTCCCGGATATATTCCAGTAAGCCGGTCATAGTGTCAGGATCTGATTTCAGCATGGGAAACATGTGCTCCATACCGGGCATATTTTCCATCATGCGGTTGATTCCACGGCGGTTCAGTGTATAAGAGATTTGGTAGTCCGCAGTGATGTCTTCTTCCGAAACACCCAGGCATGTCAGTAAGAGAGCGGCCAAAGTACCAGTACGGTCTTTCCCGGCGGTACAATGGAATAACACGGCGCCCTGGGAAAGCCCTTCGATCAGGGTACGCAGCGCAGCAACGATCAAAGAACCGTTATTTTTCACCATCAGGCGATAACCTTCTTCCAGACTCTGTGTGAAGGCGGCAAGGGCAGAAGCTTCGATATCACCCATAGAAATCTGTTCTTCCTGAAGCGGGCGGTGATAATATTGAATTGGTTCCGGTACCTGTTCCGGCTGTTCCTGCGCCTCGGACTTGCTTCGAAGGTCTATAACTGTGCGGATACCGGCTGTTTTTAAGATATCCCATTCCCTGTCATCCAGCCCGGACAGGCTGTCCGCACGGTACAAGACATTCCAGCGGGTATAGGAACCGCCCGAGGCTTCGTATCCTCCGAGATCTCTTACATTAAAGGCATGCTGCAGACGAAGTCTGCGGATAGGATAAACGGACATATGTAAATACCTCCTGTTATTCAGAATAATTTATTTTCACTATAATCATCCTATTCTAACACAACAGGAAATTTTATACCATAACTTGAATTAAAAATTGATCCCGGAGATGCCCAGGTCTCCGGCTTCATTGTAACTGCTGGTGATCGAGGGCTGATCATAGTCTGTGCACAGGGTAATTCCGGCCAGGGGTACGGTAACGGTATCCAGATCACATCCGGTAACAGAGGCGACCATAGCGTCGGTAAAGAGTTTTTCTGCATCCAGGGCCAGAAAGGCCTCTTTGGTCTCAATGACCTGCCCCCCGTCTCCAAGATCCACATAAAGCGGGTAGTTGCACAGATCGGAAAGAGCCTGCAGATCTTTGGATTTTACGGCAGCGATAATTTTTTCACAAAATTCCCTCTGGCTGTCGGTCAGCGATGGATTGGAAAATTCACCATCTGGGGAGGGAGTGACAGCGAAAGCGGTGTCTGCAGGCCCGGCGTCGGATGCCTCCGCGTCAGGGGCGGGAGAGTTCGATTCCGGGATCTGCTCCTTTACAGGAGGGGTGCCGGTTGGAGCGGCTTTTGATGACGAAGAGGGGGATGGACTGCCGCAGGCAGCCAGTGTCAATGTGATAAGGGTTAAGAGAATGGTAAAATTAAGTTTTTTCATTTCAACCTCCGAAAGCGCATGGGATACGATGTAATTGATAGTTACCTTTCATGTTGCCTAATAGATAGATGCACCGGCCGGTGAAAAAGTTTGAAAATCAGATAAAAAATCCATAAACAGAGGCAGCTGGGAGGGGACCTGTCCCCGGATGCCGGTCTGTCCGAAAAAATAAAGAGCCTGTTTCCCCGGAGGTGTGGACTATTCCAGTCGACATCCGGGGACAGGCCCCTTTCTCTACGCAGCTGCTTGAAGGTTTTGGCGTTACTTCCGAAAGATGCCAGTCCCCTCCCAGTTAGCCGTTTTATGGATAATAGTTTCTTATTCTTTGCTGTATAAGAGCTCACTGTTGTAAAAGGTTGATTTAGAACTTAACTCTTCATTTAATTTATCAAGACCATATTCCTGGAGCAGTGTGGGCTGATCGGAGAAGAGGTTCACACCCAGCCCAAGCCGGTCTCCCTCGATCTGTATTCCCATACTGGCTAAGGTAGTGGGGAACATATCCATCGTTGTGAATTCCCGGTTCTTTTCCGATACCGGTTCCACCGCAGAATTCAAAATCGCGTTGTAGACACCTCTGGGATAAGACTCCGGCACGTCCTCACAAAAATCCATATCCATGGTCAAGTGATCGCCGCTTAAAATGACGGTGGTATTTTCATAAAAATCCTGCTGCTGAATCCACTGAATGAACTCATTCAACTGTCTGCTGGAGCAGGCGTAAACGTCCGCATACTGGCTGTCAAATTCATCCTCGCAAAGAGGGCAGTAATACCCATCCTCAAAATGAGTATCTGCGGTCAGCATTGTATAATTAAAGGGTTCGTCCTTTTCAGAGATTTCCAGCAGCTGTTGTTTCGCATAATCAAACAGTTTGGAATCCTCATATCCCCACCACATATAGTAGTCCTCGGGGATTTTTTTGTTTTCGATAGCGGAATAATAATCCCAGATTTCATAATTACCGTGCTGCTGGAAATAATTTTTTCGGCCTCCGAATACCACATCGGAACCAATACACAGATAATTTTTGTAACCCGCTTCATCCAGAAGATCACCCAATCCTGTGACGCCCGGGAAGAATTCCTGATACTCGGACATGCTGTTCATTCCGATCGGTATATTCAGCGGAAGCGCTGTGGTCTGGGCAAACATAGCACCCATGGTCCAGGTGGTTCCGGTTGTGGGAATACCGCCCTGGAACTGATCGTTTCCGGAAAAACTGATGTTATCCCGGGCCAGCTGTGTCAGCTCGGGGATACAGTTGTAATCAAAAGCGCCGCCGTCCTCTTCGGACATAAAGGTGGTCTCCATGGATTCAAGGAATATGTAGATCAAATTCCGTTTTTGTTCCGGATAGGTTAAAAGCTCATTGGACGGCCTGACATAATTTTCTTCAATAAATTTGGAACTGGTTGCCTGGGCCTTGATATAGGAGGTAAGGTCGATGGCATTGGCACTGGTTGTTACGGAGTAAACCAAAAATACCAGAGTTCCCAGCATAACCACCGGTTTTAAAAAGCGCAGGGGAAAGAGTTTTAACCGTTTCGTCTTTTCCCTGACGGAGAACTTAAGGCAGAGCCGGCAGTCTAATGAGGAGACCTTCTCATTGATCGTTAAGAAAACAATGATGAAGAACAGGATCGGCAAGGTAAAGGTCAGGGCCGGCAGCACACAGGTCCGGGCAAAATCTACAAAATAATCCGGATTTGTTCCTTCCAGCGGCATTTTCAAATGGAAAATGATTTCTTCGACGGAAATATTTCCGAACGTGTCCAAGGCCCAGCCGGCGGCCAGGGAGACTAGCCTGGAAAGGAAGATTAATATGGTTACAAAAAAATACCTCAGAAATTTTTTCATTTCTTTTTTTCCTGCTCCTCTACAGAGATTTTAATTTTAAACTGCAAATACTTCCGGATAAACTTAGCGATCAGAGCTGTCAAGATAGAAACCCCGGAAACCAACAGCAGATAGCGCTGTGACAGGAATGCATCGTTTAACTGACCGTAAGTAGCAGTAGCTTCTACCGGAAACAGAAGTTCAAAGATAATAATAGATACAATATTATTGATCGTACAGAAAACCCCGTATTTTATGATGATATTGTACAGACTGTACTTTCTGGCGGCTTCCGAATCCTCCAGCGCGTCATAGACAGCCAGGGAAAGGACGGAAGGGAAGAAAAGACAAAAAAATGTAAACATATTGAAACACCTACCTTAATTATGTATTATTTTATACCGCAATCCCGCGGGAGCTTTTTTAATTTCACAGGAACGCTTTCCTTATGAAATTAAAAAAGCAAACCTACTTTGATACACATCTATGCAGGTTTGCCTGTTGAGTGGAGACGAAGGGATTCGAACCCTCGACCTACGCGTTGCGAACGCGTCGCTCTCCCAACTGAGCCACGCCCCCAGATCCTCTCAAAAGTATGGAGACAACGGGGCTCGAACCCATGACCTCTCGCACGTCAAGCGAACGCTCTCCCAGCTGAGCTATGCCTCCATGCCTAATATTGTAACATTTTTTTACAAAATTGCAACAAGAATTTAACTGAAAAATAACAAAAATCCGGGCCAATATCTGGAAAGGCCTTTCAACCCCCATAAAATAAAGGGTTTTCCGCATCCCCTCTTTAAAAAAAATTGATAAAAAAATAGCCGCGCTTGTGAGAACACGCTGGCCTTCTTTTCTGAACCGCATATAGAAGGCTGGAATACGGAATTTGTTCAACGCATTGCATATCCTCAGAAGAAAACTTATAATAGTATTAACAGCAAACCTACTACAAACATGATCGATCAGTCAGGAGGGAAGTCCATGAGAAATCACGAGGTTACAACAAGACAGCCGCTATTAAAAGAAGACGGATCCCTGCGGGAACCCGGTTGGTCCCGTCAATTGCTTCAGATTTACGACCGGGCCCGGATCAAAGCGCCCAAATTCAGGATCAAAGAATGGGATTATTATTTGATCACAGCCAAAGATTACGCCGTTGCCTTCACCATCTCTGATGACGGCTACATCGGGCTCCAATCCGTATCCCTTCTGGATTTTACGAAACCCTGGGAGCATACGCAGACGATTCTCAACGTCTGTCCCATGGGGCGGCTCAAGCTTCCCGCCACCTCAGAAGAGGGCACGACTCAGTACCATGACAAGCGCCTGCACTTAAAATATACCGTGAAGCCCGGGCGCAGAAGAATTCAGTGTGAATTTCAGAACTTTCTGGATGGAAAGCCCTTTGCCTGCGATATTGCGCTGGAGCAGCCGGACATGGATACCATGGTAATCGCAACCCCCTGGAAAGAAAAAAAGACCGCCTTCTACTACAACCAAAAGATAAACTGTATGCCGGCCTCCGGAAAGGCTATCTATGACGGTCAGGAATATCTCTTCAATCCAAAAACTGATTTTGCCACTCTGGACTGGGGCAGAGGCGTGTGGACCTATGATAATTTCTGGTACTGGGGAACAGGAAATGGATTGGTTAATAACCTTCCCTTCGGCTTCAACATCGGTTACGGATTCGGGGACACCAGCGCTGCCAGTGAAAATATCTTTTATTATAATGGAACCGCTCACAAACTGGATGACATAGAATTCCACATCCCCGACGGCAGTTACTTAAAGCCCTGGACGATTACCTCCAGCGACAGCCGGTTCGAGATGGAGTTCAAACCCATTCTGGACCGGGCCGCGAAAGTATCCGCCCTTGTCATCGAAACGGACCAGCACCAGGTATTCGGCCATCTCTCTGGAAGAGCAGTCCTGGACGACGGCACGGCTCTGGAGATCAAAGATATCCTCTGCGCCTGCGAGGTGGTACATAATCGGTATTGATCCTGGCAAATGACCGAATGACCAAATCAGGAAAAATTAGTTGACAATTCATCTTAAGAGTGGTAACCTTAATGCAAGTTACATAACTGAAATGCGTTGATGAGGAGTATTACTTTCATTTCTGAGTCCAGAGAGTTGTTGGCCGGTGCGAAACAACAGAGGGAATGATGGGAACTGTCCCCGGAGCGGCTGCCCGAAATCCTGAGAGGGAAAGTAGACGCAGACGGAATCCCGACCGTTATACAGGGAGGAATATAAGGTGGAAAACACCCGTATTCTATGGAGCGGTGAAGAGTTTCTTCACAAACAGAGTGGTACCGCGTAAGACATAGTCTTTCGTCTCTGACAGGCAGCTGGCCTGTTGGGAACGGAAGGCTTTTTTTATTCACTCCATTATAAACAGGAAAGTATAGCCTGAGTTGATTTTATCATTTGTGTGTGACAGGCGCGCAAGATCAGTGAGCGTAACGAAAACGGAATATAAGAAAAGGAGAGTAAAGCATGAAGAATTTTGAAAAGTATACGAGGCAGTATTTTATGCCGCCGGTAGAGTGTATGGATTGGGCAAAAAAAGATCATATTGACAAGGCTCCGATCTGGTGCAGCGTGGACTTGCGGGACGGAAACCAGGCGCTGATCGTGCCTATGAGTCTGGAGCAGAAGGTGGAATTCTTTCAGCTGCTGGTGAAAATCGGGTTTAAGGAGATCGAAGTGGGATTTCCTGCTGCTTCTGAGACGGAATACCAGTTCCTTCGCACCCTGATCGAGCGCGACCTGATCCCGGAGGATGTGACGGTTCAGGTGCTGACCCAGGCCCGGGAGCATATTATCCGCAAGACCTTCGAAGCCCTGGAGGGTTGCCCCAGAGCGGTGGTCCATGTATATAATTCCACATCGGTTGCACAGAGGGAACAGGTATTTAAGAAATCAAAAGAGGAGATCATCAAAATCGCGGTTGACGGTGCGAAGCTGCTTCAGGATCTGGCCAATGAGACGGACGGAAACTTCGCTTTTGAATATAGCCCGGAGAGTTTTTCGGGAACGGAGATGGAATTTGCGCTGGATATCTGTAACGCAGTATTGGATGTGTGGAAACCTACGGCGGATAACAAAGCGATCATTAATCTCCCTGTGACGGTGGAGCATGCGATGCCTCATGTGTACGCCAGCCAGATTGAATATATGTGTAAGAATATGAAGTACCGGGAAAATGTAGTCGTTTCCCTGCATCCCCATAACGACAGAGGCTGCGGCGTGGCGGATTCCGAGATGGGAATCCTGGCTGGGGCCGACCGGATCGAGGGAACCTTATTCGGAAACGGCGAGCGCACCGGTAACGTGGATATCGTGACGCTGGCGTTAAATATGTTTTCCCAGGGCGTGGACCCCGGACTGGACTTTTCCAATATGCCTGAGATCTGCGAAGCTTATGAGAAGCTGACGGATATGCACGTAGATGTGCGTAATCCTTACAGCGGTGCTCTGGTATTTGCGGCATTCTCCGGTTCCCATCAGGACGCGATTGCCAAGGGTATGAAGTTCCGGGAGGAGAAGGAGCGCGAATACTGGACCGTTCCTTATCTGCCGATCGACCCCAAGGACGTGGGGCGCAGCTACGACGGCGATGTGATCCGTATCAACAGCCAGTCCGGCAAGGGCGGTGTCGGATACATCCTGGAGAACAATTACGGCCTGAACCTGCCGCCGAAGATGAGAGAGGCAGTCAGCTACATGGTCAAAAGCGTTTCCGATCATACCCACAAAGAACTGCAGCCCAAGGAGATCTTCGATCTGTTCAAAGAGAAATACGAGGATATCACACAGCCCTACAATGTGGAAGAAAGCCACTTTATCCAGAAAAACGGAATTACGGCGTTTGTTACCTCTACCTACAACTGGATCGAGCATGAGTCTCAGGCATCCGGTAACGGCCGTCTGGACGCGGTCAGCAATGCGTTAAAGAAACAGTATGGATTAAATTACGAGCTTGTAACCTATCAGGAGCATGCGCTTGAGAAGAGTTCCAGTTCCAAGGCAATCGCCTATGTGGGCGTTCAGTGGCCCAACGGAAATATTTCCTGGGGCGCCGGCGTGGACCCGGATATTATCAAGGCATCAATCAATGCTCTGGTAACGGCTATTAATAATCATTAAATTCATTCATAAATATGCATCTCTAAAAAAAGAGAGAAAAAGTTTATTTTGTTGAAACTTTTTCTCTCTTTTTGGCATCTAATTAGTAGAAAGTAAAATAAGGAGGCAGACCGACATGAGACGAAGAAAAATGCATATGTATGAAGCGCTGGTAAACTACGTTCAGATCCATAGAAGTGATTTTCTTAAGGCTGCTGCGGACTTTCTACTTGATCCGAAGAATGTGGAGGAGGCCGTGAACCAGGCGGTTTCCAGAAGCTTTGATAAATTTAAAAAATTAAAAAATCAAGATCAGATAGAAAGCTGGTTTATGGGAATCCTAAAAGAAGAATGTGAACGGATCAATAAAAATAACGGAAATAATAAGAAGGAGTCCGATACGGACTGGGAATTTCCAGTGACAGAAAGCGCCTTCTTTAACAAGGAATACCGGCTGATACGAATCTGAACGTCCGCTGCAAAGGAGGAAGCCATCGACATGAGGGGCAAGAAAACAGAGGTCTATGAGCAGCTGATCTCATATATCCAGGAACATCAGACAGATTTCTACCGGATCGCGGTCAGTTATCTGAAAAATCCGGAAGACGCCATGGATGCCGTACAAAATGCGGTCTGCAAGGCTTTGGAGAAATACAGGACGATCCGCCAGCCTGAATTTCTGAAGACCTGGTTCTACCGGATTCTGGTAAATGAATGCCAGATGATGTTAAGGGACAGAAAAAAAGAAGTGCTCACAGACGAAGAAGACACATGGGACATACCGACCACGGAAGGTATCTTTTCCGAGGAGGACTATCAGCTGTATCAGGAAGTGATGCTGCTTCCGGAAAAGCTCAAGACTGTGATTCTGCTTCGATTTTACGAAGACATGACGTTAAAGGAGATCGCAGATATTACGGAAACAAATCTTAGTACGGTGAAAACAAGGTTATATCAGGCACTCAAAATACTTAAAATTCAAATAGAGGGGGATTTCTTATGAGAAATATCGAAAATACCATGCCAATCTACGAATCACAGACACCGCCGCCGGAATTAAATGACCGCATCAATCTGGAGATCGCAAAGTCAAAACGTAGACGTAAGGCCCGGTCCGGGTACAGTATAATGAAAATAGCAGGAGCCATGGCCGCCTGTCTGGCCGTATTTACCATTCTGTTAAATACAAACCAGAGCTTCGCCATGGCCGCATCCAGAATCCCGGTGGTAGGTTCCGTGGCCAGGGTTCTTACCTTCCGGTCTTATGAAGAAAAGACCGCGGACCAGGAGCTGAAGGTGGAGATCCCGGAGGTAGTTGCGCAGGAGAGTGCGGACAGCGGACAGGTAAAGGACTATACCCTGAAGGTGAACCAGATGATCCAGGAAAAGGTGGATCAGTTTGTGGAAGAGTCCAAACAGCGGGTACAGGAATATAAGGAAGCCTTCATCGCCACAGGCGGAACGGAAGAGGAATTCGAAGAACATGATATCAAGTCCTCTGTGACATACGATGTAAAGCTTCAAAAGGATAATATCCTGTCCTTTGTGATTATGACCAGTGAAAACTGGGTCAGCGCCTATAACCAGGACTACTATTTCAATATGGATCTGAATACGGGTAAGGATATTACTTTGGAAGAGGTGCTGGGAGATAATTACGTGCAGACTGCCAACGAAAGTATTCTCCGTCAGATGAAGGAACGCACCGGACAGAATCCTGACGTTACGTATTTTACGGCAGAAGAAGGCGGATTCGAGACCATCGGACCGGACACCAGCTTCTACATCAACGAAAAAGGCAACCCGGTTGTAGTATTTGCAAAATATGAGGTCGCTCCGGGATTCATGGGCACCCAGGAGTTTGAGATCGAGAAACCTTAAGGTAAGAACCGGGTGTGAGGGTACATTTATGAAAAATAACAAAAACACAATCCTGATCGCTTTCATCTGCAGTCTCTTTGTCTGCACGCTGATGACCCAGGAAGTGTCCGGAAAAATGCCGGAATATACCAGGAATCTTCAGAAAAACACGATCGTCCGCGCGGAGCTGACACCCGGCGAGCTGGAAAATTGCTGTGCCCCGGGACAGCTGGGGGCGACGGCAGCTTATCATTATAGTGTAGATGAAAAATGCAAGGCGGTACACATCTATCTGGAGACCTGGGAAGAGGGGCGGCTGATCCGCACGGAAGAAAAACAAATTCCCATCGTGGCCGGAGAAAATTCGGAAGGTGAAATAACGGTATCTTTCGGAAATGATTCCTCCAGGTTAAATCAGGTCCGTGCGGTTAACTGGAAATTAGGAATGACGGAGCACAGCCAGCTTAAGCATACCGAATGGAAAACCGGTATTCCCGGAGACCGGGAATTTTCCGGTATGCGGACCGATTTTCGGGACCAGCATATGGAAAAGGCCCGGTTCCCGTTAACAGACCAGGAAAAAATGATCCTGGCCAGAGTGGACTATCACACCGAAGGAACCCGGGTCGTCGTATCCGACCTGGCTAACACGGAGGACTGTACAGGCGGAGAGGTCCGCTATTTGGTGAAATGTTCTTTTAGATTTAATTGATGGGGGGGCCGGGGAGAGAGGGAAACGGCGGGGGCCGGGTGGATTGGGCCGCATTTCTCGTGGGACCAAATCGCTCCGGCCGGACCTAAGAACGGATAACTCCGATGGCAGGAGAACCTCTTATTGGCAGGGCCTGGAACAAACTCGCCAAAAGACGGCTCGGACAGTGTTCCAGGCCCTGCGAGGTTCTCCTGTCATCTGCGTAACCCGTTCTAAGGTCCGGCCTCAAGCGATTTGGTCCCACGAGAAATGCGGCCCAATCCACCCGGCCCCCGCCGTTTCCCTCTCTCCCCTACACTATATAAAGCTGAGTACCATGGTCTTTGCGTGGATCTAACCTCTTTGCGTGGGTCTAACCTACAAGTTTTCAATAATCTCGAGGCATCTCAAGTATCACCAAGCATCCGGATATCGCCAAACCATCCCGGGCATCACCAAAGCAGGAGAGGGAAGAGGCAAGGGCGGCCTGGGGGCGGAACCGTAAGGGGAGCCAGATCGCTTGAGGCCGGGACTTAGAATGGGTTACGAAGAAGAGGACGAAACCTCGCAGGACCCGGGGCACTGTTTGAGCCGTATTTTGGCGAGTTTGCCCCGGGTCCTGCTAATCAGAGGTTTCGTCCTCTTCGGAGTTACCCATTCTTAGTCCCGGCCGAAGCGATCCGGCTCCCCTTACGGTTCCGCCCCCAGGCCGCCCTTGCCTCTTCCCTCTCCGGCCCCCCGGCCCCCTGGACCCCTCTGTCTTTCAGGATACATATTCTGTCTCTTATGTGCGGGGGCTTGCATATCTTTCCGTCAGTTTATATAATGAGAAAAAGATTCAGAAAGGAAGATATGGCCTATGCTGGTGTTTTATATGATAACGGGCCTGCTGCTGCCGACTCTGCTGGTGGGACTTGGGGCTGTTTTCAGAACACATCCACCGAAAAATATAAATATGGCTTATGGGTACCGGACTTCCCGTTCCATGAAGTCACAGGAGAGCTGGGACTTCGCGAACCGGTACTGGGGAAATCTGGTGTTTTACGCGGGATTGGTGTCCGAAGGAGCTACACTGACTGTTCTGGCCGCCTGGTATCTCATGGCTCCCGGGCAGATGGGGAATTTAAGCCTGGTGACGGTCAGTCTGCAGATGGTTCTGCTGTTTGTCAGCATTCCGCTGACCGAACGGCAGCTGAAAATCAGATTTGATGATAACGGAAAACCTCGTGAGAGCTCCGAATAGGACAGCGCAGGGTACAAGATAGCGGAGAAGAACATGTTGAATATAGCGGTATGTGATGACGAGCCTGGAATACGGATGGAAATGGAAGAGATATTGAACCGGTATCCGGGTTATCCATGCAGGGTGCGCCTGTATGAGAGCGGCTGGCAGCTGCTTGAGGATACGGAGCCTTTTGATATCGTGTTCCTCGATGTGGATATGCCGGGATTGGACGGAATCCAGACAGCCGGGAAATTAAGAGAGAGGGATAAAAAGGTTAAAATCCTGTACCTGAGTGCTTATCAGGATTATGCGCCGTCGGCTTTTTTAGTACATGCTTTCGCCTATCT
This sequence comes from Diplocloster hominis, assembly GCF_032380655.1. Taxonomy (NCBI): domain Bacteria; kingdom Bacillati; phylum Bacillota; class Clostridia; order Lachnospirales; family Lachnospiraceae; genus Diplocloster; species Diplocloster hominis. The sequence continues at coordinate 92,099 of NZ_JAWDIY010000017.1, read as the reverse complement.
GGTGAAGCCGGTGCGGGCGGAGGACATATGGAGACAGCTGGATGAAGCCATCGAATATATGCACCTGGAAGAGCCGAAAACCGTTTTGGATTTTCAGACGACGGAGGGCAGGGTCCGCCTGGCGGCGGAAGATATCCTGTATTTTGAGTATATGGAGCGGAAGGTATATATCCACACGGTGCAGGGCAGCTACGGGATGTCCGGCAGAATAACGGACGTGGCGGAAAAAATGGGACCTTTTGATTTTTGTATGCCCCATAAGAGCTTTGTGGTGAATCTTTATCATGTAAAGTCTATCAAGGGGGCGGAAGTGACGCTGATGAACGGATGTGTACTGCCTCTTTCGCAGAAAAAAGCGGCCGCTTTCCGGGAACGGATGAACGTATTTTTGCTGAAGCGGATATAAGGAGGCGCAACATGGAAAGTCCGATGCTTAAGATTATCTATCTATGTGTATTTTTTATGGATGGTGTCGTTTATGCCTTTTTAAGCTTTGATTTCATGAACCGAATGAAACGCACGATTTTTGCGAAAAAAAGGTATTACGCCATGGCATTTGTGATTTACGCGGCTGCGGTGCTGGCGGCTTCCGTATTCTTTGGGCCGTGGAATGTGGTGGTTGGAGTGCTGGGGATGCTGCTGATCCAGTGGACACTATTTTCCAGACAGAAAATGAGGCTTCTGCAGGATGTGATTTATCAAATCTGTATTATCTGCTGCCAGTCCATTGTGACTTGGGCGGTGCTGACGATCTGCGTCCAGTGGCAGGTGACCTTTCAGTCCGCCTGGCTGTTTACCTCCATGATGCTGCTGATCAAACAATTTGCCTGCCTGGCATTTTCCAGAGTGCTGATCTTTTTCTTTTGCAGACATCAGATAGGAAAACTTCCTGCCTTTAGTATTATGAATTTTATCATACTGCCGGTGTTGAGCACGGTACTGATTGTGGTGATTTTGTACCTGGCGGATATCCATATTTATCTGTACGGCGATTTTTACTGGGTCGTGCTGAGTTATCTGCTGATTCTGGGAATGAACCTGTATGTCACTTATGTGTTTGACGCTGTCTGGTTAAAACAGCAGCTTCGTCATGAGCTGACGCTGTACCAGCAGCAGTCGCAGCTGCAATATGAATACTATGAATCGCTGGAACAGAAATACCAGGATTCCCGGAAGCTGATCCATGATATGAAAAATCATCTGCTGGCGTTAAATGACCTGTATACCAATGAAAATGAGAACGGGGTCCGCTATCAGCAGGAGCTTCTGCAAATGATGGATTCCCTGGGACAGACCTGTTACACCGGGCATCAGCTGTTAAATGTGATACTCAACGAGAAGTTAAAAGAGGCTGAAACACTGGGGATAAAAACGGAGATCCAGATTCATGCCGTACCGGCAGGGATGACCGATGTGGATGTGACGGCGGTCTTTTCAAACCTGCTGGATAATGCGCTGGAAGCGTGTAAGGAGATCGCGGGGGAGCGGTTCCTATCGTTAAAGATCGACCGGCACGGAGATTTCCTGATCGTGAAAATGCGTAATTCCATGGAGGGACATTCCGAAGAACACAACGGCAGATTCCGCAGTACCAAGGCAGGACATACAGGGATCGGCCTGTCCAATGTCAGGCGCACGGTTGAAAAATATGGAGGTACCTGCCGGTTCCGCCAGGAAACCGGGACAGATCCGTGCGAATTTCAGACCGACCTGGTCATACCGGTGGAGGAAACTGTGGAATTAGGACAAATAGAGAAGACAGAAAAAATGGTAATAAAAAAATGAATAAGCGGTATTTTTTGATCTGGCGGGAAAAATAGATCATAAAAAAAGATAATAGAAAAGAGGAGATTTGAAATGAAAAAACAAGCTATGAGCAGAAAAATTGCAGGTATGTTGATCGCAGTGCTGATTCTGGCAGGTGTATCAGGCTGCGCGTCCGCTGAATTGTCGGATGACTTTGACAAGGATACGGTGGAAACGGCGGCCAAAGAAGTGGTGGATCAGCTGAATTCCGGTGATTATGCGGCCATTGAGGATTCTTACAACGCGACTATGGCAATCGCGATGCAGGGACAGAACCTCAAGGATACCCTCCAGCCGATCCTGGACAAATTAGGGGAGTTTGAGGAGATCACCAACTGCGAAGTGGTGGGCTCTAAAGAACAGAATACGAAGGAAGATCTGGCGGTAGCCCTGATCGATGCCAAGTATTCGGAAGGCAAAGTACGTTACACCATCAGTTTTGACAAGGATATGAAACTGGCAGGTCTGTTTATTAAATAGCAGGAGGTGCGGGCATGATGGAAGATAACCGAATGATGGGGGCCCCGAAAAAGAGTTATAAGCTGATATTTCTGATTCTGGCCTGCCTGTTTGCAGTCATTCCCCTGTGTATCTGGCTTAACAACCAAGGATTGCTGTCCGATAACGGGGCAGTCAGAGGGATATTCGGCACCTACGCGGTAGTCCTCATGTTTACGGCATGGTATATCTATAAAAAAGACCGGATCTACTGGATTACCACGTACAGCTATCAGGATGCCTGTAACATGAGCCGGGAAGAGCGGAATAAAATTGGTCTTAAAATGTGGAAAGGCTTTGGGCTTTGTTATGGCATTTATCTTCTTTATCTGTTGTTCGGCAGTATTCTGGGCACTTCTATGGGCCTGGATGTGGGCTTATTTATTGGCGCTGTAATACTCTCCTGTATCTTAAGCTAGATCAGAGCAGCAGCCGCTTAAAATCCTCCGGAACCGGCGCGGTACAGGATATGGTCTGACCGCTGAACGGATGCGAAAAGGTCAACTGGTCACAGTGCAGGGCAGCCCTTGCGATCAGAGGATTCTTATCCAACGCATGGAAAATATCTGCACGTAGAATATCTGCACGGAAAACATCGTGATAGAGGGGATCGCCCAGGAGCGGATGACCGGCAAATGCCATATGCACGCGGATCTGATGCATTCTTCCCGTGACCAGCCGGCAGCGGACCAGGCTGTAACCGGGATACTCCTTCAGGACCTCATAGTGTGTTTCCGCATATTTTCCTTCCTTATCCACCATCATTCGGGGCGGCAGACCGGGCGCTTCCAGAAGTGGAGCGCTTATTGTCCCCTGCTTTTTCTCAAGCGTGCCTCTAACGATGGCCAGGTACTGTTTATTCAGGTGGTTTTGCCTGCGCTGTTCTGTAAGCCTGTAGGCGGCCACCTGATTTTTGGCAAACAGGACGATTCCGGAGGTATCCTGATCCAGCCTGCCGATCACCCTGGCGCGTACAAAATCTCCCTTTTTCTGATAATAACCAACGACCCGGTTCGCCAGAGAATCCTTCTGCTGGCTGCCGCAGGGATGTACGGACAGCCCGGCCGGTTTATCCAGAACCAGCAGATCATCATCCTCCCGGAGAATACACAAAGGCTGGTAACTGGGGGCCAGGTTCGCGGAACCCGCCGTCTCGTCAGCCAGGTCATCCAACCGGATTTCCAGCAGATCTTTGGTTTTGGGCCGGAAGGTGACGAATTCCTGCTTCCCGTTTACACAGATACCATCAGGGCGGAATTTCGCGCGGCTTACCTGCCTGCTGGTCAGCCCAAGGTGCTGCCGTAGAATTTCTTTGATCGTGCGCCCGGCCAGCTGATCCGTAATCAGTAAAGTAATACTCTTTCTCATATACATTCCCAGATTCCGCGGTATACCTGCACGGACATGCCGCAGCCCCTTTCTCTATTGTCACTGTTAAACTGTTGGAGTTTTCCTAATAATCCGGATCAACAACAAATCTTTCCGCTGCAGTCCAATCTATTATAGAAGGTTAACGGAGCAGATACAAGTATTACCCGGCCTTAAACTAATAAATATTCCAGCCCTCCGGTTATCTGCAGCCCGTCCTCAGGTCATTAGAATCCCGGTCCTTCTTGCTATTCCCGGTCAGCTTATGTATAATAATACAAAACAGAAACTAAGAGGAGAAAAATATGGACAACGCCGCTTCAGACGCTGCCCGAAGTGCGGACTTCAAGCAGCGCGGTAATCAAAGCCTATACGAAGATAAGGGGATAATCATACGCCGGATGGAAGCCGGTGAAGCAGCAGAAGTGCGCAGAATAGGAAGAAGGGCTTTTAAAGGCCTGGAGAGTCTGTGGGTCGGCAAACCCAAACAGGCTGTTGTGGCGGTGAAAGAGGATAAAATCATTGGAGCGGTTCTATATAAGTTCCTTGAGAGCAGCAAAGGGAAAGCCGGGTATTTCGATTATGCCTTTGTAGACCCGGATTATCACGGACAGGGAGTCGGGGGCGTACTTTACAAAGCGAGCGCGGATTATCTGTGGGATCAGGGATGCGATGCGTTAACGGCAGTGGTCAAAGATGACAATGCAGGTTCCTGGGGGCTGCTCCTCAAAAATGGGTTCACCCGTGTCAGTATTCCTGAGATCATACGTCAATTCGGTTTCACTGAAATGCTGCGTCAGTATTTTGGAACACCTTTTTGTATTGGGATCGGTATGGAATATTATATCGCCCAGAGAGATCAGAAATGCCCTTCCGGAAAGGGCGGGAATATAAAACAAATGGCCGCATACTGGCTGGCTAATCTGTTCTTATTCTGCATAGTACTGCTACGGGTTCAGAATATCGGGATCGCACTGGCAGCTTACAGTGCCGTCCTGGCAGGCGGAATTCTGGTGGGCTGTTTTGCCGCCATGTTCTCGAAACGGGAGTGGCATTTCAGACTTAATAACGGCGGTGGATTGATTTGTGCTCTGATAAATTTTGTCTCTGTCTATCCCATGGTTGGGAACTGGTATCCTGACCGTTATGAGAATACAGAGGATTTTCGAAAAGAAATGGGAATCCATGCGCTGGCCGGATGGATATTTATGTTGGTTTTATCTTTGATTCCTTTCTTCACCCGGCATATTTTTGTCAGATATATAGGGCAAATAAGTTCTATTCTTCTGATTTACCATATCCTGGCCTTTTATCCCTTTGAATCTTTTGGAGGCGGAAGAGTCTATCGCTGGAAACGGTGGATTTATCTTCTCATGTCGGTGCTGTCGGCAGCGGTTCTGGTGGTAAATCGGTTGCAGTAAATGGAATCGGATAACACAGGCGGAAGTTTGAAAAGCGGCATACCGGGCAGGAGACTGTAGCCGGGTATCAGGAAACTGCAGCCGGGTATCAGGAAACTGGAAAAAGTGATGGAAAGAGGGATGGATTCATGAGAACAGAAAAATTTAAAATGGAGCGTCCGGGATTAGTGAAAGCCGGCGATAAGGTGAAAATTAACGAATTAAAAACCGGGGCATATGCCTATATTATTGAGCCGGCGGTTGCGATGTCCGGATTCTATCAGGAACGGGAACGGATCAAATCCGAATATGGCATTGTGAATGAAGTCCAGGAAAATGACAGAGGGTTTTATGTATATGTGGACTTTGACGAGTGAGCGGGTCTTTCTGCGGGGGACATCCCGGGCTAGGTCCTGGGCGGAGAGCTTCATCCTGCACCTTGAACCGGTGAAATCCGGTGTATAACGGTTACACCATCCGAAGTTTTGAAAAGTCAGTGCTGTAAGGCCTGAGACTTAATTCTCCGGATGGTGTATTTGTTTTTATATATAATACGGATACTATGAGGCCGGTGGGCTTACCTTATACTGCGAAGGAGTCCGGAGCATATTAAGGCAGATAGAGCAGCTGGCCGGGATAGATCAGGTTTGGATCACGGATCGGATTCAGGGCCAGGATTCTGCCAAGTGTTGTATGGTATTTTTCAGCGATTCCGGACAGTGTGTTCCCGCGTTTTACCATATAGGTGTAATAAATGGGAGAATTTCCGGTCCGGTCTCTTATGCTGATCGTGAGTATTTGACCGGCATAGATCAGATTGGGCTGCCGGATTCCGTTTTCATCGGCCAGGGTAAAGACAGTGGTATGATAACGCATCGCTATTTCCCATAGCGTATCTCCTGGCTGTACCCGATAGCTGAGTTTTGTAATACCGGGGTTCGGCAGTGAAATGCCGTCGGGCACTGATTTTGCGGAGTTTTGTAAGATTTCGTCGGTAAAATAATCCAGGTCCACAGGACCTGTGATTCCGGGAACCCGTCCGGTATCCGTATACTGCCAGCCGCTCCAGGAAGCCCATGCGATTTCATCTGAGGGAGTGTCTGCCTGATACTCAGCAACCCACAGCGGATAGGACGTAAGAGGCGCTTCCAAAACCCGGGAGGCCTGATAGGCGTCGCTGTAGATACACACCTCAAGCCCGCTTAATTCTTCCACGGTCTGCAGGAAGGCAAGGCTGATGGCATTGATCTCCTGAGCGGAAAGCCCGCTCAGGTCTTCAAAATCCATCGCCAGCAGACAGTCCGGGGTATAGCCGCCAATGGTCCGCACGAAAAAAGCGGCCTGATAGCGGGCCTGAGAGACACTTCTGGCTGTCAGATAGTGATAATAACCGGTCATCAGTCCATTCGCTCCGGCACTTTGAGTGTAGGCCCTGAAATTTTGATCTTCTGTATTTCCATAAGAGGAGCGGATATAGACAATGGAAACACCGCTTTGCGCCACCTGCTCAAAATCAATTTCTCCCTGCCACCGGCTGACGTCGATTCCGTGATAAACGACCGTGGAATCGGCCGGAAGTGCCAGCAGCGTATCGGAGAATCCAAAAGTCAGGCTGAGGACCAGCGCCACGGTAAATGCCAAAAGGCGGATTTTATATCTCATATAGTTACCAAACTTTCTGAATATTGTACTGCAATATATCATATGTTCAGATATGAAAAATGCAATGATTGGTTTTCGGCCAGTCTCCACCTGTAGTACAAAAAAGATTATAAAAAAGTTCTTGACCTTAACGCCGCGGAAAGGCCTATGATAACAGCAGGAGGAAAATAAAATGGACTATACAATTCAAAAACTGGCCCGTTTGGCCGGGGTCACAACCAGGACGCTGCGCTATTATGATGAAATCGGTCTACTGGTGCCCACCAGAATAAGTACGTCCGGTTACCGCATTTATCAGGAGGAAGAGGTAAATAAGCTCCAGGAGATTTTGTTTTACCGGGAGATGGATCTTCCGCTGGCCACGATCCGGGAACTTATGGCAGCTCCAGGCCATAACCGGGCCGGGACATTAAAGGCACATTTGAAAGAGCTGAAGGCGCAGCAGAAACAGCTGCAGCTTGTAATCGCTAATGTAGAAAAAACAATTGAAAGGGAAGAGGGAAAGAGAACTATGACTGATCAGGAAAAATTCGAAGGGCTGAAAAAACGCCTTCTCGAGGAAAATGAAGAAAAATACGGTGAAGAGATCCGGAAATCTTACGGAGAGGAATGTGTGGAGGAAAGTAACCGCAAAATGATGAATCTTACCGAGGAGGAATATAAGGAGATGAATCTGCTGGCGGAACAGATTCTGAGCTCACTTGAAGAAGCCGTCAGGAATAACGTAGACCCGAAGAGTGAAGCAGGTCTTCAGATTGCCCTTCTGCACAGGAAGTGGCTGTCCTTTTCCTGGACCTCCTATACACGGGAGGCCCATCGGGGAGTGGTGGATATGTATCTGGCGGACCCCAGATTTACGAAATACTATGACAGAAATCTTCCGGGATGCGCAAAATTCCTGCGGGATGCTGTTTATTTGAACCTTGAATAAACGGATCTTTGAAAAAGAAAAAGAGGGAAAAAGAATAAAGGTGAAAAGGAAAAGGGAAAAACAGAACGACAGTATTGCATGATAAAAGGACAGAGAGTATAATTGAAACACTTTAAGTCGTATTCTGTGAAATTACCGAGCGTGGATTGAAACAATTAGAATATTAGGTTCGAGCAAGGGAGAATAAGAGCATGGATTTTGTATTGAGAGAATGGAAGATTCAGGATGTCACGGCGGTGGCGAAATACGCGGATAATCCAAGGATTGCTGATCATTTAAGAGACGCCTTTCCGAATCCCTATACCCAGGAAGATGCAAGGCAATATGTAGAAAGCTGTATAAGGGCCGGGGATCAGACACAGCTGTGCCGGGCGATTGAGGCAGCCGGGGAAGCAGTGGGCAGTATCGGTATATTTTTACGGGATGATGTCTATCACAAGAGTGCGGAGCTGGGATACTGGCTGGCGGAACCTTTCTGGGGGAAGGGGATTATGAGCAGAGCGGTTTTGCAGCTTTGCGAAGAAGCTTTTCAGCGTTATGACATTGTACGGATCTTTGCGGAACCATTTGCCTATAACCAGGGGTCCAAAAGAGTACTGGAAAAGGCGGGATTTACGTTGGAAGGCGTTATGAGAAGTAGTGTATGCAAACATGGTGTGATCCATGATTCCTGTATGTATGCACTTATAAAATCCAATAGCTTCCTTTCAGATGCTGTGTGATCCTGGCGGGACATTTTTTATTTTAAGGAGCACTTTTCCTGTGAAATAAAAAAATGCGGAATAATTTATCGCTATGAGCACTTAGTGCCTGTACTTTGGGTGCTTACGTGCGATGCATGAAAAATAGTCAGCGAGGTTTTTTACGAGCGTTACTATTTTTTATCGCTATGAGCACTTAGCACCCGTACTTTGGGTGCTTACGTGCGATGCATGAAAAATAGTCAGCGAGGTTTTTTACGAGCGTTACTATTTTTTATAATTTATTTCCGCATTTTGGGCAATATACAAATGAAGTATCGGCTTCATAACCACAATTGGAGCACTGCACTGCCTGGCAGTGGTTGTGGAAGGAAGAGGCGTAGCCTTCCGCATGAAGATCTTCCGGCCGGAGAGTTACCTGCTGTCCATGTAAAATTTGTTTTCCCAGCTCTTCCGGAATCGAATAAATCCGGTTACAGCACAGGGATTTTACATAGAAGCGCTTCTTCCATTTCAGGATCGGAATAAAAAAGAGGCTGAAATAGGTGAAAGTCATAAATACTTCCAGATGTCCGTATTGTCCGCAGGTTTCACAAATGATAGTCTGAGAAAAATCCAGCTTTTTCTCCCCGTTTGATATACCCATTATCAAAAACATACTTAACACCTCAATGACCATCTTAACAGAAAAAAAAGGTTTGTCAATAGGAGTTTGGAAACACAAATCAGGTAAAAACTGGGCAAAAAAATGACTGTATGCAGGAGGCGGTATAAAATGTGCGGCAGATATCAGATCGATGATGAGGTTTCAGTGGAAATCCGCAGTATGATAGAAAAAATAGAGCAGAAAACAGCGGGAGTCAGCCTGAAAAGAGGGGAGATCTATCCCACGAATCTGGTTCCGGTCTGGATGCCTGTGAGCGGACAGATGGAACCCGGGGCCGCCGTCTGGGGGTTCCCCGGATTCAGCGGCAAAGGCGTTCTGATCAATGCCCGGGCGGAAACCGTACTGGAGAAGAAAACTTTCCGCTCCTGTATGGAACAGCGCCGCTGTGTGATCCCGGCCAGCGGTTTTTATGAGTGGGATACCGGAAAAAACAAAATTTATTTCAGGAATCCGGACGCAGAGGTCCTCTATATGGCGGGGCTTTATCAGCAGAATGACCAGGAGGTACGTTTCGTTATCGTGACAACCCAGGCGAACGCTTCCATGCTGGATGTGCATAACCGGATGCCGCTGCTGCTCCAAAAAGAGGAATTGGAGGATTGGATTCTGGATGAGCGCAGGGCGAGAGAAATGCTGTCGCAGGAACCCTGCCAGCTGGAGAAATCCTGTGAGTTCGAACAGGCCAGGCTTCCGTTTTTATAAACGAATCTTCTTTTATAAACAGAATCTTCCACTTCACAAAAGAACATATGTTTGCTATACTATAAAAAACAGGTACTAAATGCCCATGGCGAAAAAAATAGAAATGGGCATTCAGTGCCCATAGCGTTAGGAAGTGAACATATGTGCGAAAAGATTATTTTCCATATCGATGTCAATGCAGCCTTCCTTTCCTGGGAGGCTGTTTACCGTCTGCGGGTACTGGGAGGTACAAAAGACCTGCGCGCCATCCCCTGCGCGGTGGCAGGGGACGTGAAAAAACGCCATGGAATTATTCTGGCCAAATCAACTCCGGCCAAGAGATACGGAATTCAGACAGGAGAGCTGATCGGAGAAGCCCTGAAGAAATGTCCCGGACTGGAGCTGGTTCCGCCCCACTATGATCTCTACGACACCTGCTCGGCAGCCTTTATGGAGATTTTAAAGCGCTTTTCACCGGTGGTGGAACAATATTCCATCGATGAGGCTTATTGTGATATGAGCGGAACCTGCGGTATGTACGGCTCTCCGGTAGCGGCCGCCCAGCTGATACGGCGCACGATCCGGGAGGAACTGGGTTTTACTGTAAATGTAGGGGTATCCTCCAACAAATTGCTGGCGAAGATGGCCTCGGATCTGAAAAAACCGGATATGGTCCACACCCTGTTCCCTCACGAGATCCGCCAAAAGATGTGGCCGCTGCCTGTCTCCGAGCTCTTTTTTGTGGGCCGGGCCACTACGAGAAAGCTGTTTTCGCTGGGAATCCGGACGATCGGTGAACTGGCGGAGGCGGACCCCTCCCTGCTGAAAGCACATTTAAAAAAACACGGCCTTCTGATCCATCAGTTCGCCAATGGAATCGACGCCGCAAAGGTGCTGGAGGAGATCCCGGCCAACAAAGGATATGGGAACAGTATGACGATGCCCTTTGACGCAAAAAGTCATGAGATGGCAGACCATGTGCTGCAGGCGCTGTGTGAAACGATAGGAAGCAGGCTCAGAAAAGACGTGGTGATCTGCGGTGTAGTGGCGGTGGACATCGTTTATGCGGATTTTGAGAGGATTTCCCATCAAATGCATCTGGATGAACCGACTGACGTGACCGGCATACTTGTAAAGGCAGCCGCCAGATTATTTCGGGAGAGCTGGAATGGTATGCCGGTCCGGCATCTGGGCGTACACACCTCTGGGATCGTTCCGAAACCGGAGGAACAGCAGATTCTGCTGTTTGGATGGAACCGTCTGAAAAAGCTTCAGGATATGGACCGCACAGCCGATGAGATACGAAACCGGTTCGGGGAGGACTCCCTTAAGCGGGCCGTATATCTGAACAGTCCGATCTGTCACATGGCAGGCGGCATCAGCAGGGAAAAAAAGAGCGTAAATTATCAGGAGGTGAGTGTTGAGTGAGAATCCCCATTGATGTGATTGCCACATTCAATACACTGGGGAAGATAAAACCGAATTACATCCGCCTGGAAGACGAAGAACATCAATTGCGGACTTTCCGGGTGGAACAGGTGGAATATACAAAGGAGGAAAAATGGGCGGGAATACCGGTGATGGTATTCCTTTGTGATATCATAACCGGAGGACTGAAAAAACAGATCACCCTTTTTTACTACCGGGAACAGCATAAATGGATGATCGACGGAGGCTGACGAAGAATGAGAAAGGCTGAGAAAGGCCCGGGAGACTGTCCGAAAATCAGGGTGTATAAAATAAAAGAGTTGGATGTCAGCAGACAAATCTGGTATGATGGAGAACATAGAGAGGTTTGAACGCAGGTGAGGGGATGTAAAGGTATAAGGAGGACGCAGCGGTATGGAGAGCTGGAAGAGAGCGTTGGACGAGGAAGGATTCGGAGTAAACGGGGCCCTGGAGCGCGTGTTGGAGCTGTGGAGAGGAATTCCCACGGAAGTGCCGGCGGAAGGAATCCGCCCTGTTTCTAAGAAGCAGAGGGAGGAAAATGCGAAGCGGGGAGAGGCGGCTTTGCGCAGGATGCGCAGGCACATGAAGGATTTTCCCCAGGCAGTGTCCGCGCAGAAGAAGTGGCGGGAACAGGGGGAGCGCACGGTGCTTGAATCGATGGAGCATGACGTGATCTTTCAGATGGGGAAGCTTCCGGCGAAGGTGAGGCGGCAGTTCCTGGAGGCGACGAAGGAATATTTCCGGCAGACCAGGCGGTATGACCGGGAACTCAGGCTGGAGGAACTGGTGCAGGGGCTTAAGAATTATTTTGTCTATTTTATGCTGGCACTGGCGGCAGGAGAAGGGGAATGGTTTCAGCGGGCCATCTGGAGTTACAGCCTTTTGTATCCCTATACGGATAATTTCCTGGATGGAGATTACAGCAGTGAGCAGAAAAAAAGATTTAATGAGATGCTGGTAGGAAAGCTGCTGGGGGAATACGTGGAAACGCAGGATAGGCTGGAAGAAAAGGTGTGCGGGCTGATCGATGTGATTGAGGAGATATATCCCAGAAAAGATTTTGAAGAGCTGTATGATTTTTTGATGATTATTTATGACGCGCAGCTGGGCAGTCTTGGACAGCACGGAGCAATGAGGCTTGGGGAGGAAGAACTGCTCCGGGTGTCTGTCTATAAAGGCGGAGCTTCTATCTATGTAGACCAGTGCCTTGTGAATGGGCACATGGACCGGCGGGATATTTATTTTTTGACCGGATTTGGATTCTTTTTGCAGCTGGCGGATGATCTGCAGGATGTGCAGGAGGACCTGGATAACGGTCATCAGACTTATATGACGAAGATGGCGGAGGGCAAAGAACTGGAGAAGGCGGTCGGACGGCTTCTGGGCTTTGTGGCCCGCCTGTTTGCGCAGGCCTGGCGTGGGATATCGGATGTCCGGGAATTCATGCTTGATAATAGTGTGCAGCTGATATGCACCGCGGTACTGCAGAAGCCCCAGTATTATACCGATGAGTTCGTGCGGAGGATAGAACAGTTAGCGGTGCTGCCGGCCGGGTTCTTAAAACAGATGGAAAATGAGGGAAATGAGATGGCGGAAGAATGGGCCCGGGAGTCTGCGGACCCGATGGAAATGCTGGATGTTTGGGCGGATTGCGAAATGTGACTTAGTTACAGAACCTTTTTCTCCTTTTGCGCTATTATAACAGTGTAAAATAAATTTATTCATAAAGGAGAGAACGATTATGGCAATCAAACATATTACGAAACAGAATTTTAAAGAAGAGGTACTGGAGAAGGAAGGAACGGTTCTGGTGGATTTCTGGGCTACCTGGTGCGGTCCCTGCAGAATGCTTTCACCCATCGTGGATCAGGTGGCGCAGGAAGTGGAAGATAAAGCCACCGTGGCAAAAGTCAATATCGATGAACAGCCGGAGCTGGCCGAGGCGCTGGGAATTATGAGTATACCTACCCTTATGGTATTTAAAAATGGGAAAAACGTGGATAAATCCGTGGGAGTGCGTTCCAAAAAGGCAATCTTAAATATGATTGACTAAAAATTTCTTCTGACCGTGTTTATCTGGCAATGTATCTGAATATGTTATATAATAAGTAACAGATTGATTGCTGGAATCTATTAAAGGTGTGATGAAAAAATGCTGTCAGAAGCGGAGATCGTATATATAAAGGAAACACTTCCCTTTTGGGAAGAATTAAGCGGGCAGAATCAGAAAGAATTGGCTGACGCTATGAAACTGCAGGAATTCAAAGCCGGGACCTGGCTCCACAGGGGAGATCAGGATTGCTCCGGCTTGTTCCTGTTAAAGAGCGGCCAGATCCGGACCTATTTTATCTCGGAGACCGGACGGGAAATCACGCTGTATCGTCTCTTCGAGAGGGACGTCTGTATCATGACCGCTTCCTGCATGATGAAAAATATCACATTTGAAGTGCACATCGAAGTGGAAAAAGACACACAGGCGTATCTGATTCCCATGACTGTCGTATCCAAAATGTCGGATACGCTTCTTCCAGTGAAAAGCTTCCTGAATGAACTGATGGCCTCCAGGTTTTCCGATGTCATGTGGGTGATGGAACAGGTTTTATTTACCAGCTTTGACAAACGGCTGGCTAATTTTCTCATGGAACAGATCGCGATCGAGGATTCGCCGACCTTACACATCACGCAGGAAAGAATCGCGTCCCATCTGGGGTCCGCCCGTGAGGTGGTGACCAGGATGCTGAAATATTTCCAGCAGGAGGGCGTCGTCCGGCTGTTCCGCGGAGGAATCGAGGTCATTGATGAGGAGGAACTGTATCGGAGGACGGATCCCAATTCTTACAGACATCGACCCAGCTAATACTGCCGGCGCACTTAAAGAGCTCATCGCAGGAGAGTCCAACTGCGCTGTTGGCGCTTCCGGCCGCGGGATAGACCGTGTCAAAACGCTTCAGAGAAATATCAGTATAAATTTCCGCTTTGGGACCAACGCCAAAGGGGCATACTCCGCCGATCGAATGGTTGGTGTAGAGTACGACTTCTTCCGGTTTCAGCATCGTGGCTTTCCGGCCAAAAGTATCCTTAAACTTACGGTTGTCAATCTTGGCGTCACCGGCGGTGACCACCAGGATACAGCCGTCTTCTTTTTGAAAGGAGAGGGTTTTCGCGATTTTAGCCGGAATGCAGTGAACGGCCTCGGCGGCCAGCTCAACGGTAGCGCTGCTAACCTCAAACTCCTGAATCCGGCCATCCAGATTCCATCTCTTCAAATATTCCCTGGCAATTTCAATAGACATGAAAGAAACCTCTTTTCCGTAATGAATTTATACCATTAAACCATATTTTTTGACTTCTGGCAAGATGGGGGTGCTAAGGGGCGCTAAGGGGGCGCTAAGGGGCCGGGGGACTGCCGGGGACCTGGATACAGCCCGTCTGGTGCCTGAACGGTTCGGGTCTGCGCTCAGAGGAAGTCCGGCAGGGTGAGGGGGCGATGTCCCTCCTCCTCACTTAAGGCTGTTACCCGGTGAAATCTAAATGAAATCGGTCCGGCAGGTTTGCGGTCCGTGGCTGATTCGCCCCGAATGCCGATGCATTCGCGGCTCAGCAGCCACCGAAAGACTGCAGGGAACGCAGTCTTTCGCCGCAAACCTGCCGGCCCGATTTCATTAAGATTTCACACGGGCGCCTTATGTGAGGAGGAGGGACATCGCCCCCTCACCCTGCCGGACTTCCCCTGAGCACAGACCCGAACCGGTCAGACACCAGACGGGCTGTATCCAGGTCCCCGGCAGTCCCCCTATCTTGGTGAAAGCGGAGTGCCATGTTCATTAATAAGTAAATAGACTGTAATATGTAAATAAGAAGTAATAAGTAAATAAGACCGTAATAAGTAAATAAACGGTAGACCATGGAACGAGGACTTTTGAAATGCAGGAGCGGCCTGGGGTTTGCTCCCCTTGCCCCAGGCCGCTCCGGACCTCATAACAAAAATCCCCCCTGTGCCAAACAGGAAACCATCTATTGACAAGGGGGAGAGGGGAGTTTATAATCGTAATAGAATTTAAAATAGAACGGAGTGGAAAGATGCGGATTACTTCTTGCTAATGGGTAGTTGAATAAGCGGAATATGTCGGGAACCGGTGGGAGCCGGTGTTTTTGGCTGTTTCGGGCAAGAAGGCTGTATCCTTTTCGTTTTTTTATTCGTCGATATCATATGGGTATATTCGGTCCGCAGGGATTCTTTTCAGGCGGGTTCGGACTGCGCTGGTATGGATGCAGGAAGCGGCTTTCTTGCATCATTTTTTTGCGTAAAAATGAAAGATATGCGCACAGGTGCAGGAAACGGAGGTATATGATGTCATTGATTGGTGTGTCAAAATTAACGTTTGAATATGAGGGGAGTTATGACCCCATTTTTGAGGATGTGTCGTTTCAGATAGATACGGATTGGAAGCTTGGATTTACCGGCAGGAATGGCCGGGGAAAAACTACGTTCCTGAAGCTGCTTATGGGGCAGTATGAATATCAGGGGACGATTTCCGCTTCGGTGGCGTTCGATTATTTTCCATTTGAAGTGCCGGATTACGGAATCGATACGCTGGAACTGGTCGGGCATATCCTTCCGGATTATGAGTACTGGAAACTGAGCCGGGAACTTTCGCTGCTGGAACTGGAGGAGGATGTGTTGTACCGGCCTTTTGGCACCCTGAGTAACGGGGAGCAGACGAAGGTTATGCTGGCGGTTTTGTTTCTGAGAGAAAACCATTTTCTGCTGATCGATGAACCTACGAATCATCTGGATCTGCATGCCCGGGAGGTGGTTAGCGCTTATCTGGATAAAAAGAAGGGATTTATTCTGGTTTCCCATGACAGGGCATTCCTGGACCGTTGTATTGATCACATTCTCTCTATTAACAAGACGGATATTGAGATCCAGCAGGGGAATTTCTCCAGCTGGTGGCAGAATATGGAATATCAGACCAGCTTTGAGATGTCGGAAAATGAGAAGTTAAAAAAAGAAATCCGGCATATGACCGAGGCGTCCAGGCGGACCGCAGGCTGGTCCGACGCAGTGGAAAAGACGAAATACGGGACCCGGAATTCCGGACTCCGGCCGGACCGGGGATTTATCGGGCACAAGGCGGAAAAGATGATGAAGCGGGCGAAGGCCGCCGAGGCCCGCAGGGAGAAAGCGGTGGAGGATAAGGCGGGTCTGCTGAAAAATGTGGAGAAGGCCCCTGACCTGAGGCTCTGCCCGCTGCAGCATCATAACAGGCGGCTGATTGAGGCCTCCGGGATTGAGATCGCGTATTCGGAGAAGCTTGTGTGCGGGCCTTTGGAGTTTCACGTGAATGCCGGCGACAGGATCGCGCTGACCGGACGCAACGGGGCCGGGAAGTCCAGCGTATTAAAACTTCTGGCCGGTTTTGATATTCCGCATCGGGGACGGCTGACAGAGGCAAGCGGACTTATCCTCTCCTATGTGGAGCAGGATACTTCCTTTTTGAAAGGAGAACTGGCGGATTTTGTAGAGCAAAGTGATCTGGATGAAACCCTGTTTAAAGCGGTTCTGCGCAAGCTGGATTTTTCAAGGGAGCAGTTCGAAAAGCGGATCGAAGAATTCAGTGCGGGCCAGAAGAAGAAAATACTGCTTGCCAGAAGTCTGTGTACGCCGGCGCATCTGTATATTTGGGACGAACCCCTTAATTATATTGACGTACTGTCAAGGATTCAGCTGGAGGAACTGATTTTAAAATTTAAACCAACCATGATTCTGGTGGAACATGATAAGACTTTTCTGGATCATACCGCCACCGGTTTCATAAGCCTGGACCGGTCTGAGCCGGTAAGGCGGAACACTGAGCCGGTAAGGCGGAATTGACATTTAAAGGCCCAGGAGATAAACTGAAATAGTATTGTTTACTGAAAAGATGGAAGGACAGAAAAGGAGCGGATCGTATGAGTGTATTCCGGCCGAACCATTATTACTGCATAAAAGATAAAATATATGAGACAGAGCACTTCCCCAGTGCAGAGGCGGCGGTCAGTATCGCCGTGGTGGATGAGCCGGAAGCGGGGCGATTAAAAGTAATGACGAAAGAACAGCAAAAGCTGTTGGAAGCCGGTAAAGCGATCCGCTTTATAAAGTACACGGATTATGAAGATTATTTATTCTGCACATTCCATATTCCCCTGCAGAAAAACATCCGAAAAGAATATGCCGAACTGACCATGCTGATCAGACAGAAGCTTCTGGTTATCGTGGTGCAAAACGAGGCGGCATCTGATCTGCTTTCTTCCTTTACGCCCAGATACGGCGGGCGGGTGCTGACCCTGGAACGTCTGCTGGCCGAACTTCTGGAGAGCTTCGTACAAAACGATCTGGAATATCTGGGAGAGCTGGAAGACCGGATCACACGGTTAGAAGAGCGTGCGATGGATGGGGAAGTGGCGAATTTTAACCACCAGATGGTACATATCCGCAAGGAACTGTTATATCTGCATAATTATTATGCCCAATTTCAGGATCTGGCAGATTGTTTTCAGGATAGTGAGAACGATATCTTTGCGGAAAACAGGTATTTTCGTTATCTGTCGGACAAAATGAGCCGGCTGTACGGCGAATGCCAGATGCTGCGTGAATATTCCATGCAGGTCCGGGAGTTTTATCAGGCACAGGTGGACGTAAAACAGAACACGATCATGAAATTCCTGACAGGTGTCACGACAATTTTTCTGCCGCTGACGCTGATTACCGGCTGGTATGGAATGAATTTTAATGGTATGCCGGAGCTTACCTGGAGGTTTGGATATCCGCTGGTTATACTGGTCAGCGTTTTGATTCTGCTGCTTTGTATCTGGATATTCAGGAAGAAGAAGTTCTTCTGAAGGAATGAGGATTAGGGAAGGGATGAGGACTATGATAAAAAATAAAAAAGAGCGGATCATACCCTTCTTGATGGGAACCGCCTGTATCGCGGCAATGGCAGTACTGTTATGGGTGGCATGTAATTTTCAGACTCAGAGTGTACAATTGATACAGGACTCCCTGGAGCCGCTTTCCGAAGGCTGGACCTATACAGCGGACGGGGAGTCCCATACAGTCACAGAGTTCCCTTTTACATTAAAATTCGAAGGGGAAGATATCACACTGTCCTGTGTCCTGCCAGAAGAGCTGCCGCAGGAAGGGGTCATCATGTATATCGCGGATCACCAGTATATACAGGTATATCTGGAGGATAGGTTAATATACGAATATGGGATTCAGGATCATACGCCATTCGGTCATGTCTTCGGATCGGTGACGAATCTGATTCCGGTTCCGGAAGGAGCACAGGGAAAACAGCTCAGTATCCGTGTCGTCGGCCCCGGAGGGTTCCATAATTATAATTATCATTTTTACCCGGTATACCTGGGAACTAAAAGTGCGGCAGTTTTTCATGTATTCCAGCAGAATTTTAATTCTCTGTGCTTTTGCTTTATCATTACTCTGATGGGGATTGCCTTCATAGTTACCGGCGTTTACCTGAATTCCAAGAAGTATCTGTCTAACGGAAGCAGCTTCTTTTACCTGGGGGTTTTTGCCCTGCTGGCTGCGGTCTGGATCTTGACGGATTCGAATATCATGCAGTTATGGTTCGGAAGCGCGCCGGTGATTTACATCGGATCTTTCTTTGCTTTTATGCTGATGGCCATTCCGTTCCTTCAGTATATCCGTCAGATTTTTGTGGGCGGAAAGCGTTTGTTAAATGTGTTGAGCCTGCTGCTGGTTCTGAATTTTTTCCTGATGACAACCCTGTATATTCTGGGAATCGTAGAGTTGTTTGAGACCAATCTTCTGACCCATCTGCTGCTGCTGTTCAGTATCGGCTGTATCGGGGTTCTGTGCTATCGGGAGAGAAAGGTCTATCATAATAATGAGATCCGGGGGCTGCTGGCCGGACTGTTTATTTTATGCGCGGCTGCTATTTTCAGCATAGTAAAATTTTATTTTTCCTCCCACAATAATAATTCCCTGTATTTTAGGATGGGATTGTTAGTCTTTATCGTAGTGCTGGGCTTCTCAACTTTGAAAAAAAGTCTGCTTCTCGTGAACACGAGGGCGGAAGCGGCCGCATACCGGAAACTGGCGTTTCTGGATTCTATGACAATGCTGGGAAATCGGACGGCTTTCGATACACAGACGGAAAAAGATCTGCAGGAACCGAAGAATGTAAAATCGGTAGCGATCGTCGTATGTGATCTGAATGACCTGAAAATCACCAATGACACTTATGGACATCGGGTTGGCGATAAAATGATCATAGGGTTCGCTCAGTGTCTGAAAGAAGCTTTTGAGGGTATGGGAAAGACCTACCGCATCGGCGGAGACGAATTTGCGGTATGGTTTGTTAATCAGCCGGAAGAGGCCATACAGGACTGTATCAGGCTTCTTTACGAAAAAGTGGAAAAACAGGAACCGGACCCGAGGTTCGAGCTGAAATATGCCTGCGGGTATGCCTTCGAAACTCTGGAAGACGGAAAAGAAATAAAATTCAACCAGCTGTTCAGCAAGGCTGATGCGAACATGTACCAGGAGAAATTGAAAATTAAGGGACTGGACGCGCGGCATTTTGATTGAAATGTGAGACATTCCTGTGTAAAATAGGAAGTTGTAAAGGTGGTAAAGGATGATGATGATAGATTTTCATACACATATTTATCCCGATCCGATAGCCGGGAGTACCTTGGAGAAGCTGGCGGGGAATTATGATCTGAAGCCGTATACGAATGCCACGGCTTCCGGGCTTCGGGCGTCGATGGAGGAGGCGGGCATACAGATATCGGTGGTGCTCCCTGTGATAACCAGAGTGGGACAGGTTCAGTCGATTAACCGGTTTGCCCGGGAGATTACACCTCAGACTTTTGATCATTCCGTGGGGCAGATCCTGTCCTTCGGGGCGGTGCATCCGCTCAGCGAACATTATAAGGAAGAACTTCAGATGGTAAAGGAGCTGGGGCTTAAGGGGATTAAGCTGCATCCGGAATACCAGCAGCTCTATATCGATGATATTCCTATGCTGCGGCTGATTTCCTATGCGGTGGAACTGGGGCTTGTCATTGTAATCCACAGCGGTTCGGAGAGTGACCGGGAGCAGAAGCTGCACTGCCTTCCCAGAATGGCGCGCCGGATGCTTCATGAGGTACAGCCTGAGAAATTGGTGCTGGCCCATCTGGGCGGATTCCGAGAATGGGAGGAGACGATGGAATATCTGGCCGGTGAAAATGTCTGGCTGGATACCGGGTTTATCGCCGGACATATGCCGGCGGATCAGGTGGAGATGCTGATCCGGGCCCATGGGGCCCAACGGATTCTGATGGCATCGGACAGCCCATGGAACGGCCAGAAGGATACGGTTGATTTTATAAACAGCCTGTCCTTAACCGGGGAGGAGAAGCAGATGATCTTCTCTGAAAATGCACTGCGGCTTCTGGATCTTACCATAGACGATGTGGACAGGAAATTGTAAGCTTGGAGGAAAACGATGGATATCAATAATAGGTACGATAGCGGTTGTATAAATAAAGACGGAAATATGGATAACGGCAGAGAACGGAATGACACGGGACAGCCGCCCCAGAGTGAGCCGCAGCGCCAATATTATTATATGGCGAGACTTAGGACGTATGTGGAGGAGAAGAGCCGGGAACTGGGACGGCCCCTTACCGCGTCGATCCAGACTTTCGGCTGCCAGATGAATGCCCGGGATTCGGAAAAACTGGCCGGAATTCTAAGGGAAGCGGGATATGAACAGATTGATTCGGAGGAAGCGGATTTCGTATTGTATAACACCTGTACGGTGAGAGAGAATGCGAATCAGAAGGTATACGGAAGATTAGGCACCCTGAACCACTGGAAAAAAGACCATCCCCATATGATGATTGCTCTGTGCGGCTGTATGATGCAGGAGCCTGAGGTGGTGGAGAAGATCAGGAAGAGTTACCGTTTTGTAGATATCTTGTTTGGGACCCATAATATATTCAAGCTGGCTGAGCTGATGGTCACCAGAATCGAAGCGGCGGACATGGTAGTCGATATCTGGAAGGATACAGACCTGGTCGTGGAGGATCTGCCCAACCGGAGAAAATATCCCTTTAAATCGGGAATCAATATTATGTTTGGCTGCAATAACTTTTGCAGTTACTGTATCGTACCCTATGTCCGCGGGCGGGAGCGGAGCCGGGAGCCGGGGGATATCTTAAATGAAATCAAGCGGATGGCAAAAGACGGTGTGACCGAGATCATGCTGCTGGGACAGAATGTGAATTCCTATGGGAAGACTTTGGATTCTCCGATGACATTTGCCGCGCTTTTGCGGGAGATCGAGAAGATCGAAGAATTGAAACGAATCCGATTTATGACATCCCATCCAAAAGATCTGTCGGATGAGCTGATCGAAGTGATGGGGAGTTCCGATAAAATCTGTAAACATCTGCATCTGCCGCTTCAATCCGGCAGCACCAGAGTGTTAAAGGAGATGAACCGGCGCTATACAAAGGAGCAGTACCTGGATCTGGTGGAACGCATCCGGGCCGGCGTACCGGATATCTCGCTGACCACGGATATCATCGTGGGATTTCCCGGTGAGACGGAGGAGGATTTCCTGGAGACCATGGATGTGGTTCAGAAGGTGCGCTATGACAGCGCCTTCACCTTCCTGTATTCCAAGAGGACCGGAACGCCGGCAGCAGCTATGTCTGACCAGGTGCCGGAGCATGTGGCGAAGGAACGGTTTGACCGCCTGTTAAAAGAAGTCCAGAAAATCTCCCGTGAGGTTACGGCAAGACACGAGGGGACGGTGCAAAAAGTCCTGGTTGAAGAAATCAACCATCAGGACGCTTCCCTGGTAACCGGCCGGCTTTCCCATAACACCGTGGTACATCTGCCGGGGGATGCTTCCATGATCGGCAGGATCACGGAGGTAAAACTGACCGAATGCAGAGGATTTTATTATCTGGGCGAACCGGTGTAAATAGAGAGAACCGGTGTAATAACAGGGAACCGTTGTAAAAACTTGACAGCGACCATAGGCAACCATATAATGGAATTAGTATTTTTTCAGAAATGGAACCAGAACGATGCGAGTGATAGCAGGAACAGCCAAAAGGCTGCCGTTAAAGACGGTACCGGGCACGGATACCAGGCCCACCACCGATAGAATCAAAGAGACTCTATTTAATATTATGGCGCCGTCTCTGGCCGACAGCCGCTTTTTGGATCTGTTTAGCGGAAGCGGGGCCATCGGGATCGAAGCCTTAAGCCGCGGGGCCGGGGAAGCCGTGTTTGTGGAAAATAACAGACAGGCCCTTGCCTGTATTCAGGAAAATCTGGCGTTTACGGGGCTTTCTGAGCATGCCCGGGTACTGCCTATGGATGTGCTCTCCGGAATCCGTTCGCTGTATGGACAGCCGGCGTTTACCGTGATCTTTATGGATCCGCCCTATGGTATGGAATATGAAAAGCAGGTGCTGCAGGCGCTGAAAGGTTCTTCCCTGGTGGATGCGGATACACTGATTGTGATCGAAGCCTCGATCGGGACCGATTTTTCTTACATGGAATCATTGGGATTTCAAATGATAAAAGAAAAAAAATACAAAACCAATAAGCATATTTTTGCGGAGCAGGTATAAGGAGAACAGTATATGATTCGAGCGATTTATCCCGGAAGCTTTGATCCGGTTACCTTCGGGCATATGGATATTATTCAGAGATCGGCCAAACTGGTCGATGAGCTGATCGTCGGAGTCCTGAACAACCGGGCAAAATCCCCAAGCTTTACCATCGATGAGCGGGTGGAGATGTTAAGAGAAGTAACATCCGCGATACCTAATGTAGAAATTACCGCATTTCAGGGATTATCCGTGGATTTCGCCAGGGACTGCAAAGCCAATGTGATGGTTCGGGGCCTTCGGGCCGTGACCGATTTTGATTATGAACTGCAGCTGGCGCAGACAAATAAAATCATGTGCCCGCAGGTGGATACCATGTTTTTAACGACCAGTCTGGAATATGCCTATTTAAGCTCTACCACGGTGCGCGAAGTGGCCGCCTACGGCGGTGATATCACCCGCTTTGTGCCGTCGGTCGTAGTAGAGAAAGTAAAGACGAAAATGCGGAAATTGGAAAAGGAGAATGCGATATGAGCAGCAGAATCGAACAGATTATAGAAGAAATAGAAGAATACATCGACAGCTGTAAATACCAGGCGTTGTCCAACAGCAAGATCATCGTGAACAAAGACGAGATCGAAGAGTTGCTTCGGGAGCTGCGGATGAAGACGCCGGATGAGATCAAAAAGTACCAGAAAATTATCAGCAACCGGGATGCGATTATCGCAGATGCCCAGGAGAAAGCCAATGCGATCATCGCGGAGGCCACCGTACATACCAACGAGCTGATCAATGAACATGAGATTATGCAGCAGGCCTATACCCAGGCGAATGAGATTATCGCGAATGCCACCAATCAGGCACAGGCGCTGTTGGATAATGCGACGGTGGACGCCAACAACATCCGTCTGGGAGCGATCCAGTATACGGATGAGATGTTAGCGAACCTTCAGAAGATTATCGCCCATACCCTGGACACCTCAGGAGCAAAATACGAGAATTTTATCAATTCGCTGAAGGACAATTACGATATTATCAATGCCAACCGGGTAGAACTGCACCCATCTGAGGAAGAAGAAACAGAACAGCCAGAAGAAGAGTAATCCCCGTGGACATAAGCTTCGCGCCGATATAGCGCAGGATGGAGAGCCCGGAGTCTTTGATCATGCTTTCGGTCTGGGCGATACTGGACAGTCCGCCGAATGAGGTCACACACAGGATCATCAGGCAGCGCAGCGGAAAAGAAAGCTCTGTAAGCGCGATGGCCTGAATCCCGTTGGTTATTTCAAATATCCCCGTAAAAAGGGATTTCATCCAGGCGGATGAGAGCGGCAGGGAGGATACCATGCCGGCGATGATCGCAAATAATATAATATAGCCGCCCAGCTTGGTGACCGTTTCGAAACCATTCATAATAGAGGTGTCAATGATTTTGAAATTGATTTGAAGTCTTGATGCCTTTTTCTTTTGATCCGGCTGTCCGGCGGCCCGCATTTTGCGGCGGTAAAAAGGGTTCAGGACAAAGGCGGTAAAAAGCGGCGCCGCATATAATATGACCAGAAACGGGATAATAAGGCTGGGATCTTTCAGCGTGACCGTAACGATGAAGCTGATGATAAACATAGGGCTTACATTGTTGCAGAAGCTCAAAAGATATTGTCCTTCCACAGGAGAGATCTGCCGCTCCATGACCAGGTCCGCTGTGACCTTACTGCCCATGGGATAACCGCAGAGAAATCCGGTGATTACGGCATAACATCCATTTTTGCTGATGCCCAGTAGCCTGGTCAGGATGGGTGAGAGAAACCAGGTCAGATAGGACATGGCATCCAGCCGGATAATGATGTTAGACAGGATGATAAAGGGCAGCAGCGTGGGAATAATGGTATGAAACCAGAGCAGCAGGCCGGTGGTGGAAGCCTCCACAGCCTGTATGGGGCGGAAGAACAAGAATAGGACCAGTAACAGTACGAGTATGGTATAGCAAGCTTTTTTCATAAAAACCCCATGATTTTGCGGTGTTGATTACTATCATTTTATGGACGGCATCCAGGTATTATGCCTTTGTTCTTGATATGGTTTTATAAGCAGAAGTGGAATAAATAAATGAAATTGGAGGGAAACATATGAGTAAGCTAAGTCAGTTAGAACCACAATCCGTTTTTTACTATTTCGAAAAAATCGCGGGGATTCCGCATGGTTCGAGAAACACCAAAGCCATCAGCGATTACTGTGTGGAATTCGCAAAGGAACACAACCTGCGCTATATACAGGATGAAAGTAACAATGTGATTATTTTCAAAGAGGCGTCACCAGGATATGAAAAAGCGGAGCCGGTGGTTCTGCAGGGGCATCTGGATATGGTATGCGTAAAGGATGCCGACGCCATGATTGATATGGAAAAGGAAGGGCTGGATCTTCAGATCGACGGTGATTATGTCTGCGCAAAAGGGACGACCTTAGGCGGAGATGACGGTATCGCCGTA
Source organism: Diplocloster hominis (assembly GCF_032380655.1). Taxonomy (NCBI): domain Bacteria; kingdom Bacillati; phylum Bacillota; class Clostridia; order Lachnospirales; family Lachnospiraceae; genus Diplocloster; species Diplocloster hominis. Next base: position 66,804 of record NZ_JAWDIY010000017.1, on the reverse strand, counting down.
GCTTACTGCCTGGCGGTATTGGCCGACGGCACGCTGGCGCATCCGCCCATCGAGGCGGTGTTTACCACAGATGAAGAGATCGGGCTTCTGGGCGCGGCAGATCTGGATGCCAGAGTTTTGCAGGGCAGAAAATTAATAAACCTGGATTCGGAGGAAGAGGGTATTTTCCTGACCAGCTGCGCGGGAGGCCTGACTGCGACCTGCAGCCTTCCAGCCCAATATACACAGCAGACGGGTCTGGTCTATGAGTTGAAGATCAAAGGGCTTCTGGGCGGCCATTCCGGAATCGAAATCCACAAGGAACGGTTGAATGCGAACAAGCTGATGGGACGGCTCCTTTATACCATCGGGGATGAGATGGAATTTTCGCTGGCAGCCTTAAACGGTGGGGTAAAAGACAACGCGATTCCTTCCCAAGCCTGTGCAACCCTCGTAATAGAAGAAGGGGAAGCAGAACATCTGGAAAGTGTCGTCACCAGATTGGAGAAAATCGTACAGCACGAATATAAATCCAGTGATCCTGATATCAAAATAGAGATCGGACGTATCGGAAGCGAAACGAAAAAAGTCCTGAATGTAAAGAGCCAGGAATGTATCGTATTCTTCCTGATGCACGCGCCGGACGGCGTGATCCGCTGGAGCATGGACATCGAGGGGCTGGTACAGACATCCCTGAACCTGGGGATCATGGAACTGACCGATGAGTGCTGCAGCTTAAGTTTCGCGGTCCGCAGTTCCGTAGAGACGGAAAAAATATTTCTGGCACAAAAGCTCCGGTATCTGACGGAGTTCCTGGGTGGAATCTACGAGGAATCCGGAGATTATCCGGGATGGGAGTTCCGCAAAGAATCCCCTCTTCGGGATATGATGGTACAGACCTATGAAGATCTCTTCGGAAAGAAACCGGCGGTTGAGGCGGTGCATGCCGGTCTGGAATGCGGAGTGTTTATCGGGAAAATACCGGACATGGACTGCGTTTCCCTGGGACCGGATATGCTCCATGTACACAGCCCGCAGGAAAAACTGAGCATTTCTTCCACTAAGAGAATGTGGGATTTCCTGGTTGCCGTACTGAAAAACTGCCGATAATCTGACGAAAAGGAACAAAGGATCTGTTCCGGACAACCTGTCTCAACTGTTCATTTGGTGGTTGGCGGGGATGATGGAAAGATTCTTGTTCCTTTTTTATTGTACGAATAAATCAGGTTATTTCTACAAGGTTATTCGATCGCTAAAGATATGGTCCCTCCGGTTCTGCTGACTGCCAGTTCCACGGTATAGGTGCCGCCCTTTTCGACGGGAATCTTGATCGTATTTTCTTCCGCTGCACCTGCGCTCCTGTTTTCGGAAGCATATAAGGATTCCTCGTCCCCGCCATATAGATTGATATCCACGATTCCCTGTACATCGGACAGATCGATCACAAACACATCCCCTTCCTGCATTTTAAAAAAGATAGTTTCTTCCCCTTCCTGCTCCAATTTCAAATGACAGGAGCTGCCTTTACCTTCCGTATAAGGTGTTTTTTCATCCGCGGTTTTACCTATGCCGTCAGCCGTATCCGCACTTTTACCCGCGCTGCTGCCGCATGCGGTACACAAGAAACAACCTGTAAATACAATAATCAACAACAACTTTTTCATTAACATAAAAATACCTCCTGTTTACATAATTCCAATTAAGAGGAATACCGGTTATGGATAATCAATTTGTATGTATACATATGTTATAATATCAATTGTAGTATGATCCATCCGCAGTGTCAAAGGATTCTCTGACAATCCGCTGATAGCCCTATGATAAGTCACCATAAACGTGTATAAATATTCTTTAATGATATACCATAAATATTGGATTGTTGACATAATGTGTAAATTTTTGAATAAGAACCAAGATATAATACAGCAAGTAAAATCAAGAAATACGCTCTCTGTTTCTTTATAATAAATTACAGAGTGGTCGAAACGAGGGAAACAAACGAATGTATGAATGGCAGAAGCAAATTCAAATAATCGTTGATGAAATTGACAGATGTATTAAGAACTATAATGACGAAGCCCTGACACTGAGCGAACTTTCCCGCAGCCTGGGTTATTCCGAATATTATACAACGAGAAAATTCAAAGAAATATCGGGAATGCAGTTCAGGGATTATCTGCGGCATAGAAAGTTAGCCTTCGCCCTAAAAGAGGTGCGGGATCGGGAAAAAAGTTTTCGTTTTTGAGCATGGACCGTTCGATTATGAGCAGGAAAACCGCAGCGTCTGCGCTCCTGGCCCGCTCTTTTTTTTCTGTATAGCGGCAAAATAATCCCTCCGCTATAGTTCTACCAGGACAGGCCCGATCATATAATAATAAGGACGTACTTCGAAATCAGGGAAATGTATGAAGCGTTCTTTCCTATTGTACATAATTGGAATCTTATTTTTGGGCATTTTGATCGTGCTGGGCACGAATTCCCTCCATGATTATGCGGCCCTTTCCCTCCTGAATGATGCGGTAAATGAAAGCGAAGGGTTCCGCAAACAATGGCTGAGCGAGGAAGTAAGCGGGGAATTGGACACGTTTTGCGGGGAATCGGGGATATCCAGAGGGGATCTGCTGACAATTCTCATGCTTGATCACCGGTTTGACCTGACAGGCGTGGAGCTTAAAAACTATGGAATAGAACAGTATTCCGACAGCCTGCACAATCAATGGGGCCGAAAACCGGAGGCTTTGCAGGCACTACGGGAAAGCTATGAGGCGATCTGGGATGACCTGGTATATTTTCCGGTACCGGAATCGACGGTGAACGATGAGGCGACGGTAGCATTTGATAATTCCTGGATGTTTGAACGGACTTTCGGCGGGAAGCGGGGACATGAGGGAACGGATGTGATGGCCGGTGTGAATCAGAGGGGCTATTATCCGGTGATCAGCATGACAGACGGCGTGATCGAAAATATTGGCTGGCTGACGCAGGGCGGTTATCGGATCGGAATCAGGGGGCCTCACGGCGCTTACTATTATTACGCCCATCTGGCGGAATTCGCCAGGGATTTCCCCAAAGGGACTCAGGTGCGGGCCGGTGAGCTGATCGGCTACATGGGAGACACCGGATACAGCGAAATCGAAGGTACCACCGGTAATTTTGATGTCCATCTGCACGTGGGAATTTACATACGAACGAAAGACTCACCAGAGATGAGTGTGAATCCCTATTGGATTTTGAAGTACCTGGAAAGTCATAAGCTTTCCTATGCATTTTAATGCTTATTTATGCAAAATTTTCGTCAATAGTGGCGGGAGTGAAGCAACCATGTTATACTATAGGCTGAAGGAGAGGGTAGTATGGAAATACAATTATGGAGAGAAATATTAGATCCTTATGAACTGGCGGTAAAAGAGCTGGTGATTAAGTTTCAGCACCTGATTAAGGAACACAGAGACAATAACCGGTATTCCCCCATCGAACAGGTGGAGGGCCGGGTGAAAACCATATCCAGTATTCTGGAAAAATCATTAAAAAAGGGAATTCCGCTGGAGGATATCGAAGAGAAGATCGAAGATATCGCGGGAATCCGGATTATCTGCCAGTTCGTGGAAGACATCGACCGGGTGGTGGAGCTGATCCGGGGCCGCGGCGATATGGAAATAAAAAGTGAAAAAAATTATCTGGCTCACAGCAAAGAGAGTGGTTACAGAAGTTATCATGTCATCGTGTACTATCAGGTGGAGACCATAAACGGGCCGAAGAAACTGCAGGTAGAGATCCAGATCCGGACCCTGGCCATGAATTTCTGGGCCATTATTGAGCATTCCCTTCAGTATAAATATGAGAAAAACATACCGGAACACATCCGCAGGCGTTTAAGCGCGGCAGCGGATGCGGTGGATATGCTGGACAACGAGATGTCCAGTGTGCGAAGTGAGATTATGGACGCCCAGAATTCCTTTCAGATACAGGCGAATATTGTGGCGGATATCCTGAATAACATTGAAAACTTATATAAGGTATTGAATAAACGGGAAATCAAAAAGATACAGGATGAATTTTACCAGATTTACACGATGAATGACATAAACCAGCTGGAGCGTTTTGACAAACAGCTGGACCAGGTGGCGGAAGGCTACCGGGCACAGGCATTATCGGGATTACGATAAGATAGGAGCGAAACGAATGCAGTTACCAAGTACGTTTACCGGGCGCATGGAGAAGATCCTGGGGGCGGAATTCGATGAATTTATGAAAAGTTACGAACAGAAGCGTCTGTATGGTTTAAGAGTGAATAACCGAAAGATCAGCACGGAGCAGTTTTTGAAAATTGCTCCGTTTCATCTGACCAGGGTTCCCTGGATCGAAAACGGGTTTTATTATGAGGAGGGGGACCAGCCGGGGAAACATCCTTATTATTCTGCGGGCCTGTATTATCTTCAGGAGCCCAGCGCCATGACACCGGCCAATATTCTGCCGGTGAATCCCGGGGAACGGGTTCTGGATCTGTGCGCCGCGCCCGGCGGGAAGTCAACGGAGCTGGGAGTGAAGCTGGAAGGCCGGGGGCTCCTGGTGGCCAATGATATCAGCGCATCCAGAGCAAAAGCCCTGCTTAAAAATATAGAATTATTCGGAATACCGAACGCATTGATCACCAGCGAGCCGCCGGTGAATCTGATGCGTTATTTCGGCGCTTATTTTGACAAAATATTGATCGACGCGCCCTGTTCCGGGGAAGGAATGTTCCGGAAGGACCCATCCATGGTCAAAAGCTGGGAGAAAAACGGTCCGGAATTCTACGCCAAGATCCAGCGGGAAATTATCCTGCAGGCGGCTTCCATGTTAAAGCCAGGCGGACAGATGCTGTACTCCACCTGTACTTTTTCGGCGGAGGAAGACGAGGGGACCATCGAGTATCTGTTGTCCGAAGATCCTTCCTTTCACGTGATACCCGTCACCGGCCGGTACGAAGGATTCTCGCCCGCGAAACCGGAGCTGGTCGGCGGAAGGGAAGAGATCCGGGGCTGTGTGCGGATCTGGCCTCACCGGATGAACGGGGAAGGCCATTTTGTGGCGCTGCTGCAAAAGGACGAGTCAGGTATGCAAAAGGCCTCTAAGGGAAATTCGGCCGTTCACAGGATTTCCGAATTTCCGGATCTGTCGGACTTCTTAAGACCAATACAGACCGGCCTTAACCTGTCCCGTTTGGAGGTGCGCCAGGATAAGGTATCCGCCCTCCCTGCAGAAATGGGAGATTTAAAAGGGCTTCACTATCTGAGAACGGGACTTTATCTGGGGGAATTAAAAAAGAAACGCTTTGAACCCAGCCAGGCGTTAGCCATGGCGCTTGAGAAGGAAGCCTGCCCTGCCACGATATCGTTTCCTGCGGACGACATCCGGGTCCGGAAGTATCTGAAGGGGGAGACCATCGATGTGTCCGGCCTGCCGTATGATCCCTCCGGTTCCTGGCAGCTGGTCTGTGTGGATGGCTATCCGCTGGGATGGGGAAAACTGGCGAACGCAAACCTGAAGAACAAATATCATCCCGGATGGAGATGGCAGTCATGAAGGCGCTCCGGTTAGACAAATATCTGGCCGACTTAGGCTGCGGGACCCGCTCACAGGTAAAGAACTCCATACGTCAGGGGCGTGTGACGGTGAACGGGACCGTGGAAAAAGGCGCGGACCGGAAAGTGATGCCGGGAACCGATGAGGTGGCTTTGGATGGCATACCAATGGCCTATGAAGAATTCGAATATTATATGCTGAATAAACCAACCGGTTGTGTTTCGGCCACAGAAGATCCGAAAGATCCCACGGTTGTCGGGCTGATTACCGGTTCCAGCCGCCGGGATCTCTTTCCCGTGGGCAGGCTGGACAAGGATACGGAAGGACTGCTGCTGATCACCAATGACGGAGAACTGGCCCACCGCCTGCTGTCACCAAAACACAATGTTCCGAAAACTTATCTGGCCAGGATCGATGGACCGGTGACGCAGGATCATATCCGGCTGTTTCAGGAGGGCGTTGATATTGGAGAAGAACGCCCGACGCTTCCGGCGGAGCTTCGGATTCTTAAGTCGGATGAGCAGGGCGCTTTGGTGGAACTTTCGATCTGTGAAGGTAAATTCCACCAGGTGAAAAGAATGTTTGAAGCAGTGGGAAGAACTGTGGTATATTTAAAGAGACTTTCGATGGGGAGCCTGCTGCTGGATCAGGACCTGAAGCCGGGCGAGTACCGGAATTTAACGGAAGAGGAAAGGAACAGATTACTTTGTTACAAGAAATAAATGCGGTTATTTTCGATCTGGACGGAACCCTGATCGATTCCATGTGGATGTGGAAGGAAATTGATATAGAATACCTGGAACGTTTCGGCATCCCGCTGCCCCAAGGGCTTCAGGACGATATTGAAGGTATGAGTTTTACGGAAACCGCCGGATACTTTAAGGAGGTAATCGGGATTCCGCTGCCTCTTGATGAGATCAAGTCGGACTGGATCAGGATGGCCATGGATAAGTATGAAAGCCAGGTGCCGCCCAAGGACGGTGCTGTCCGCTTCCTGAAGTATCTGAAGGAGCACAGGATCAGGACAGGCATCGCCACCAGTAATTCCATGGATCTGGTAGATGCGGCGATGAAAGGGAACCGGATGGGGGATTTCTTCGACGTGATTCTGACCGGATGCAGCGTGGCCCGCGGGAAACCGGCTCCCGATATCTACCTGAAAGTGGCGGATGAGCTTCAGGTAGAGGCAAAGAACTGCCTGGTATTCGAGGATGTACCCAAAGGGATTCTGGCCGGGAAAAATGCGGGTATGCGGGTATGTGCGGTGGAAGATGACTTCAGCGCGCATTTGAGAACGCAGAAAAAGCAGCTGGCCGACTACTATATCCGGACCTATGACGATATCTTTGATCAAACCTATGAGGTACTGGCGCATGATAAATGAAAATAACTACCTGCCGGTTTCCAGAGCCGAGATGGAGGCTAGAGGAATCCGGCAGTTCGATTTTGTCTATATCATCGGGGATGCCTATATCGATCATCCCTCCTTCGGTTCGGCGATTATCAGCCGGATACTGGAAGCCCATGGCTACCGTGTGGGTATCATTTCCCAGCCCGACTGGAAAGAAAAGGAGAGCATCACTGTTTACGGGGAGCCAAGGCTGGCCTTTCTGGTGTCGGGCGGCAATATGGATTCCATGGTAAACCATTACACGGTGTCTAAGAAACGGCGGAGCACGGACTCCTACACGCCGGGCGGCATCATGGGCAAAAGGCCGGACTATGCCGCGGTGGTCTACTGTAATCTGATCCGCCAGGTCTATAAGAAAACGCCGGTGATCATCGGCGGGATCGAAGCCAGCCTTCGAAGACTGGCACATTATGATTACTGGTCCAATAGGATAAAGCGCTCTATACTGCTGGACTCCGGCGCAGATCTCATCTCCTATGGTATGGGCGAGCGTTCGATCGTAGAAATCGCAGATGCCCTGAACGCGGGGATCCCGGTGAAGGATATCACTTATATCGACGGGACGGTCTACAGGGCCAAAGATCTGGATTCTGTATATGACTGCCAGGTCCTGCCTTCCTTTGAGGAGCTGGCCGCGGATAAGAGGAAATATGCAGAGAGCTTTTATACACAATATTGCAATACAGATCCTTTTACCGGAAAGAGACTGGCGGAACCATATTCCGGGCATCTGTACGTGGTACAGAATCCGCCTTCCAAACCCCTGTCCCAGACAGAGATGGACGATATCTACGCGCTGCCTTACATGAGATCTTATCATCCTTCCTACGAACAAGACGGCGGTGTGCCGGCGATCGCGGAAGTAAAGTTCAGCCTGATCAGCAACAGAGGCTGTTTCGGGGGCTGTAATTTCTGCGCGCTGACCTTTCACCAGGGGCGGATCGTGCAGACCAGAAGCCACGAATCTATTCTTAAGGAAGCGCAGAAGCTTGTGCAGGAACCGGATTTTAAAGGTTATATCCATGATGTGGGCGGCCCCACCGCTGATTTCAGACAGCCCTCCTGTGAAAAACAGCTGACCAAAGGGGTCTGTAAGGAGAGGCAGTGCCTGTTCCCGAAGCCCTGCCCGAATCTGAAAGCGGATCATTCGGATTACCGGACGCTCCTGCGCAGGCTTCGTGAGATACCAGGTGTGAAAAAGGTGTTCATCCGCTCGGGAATCCGTTTTGACTATGTGCTGGCGGACCGGGATGAGGGCTTTTTAAAGGAGCTGTGTGAATATCATGTCAGCGGCCAGCTGAAGGTGGCTCCTGAGCACGTATCAGACGCAGTGCTGGCGAAAATGGGAAAACCGTCCCATGAAGTCTATGTCCGTTTTGCCGACCGGTACCGCCGGATCAATGAGAAGCTTGGGAAAAAGCAGTATCTGGTTCCCTATCTGATGTCTTCCCATCCGGGCTGTACGATGAGGGAAGCGGTAAAACTGGCGGAATTCCTGCGGGATCTGGGCTATATGCCGGAACAGGTCCAGGATTTCTATCCGACTCCGTCCACTTTGTCCACCTGCATGTACTATACAGGGATCGATCCAAGGACGGGGGAACCGGTGTATGTGCCGGTTAATCCCCATGAAAAGGCACTGCAGAGAGCTTTGATCCAATACCGGAACCCGAAAAATTATGATCTTGTGGAAGAGGCCTTGACAATCGCCGGCAGAAACGATTTAATCGGATATGAGAGCAGATGCCTGATCCGGCCCCGCAGGAACGCGCAGCAGGGGAGAAAACCTGCGGGAAGCATAGCACAGAAGGATGGTTATCAAAGCGTCAGGACGCAGGGAGTGAAAAATCAGAAAAGGAAAACGATACGCAATGTTCATAAAAAGAAATCCTGAATGCGCAAATAGATTGACATAAAATTATTATGACAACCTGTTGGCTTTCAAGTTTTCAAGACGCAGATTTATATGTAGGATAATTTGTATATAAGATAATTTGTATATAAGATTAATATTGTATGCAGGAGGTGTTAACATGGTGATAGCGGTAATTACGGGTGCGTCTTCCGGTATGGGACGGGAATTCGTACGGCAGATCGCTGAAAAATATCCGAAGCTTCAGGAAATATGGGTTATTGCCAGAAGAAAAGAGCGTCTGGAAGAGTTAAGATCTCAAATACCGGTCCGGCTGCGTATTTTGGACTATGATTTAACGAAAGAGCGTTCGATTTGGGATTTGGAGAGAACTTTATATGAAAAAAAGCCGAAGATCAAACTGCTGGTCAATGCGGCCGGTTATGGAAAAATCGGGCATTTTCAGGAGCTCACCTATCAGGACAATGCGGGGATGATCGAGTTAAACTGCCGGGGGCTCACGGCTGTCACCTACGCCTGCCTGCCTTACATGCTCCCTAACGGCAGGATCATCCAGCTGGCTTCCTCCGCGGCGTTTTTGCCCCAGCCGAATTTTGCGGTCTACGCAGCCAGCAAATCCTATGTGCTCAGCTTTTCCAGGGCACTGGGGAGAGAACTAAGAGACAAAAAGATTACAGTCACTGCGGTATGCCCAGGGCCGGTGGATACAGAATTTTTTGATGTGGCGGAGCAGAAAGGGCAGACGGCTTATGTAAAAAAACTGGCGATGGCAAAGGCACCCCAGGTGGTTGCCAAAGCATTAAAAGACGCCGCCTGTGGAAAAGAGGTGTCCGTCTACGGAGCCTTGATGAAAGGCACGCATCTGGCGGCGAAAATCCTGCCGCACAGGGTACTTTTATCCCTGATGGGCATTCTATTTTAACCGCCTCCACACAGAATAATAACAGAAATTCAGAGACGAAAGAGGAGTTCCAATTGAAAATTCAAAAAGGTGATTACGGTTATTTGAAACATCAAAAGAAGATAGAGATACTAAAGACATCTATCATGTTCGCCCTGGTCATAATCATTTTTACCGCCGGCTATGTTACAACCAAGTCAAGGCTCAACCTGTTTACACTGGTCGCTGTGCTGGGCTGTCTGCCGGCCAGCAAGGAGCTGGTATCCCTGATCATGATCCTGCCCAGGAAAAGCCTTGAGCCCGGACTATATGAGAAGATAAGTCCTGCGGTGGAAAAGTCCTCCGTTGCATATGAAATGGTAATGACATCTTATGAGAAAACCATGCCTTTGGACTGCCTGGCGATCCTGGGAAATACCATGATCGGTTATGCCGGCAGTGAGAAAGCAGACGTCTCCCTCCTGGAAAAACATATCCGGGATATCTGCAACGGCAATAAATATAAAGTGACGATTAAAATATTCAAGGATCTGGACGCTTTTCTGGACCGGCTGGCGCAGTTGGAAGACAAGGGTGAGCCTTCTGAGCTTCAGAATACGGTTTTGAACACCATGAAGGCTGTCTCCTTATAAGGAATATAAGAAACTATGAGAGAAGTGAAAATAAAATCCAACGAGGCCGGACAACGGTTGGACAAATGGCTGGCTAAATATATGAACCAGGCACCGAAAAGCTTTTTCTACAAAATGCTCCGCAAGAAAAATATTACCCTGAACGGGAAAAAAGCCGACGGCAGCGAACGGCTGGCCGAAGGGGACCAAATAAAACTTTTCCTTTCCGAAGAAACGCTGGAAAAGTTTTCAAAGTCAGATCTGATATATGTCAAACCGAAGCTTTCCATCATTTATGAGGATGAGCATATCCTGATACTGAATAAACCGGCCGGAATGCTGTCACAGAAGGCAGAACCACAGGATATATCTTTGAATGAGCATATCTTATCTTATCTGATGGATACCGGACAGTGCACAAAAGAAAGCCTGCGCCATGTCCGCCCTTCCGTCTGTAACCGTTTGGACCGAAATACCAGCGGCCTTATTGTGGCTGGAAAAACTATTCCGGGACTGCAGGCCATGTCCGCAGCATTAAAAGACCGAAGCCTGCACAAATACTATCACTGCATCACTGTTGGTGAACTGTCGGAATCCAGCAGGCTGGAAGGATACCTGCGAAAAGACAATCAGACGAATCAGGTCATAATCACGCGGCAGGAGACGCCGCAGGCCGCCTATATACAGACGGAGTACAGGCCCCTGCTTCATACAAAGGACTGGACCAGGCTGGAAGTAAAGCTGATCACCGGACGTTCCCATCAGATCCGTGCCCATCTGGCCTCTATCGGGCATCCGATCATAGGGGACAGCAAATACGGGGATGACAGAATCAATCTAATTTATAAAAAGAAATACAAGATTGTGCATCAGCTATTACATTCCATTCGGATGGAATTCCCGCAATTCACAGGAGAACTGTCCTATCTTTCCGGTAAAGTGTTTGAAGCGCCGGAGCCGAAAGAATTCCAATATTTTTCCTGAAAAAAATTTGCAGCAGTATTATTACAGGATTGTACGTAAAAAAGCAGAATTCAGCAGAAAACTTGTCAGAACGCTTGTTTTATAGTAGTATAGGGATGGAACAAAACATACCGCCCACACCGCGGTAAATGCTCCAATGGAGGTAAAGTATGAAAAAATGGAAAAGAGCAGTGACTTTGCTGCTCGTATTCGTTTTATTTATCATAAGCTCCCTGACGGTATATGCGACCAGCAGTACATCCGATATGATAAAACAAAAAGAACAGGAAAAGAAAGATACGGAATCGGATCTGCAGGATACAAAGGACCAGATCGACGATCTGAAAAACCAGAAGGGCGGACTGGAAACGGACCTGAATAATCTAAACAGCGAACTGTCCAAGGTAAACGATAAGATCGAAGAGTTAAGCGCGCAGATAACGGCCAAGGAAGAGGAAATCCGTATTACCCAGGAAGAGCTGGAAGCTGCCAGGCAGACGGAAGAAGAGCAGTACGAGGCCATGAAAAAGAGAATCCAGTATATGTACGAGCATCGGAATACCAGTATGCTGGAGATTCTCGTAGAGGCGGACGGCGTGGCTGATCTTCTGAACCGTGCGGATTATTACACGCAGATGGCTGCCTACGACCGGGCTATGCTGGAAAAATTCCAGCAGACCAAGGCGGACATCGCCCAAAAAGAAGTCGATCTGACGCAGGAACAGGCAGATCTGGAAAGTCTGAAAGAAGAAGCCGATCAGCAGCAGAAAAAAATCCAGACACTGGTGGACAGCACCTCAAATAAGATCTCCCAATATAAGGGCATGATATCAGACGCGGAGCAAAAAGCCGAAGAGTATGAGCAGCAGATCCAGCAGCAAGAAGGAACCCTGGACGAACTTCGCCAAAAATACGAGCAGGAGCTGGAAATGGCCCGTCGGGCCAGGGAGCAGGACAAAAACAATCCGAACAACGACTACGTGATCGATCCGGGAAGCGACCTGGCTGCCCTGGCTGCCATCATTGAATGCGAAGCCGGAGGAGAGAGCTACGAGGGAAAAATCGGAGTCGCCAACGTTGTTTTAAACCGTGTCCGCAGTGGTTCTTACCCTAACACCGTCATGGCGGTGATCACCCAGCCCCGTCAGTTCACTCCGGTTTCCAGCGGCCGTTTCTACATGGTACTGGAGCGGGGAGCTTCTGGAAGCTGTGTACAGGCAGCCCAGGATGCACTGAATGGGACTAACACCGTAGGGGATGCCCTCTACTTTAGAACAGTCATCCCCGGTATCGATGGGCAGATTATTGGAAATCATATTTTCTACTGATACATTTTATGTTGTTAGCCACGAAAGGAGTTACCATTCTCGGCCGCTTGGGAGGGGACTGGCTTCTTTCGGCTGTAAAGCCAAACCTTTATAGTAACTGCGCAGAGAAAGGGGCCTGTCCCAGGATGTTGACTGGAGTTCATTCGGCATCCGGGGACAGGCCCCTTTCTCCACCCAGTTGCTGTTCGGTTTGGCTTTACAGCCGAAAGATGCCAGTCCCCTCCTAAGCGGCCGTGAATGATAACGGTTAAGAAAAAACAACTTGACTATCGCCCAACCCGATAGTGTATGCTATAAGATACATGTAAAATTTGCAATAGATACGGGAGTACGATGACATGAAGCTGATTTTGAATTACTTGAAGAATTATAAGAAAATATTTGTATTAAATGTGATTTCAGTATTTGGATTTGCTTTGGTGGAACTGGGAATTCCGACCATAGTGGCTCAGATGATCGACCGGGGGATATCGAACCAGGACACCGCTTATATCTGGAAGATGGGCGGATTGATTTTGGTGATATCTCTGGTTGGTGTGGCAGGGACGATCCTGTTGGGATATTGTTGTGCCTATTTGTCTACCTCGGTGGTAAGAGACCTGCGAAATGATATTTTCCGAAAGACCCAGACATTTTCGCACAGTGAGTTTAACCGGTTCGGAACCTCGTCGCTGATCACCAGGACCAATAATGATGCGTTCCAGATTCAGATGTTTATGAATATCCTGCTGCGGACTGCTTTGATGACGCCTGTGATGATCGCGAGCAGTATCGTTCTGGTATTGAAAGCTTCCCTGCGTCTGTCTATGGTAATTCTGGCTACGATACCTCTTATTATACTGGGGGTAATCATAGTGGCTAAAATATCAGAATCGATCAGTGAAAACCAGCAGAATTCCCTGGAGTGGATCAACCGTATTTCAAGGGAGAATCTGAGCGGAATCCGGGTGATCCGTGCTTTTACAAATGATAATTATGAAAAAAAGAGGTTTGATGAAGCGAATTTGTCTTATATGAAATTTTCGAAACGGCTTTTCAAACTGATGTCGGTTACGCAGCCGATCTTTTTCCTGCTGATGAATCTGGCCGGTATGCTGATCTACTGGATTTCCAGTATCCTGATTAACCAGAATTCACTTCAGGTCGGTCAGCTGGTCGCTTTTATGGATTATCTGTTCCATGTGATGTTTTCGATTATGCTGTTCTGCCTGGTGTTTATGATGTATCCAAAGGCTCAGGTCAGTGCCCGGCGGATCACGAAGGTTCTTAAGACCACGCCGTCCATCCCCACACGGATTCCAGGTCAGAGAGATGGGACAAAAAGCGGGGATGCCGTTTCCGCTGATCTGGACAAAATAGACATAAGAGAGGTTCGGTTTGACCATGTTACATTCGTCTATCCGGATGGGGAAGAAGCGGTGCTCAAGGATGTGTCTTTCGCTGTGAAAAGGGGAGAAACGATTGCTTTTATAGGGAGCACCGGATCGGGAAAGAGTACATTGATCAATCTGGTACCGCGGGCATATGATGTCACGGAAGGCAGCGTATTGATTAACGGGGAGGATATCCGTAAGCTGCCCAGCCAGGAACTGCGGCAATCGATCGGTTTTATTCCCCAGAAGGCCATGCTGTTCGGCGGCACCATAGCGGAGAATATCCGTTACGGAAAAAAAGACGCGTCCATGGAAGAAGTGGCCCATGCGGCGAAAGTTGCCCAGGCCTATGATTTTATCATGGAAAAAGGTGGATTTGAGGAATTGATTACGGAGAATGCCACGAATGTGTCCGGGGGACAGAGGCAGAGATTGTCCATCGCCCGGGCGCTTGTAAGGCGTCCGGATGTCTACATATTCGACGACTCATTTTCCGCACTGGATTTTAAGACAGACGCTAAGCTTCGCAGGGAGCTTAGGAAGGAAACGAAAGAAGCGATCGTTATGATCGTGGCCCAGCGTATTTCCAGTATCGTGGATGCTGACAGGATTGTGGTGTTAAATGAGGGCAGTGTGGTGGGAATCGGAACGCATCAGGAACTTTTGAAGAATTGTCAGATTTATCGGGAAATTGCATTATCTCAGTTAAGTGAGGAGGAATTAGCCAATGCTTAAAAAATTCAGACATATGGCTGAGACTGTCCTGAAGCTCAAACCCTTTATAGCGCCGTATAAATGGAGCTTCCTGGGGGCTATGTTCATGGCGGTATTCGGCGTGGGCGCTATGACACTGGCACCTACGGTGGAAGGTATGATTACGACTCAGCTGGCGAAGGATACCTCGCATATATTAAAAGGGGAACCGGGTGCAGGGGTACAGTTTGATGTGATTCTTAGAATCCTGGCAGTATTGCTGGTGATCTATCTGATCAAGACACTGGCCCAGATCGTCGGCACTTTCTGGTTGACTAATTCGATACAGAATGCCATGCATGATCTAAGAAATGAGGTTCAGAATAAGGTACGCCGGCTTCCGGTACGCTATTTTGACAACCATAAATTCGGAGATATCCTAAGCCGCGTCACAAACGATGTGGAAACGGTATCGAACGCACTTCAGCAGAGCTTTATACAGATTGTTACAGGAATTCTGACACTGGCCCTGGCCATTACCATGATGTTTACCATTCAGCCGCTGATGGCCTGTATCTCGATTCTGATTATCCCGATCAGCCTGATCATAACCCGGGGTGTGGTCAGACGCAGCCAGAAACAGTTTAAAGCACAGCAGGATTCCATGGGAGCGTTAAACGGAACCATTACGGAGCTTTATGGAGGCTATAACGAAATCCTGCTTTTCGGAAGACAGGAAGATTCGATCCGGCAGTTTGAAGAGGTCAATGATGAACTGCAGAAGCACGCGTTTAAAGCCCAGTTTGTGTCTTCTTTGATGAATCCGCTGATTTCCCTGACCACTTATCTGTGTATCGGAAGTATCGCGGTACTGGGATGCTTTCAGGTGATATCCGGAAATATTACCGTTGGCAATCTCCAGGCGTTTATCCGTTATATCTGGCAGATCAACGATCCGCTGTCCCAGGTGTCCCAGTTATCGACACAGCTCCAGGCGGCGTTTGCTGCCCTGAACCGGATCTATGAGGTACTGGAGGAGGAAGAGGAAGTGGCGGAAGCGGATCCGCCGGTTCAGCTAAGCCAGGTGAAAGGAAATGTAACCTTCGATCATGTGACCTTTGGCTATGGGGACACGCCGGTGGTGCAGAATCTGAATGCGCAGATAAAAGCAGGGCAGATGGTTGCCATCGTCGGCCCGACCGGAGCCGGAAAAACGACGCTGATCAACCTGCTGCTTCGGTTTTATGATGTGGAAAGTGGAAGTATACAGATCGACGGAGTGGATATCCGGGATATGAGACGGGAGGATTTAAGAGCGCTCTTTGGCATGGTGCTGCAGGATACCTGGCTGTTCTCTGGAACGATCTATGACAATATCCGCTACGGCCGGCTGGATGCCCGGAAGGATCAGGTGATCAATGCCGCCAAGCTTGCGAATGTCCATCATTTTATCCGAACCCTGCCAAGAGGGTATGATATGATGATCAACGAGGAAGGGAATAATATTTCTCAGGGTGAAAAACAGCTGCTGACCATCGCCAGGGCGATTCTGAAGGATCCGAAAATCCTGATCCTGGACGAGGCCACCTCTTCTGTGGATACCCGGCTGGAGAAAATGCTTCAGAATGCGATGCATAAGGTGCTGGAAGGGCGCACCAGCTTTGTCATCGCCCATCGTCTGTCTACGATCAAAAATGCGGATATGATTATGGTGCTGCATGACGGAAATATCGAAGAAGTGGGGACACACGAAACGCTGATGAAAAAGCGGGGATATTACGAGCAGCTGTATAATTCACAGTTCGCGGCGGCGCAGGAGTAGGGGCCGTGCGTGGGCCGGCATTGTGGGATGAAGGATGGCCCTGGATGGAATGTGGCGGACCTGGGGAAACGGAATGGATTGGTGCTGGGGGAACGGAATGGACATTGAGGGATTGACAGGAGGTATGTTGAGACTTATAATTATAACAAACATTTGAATATTGGATGTCTTCAGGGCAGGGTGACTGAAAGTGCTTCGCACTTTTAGAATTCCCGATCGGCGGTATAGTCCGCGAGCGTGTAAGCGCAGGTGCTTTCGGGCACAGGATTTGGTGAAATTCCAAAACCGACAGTATAGTCTGGATGAAAGAAGGCGTGTTGAAATATTAAGAAAAACCGGCTGGTATAAGAGCCGGAGTTTTCGCAAGCTGGAATTTTAACACCTGGAGGACATATCTTTCAGGTGTTTTTATATTTCATAGGAATCTCCTATAGATATAAAACGCTTCGCGGGGATCGAGCGGAGGCTAAAAGGAAGATGACGTTTTCGGCGTCCCGTTGCAGGCGGAGAGTTTCACAAGCGAGATTCTTTATTATTTAACAGGATAAGCTCCTGTAATTTAAACTTTTTAAGAGGAGGGCAAAAGTATGAATGCGAGAACAAAGAAACTGACAACGGTGGCGATGCTGTGCGCGATCGCCTATCTGGTGATGGTGATCGGGAGAATTCCGGTCGTACTGTTCCTGAAATATGATCCCAAGGATGTTATTATAACCATGGGTGGGTTTATGTTCGGACCAATCGCCTCACTGGCAATCTCGGTGATCGTATCTCTGGTAGAGATGTTCACGGTTAGTGACACGGGAGTGATCGGATGTATTATGAATATCCTGTCATCCTGTTCCTTTGCGTGTACGGCAGCCGTGATCTATAAGAAAAAGCATACGGTGGGCGGAGCGGTAGGAGGCCTGGCCGTAGGACTTATTTTGATGACGGGAATTATGCTTCTATGGAATTATTTTGTCACGCCGATTTATATGGGATATCCCAGGGAAGCGGTGGCAGAATTACTGCTTCCGGCTTTTTTACCGTTTAATCTGCTGAAAGGTGGTTTAAATGCTGCTATCACGATGCTGATCTATAAACCGTTAGTTACAGCGCTGAGAAAAGCAAGGCTGATTCCGGAATCCACCGGGCATTCCAGTAAGCGGTCAGGGAAAATCGGAATCGTGCTTGTCTCGGGACTGGTATTGGTCAGCTGCATACTGCTTGTTCTGGTGATGAAAGGTATTTTATAGTTTCTGTTTATATCGGGGCATGCTTTATTGGAAATAGGAGATGGTAAATCGAAAATAAGAGGTGCTAAATCGGAAATAGGATCTGCTTAATCAGAGATAGGATCTGCTAAATAAGAAATAGAATCTGCTTATTTAGAGGATTGGAGAATGGTGTTATAATAGCGGCTGCTGTCTGATTTCACAGTATGAAGTCTGCCGCTTTCAATCAGGCAGATGATCCGCTGTGCGATCTGCCAGTCTCCGATCCCGAGATTTTCATTCGTCAGCACGTTAGCGATTAGCTGTGCGATGCTGAATTCCCCGTCCGGAATTTCACGGAGGATAAATGGATCATAAAAAGTTTCCGCTACACTGACTACATGTCCGCTAACGACAGCCCGCAACGGGCTGTTTTCTTTTTGCAGGCGCTGCCATTCCATGGAGTATGAAAGCAGAAGAGCTTTGGGCAGTTCGATTTCGCGGGACAGGCAGCCTGCATATTCTTCTGGAGGGACCTCGCCCCAGCCTGAATTGATGATTATGGAGCTGGTTCCATTCGGACACCAGGGAGAGAGCGGTACGGCTGTCACATGACAGTCTAAGGAACAGAGAAGATCTGAAGTATACAGAAGCCCACACATGCTGTCAGGGGTATTGTCATACCAGATCCTTACTGGTTCGCCATTAGACGCGCGGGTTTTGAGAATTTCGAGGTCATTTATACAGTTTTGCCAATATGTTTCTGTTTGGATGGTTGCTTCCTGAACAGATTCAGGATCGGTACTATAATCGTAGTCTGAATACATGTGTTGGATCAGTGCTTTACGGGGACAATGATCAGACAGAATGGGAGTTATTATGTCTCCGATAGACAGGACAAAGGATAAGGCGGCCAGATCTGTGGATTTTCCCTCTAAAGGGGTTAGGGTACTTTTAACAGCCGGCTTCTGGGAGGAAGTGGCTGCGGGGAGAACTGACGTTGTATTTTCTGTGGTATTTGAGGCCGATACAGCGGAACGGATGCTGGAATCGTTTCTTATTAAATTGGAATGAATGCTCTGTGCATAGCGCAGGGAACCTTTTATGGAATTGCTGTAACAGACCTGAAGCATATGTGTTGACCTGCCTTTCATGTAAACGAATGTTGGAAATTCTGTTTTTGTAATCATGTTGGATTGGCTATAAGGATCACTTAAGATAAGTCTATTATTTTATACTGGTTTCGTCAAGTTAGAAGTGCGGAGGGACAGTATGCAAATACAAAATAATGACACTATATGTGTCTGCTTGTTGGATATACAAATTCTGGGACTGTTTGAAATCGAACAAATGTTCTATAATAATAGAAGAACAAATGTTCTGATATTAATTTTAAGGAGGACACACATATGTCTGATCAAAGTACTTATACACTGTTTCTTCCCGAAATCGGGGTAAATGGAAACTGGTACATCAACGGTATTGATACCGGCAAACCATCACAAGGAGAGAACGGTGTTACACCTCATATTGGAGAGGACGGCTTTTGGTATATCGGTGATGAAAATACAACCGTATATGCGAAGGGTAAATCGGCCTATGAGATTGCGGTGGATTATGGGTTCCAGGGTACCATGATTGATTGGTTGAACAACCTGAAAGGGGAAAAAGGAGATCCCGGCGAGCAGGGACCGGCCGGTGAGGCAGGTGCTGATGGCCCTGCAGGACCGAAGGGTGACACTGGAGAGCAGGGATTGAAAGGTGATAAAGGAGATCCTGGTGAGCAGGGGCCGATAGGACCAAGAGGACCGCAGGGATTAAAGGGTGATACAGGAGAAGCAGGACCAGCTGGTCCACAGGGAATCCAAGGTTCTAAAGGCGATACAGGTGCGCAAGGACCACAGGGAGAGGCCGGAGCACAAGGGCTACGAGGTCTGACTGGTCCGGAAGGCCCACAGGGTGAGAATGGTCCGAGAGGATTGACTGGTCCAGAAGGACCACAGGGCGCAACCGGTCCGAGAGGATTGACTGGTCCAGAAGGACCACAGGGTCCTACCGGCGCAACCGGCCCTAAGGGAGATGTTGGGCCTAAAGGGGACCAGGGACCAGTAGGTCCGCAGGGTGCCAAAGGTGATAAAGGAGATCCAGGCCCAATTGGTCCAAAGGGACCAGAAGGCTCCAAAGGGGATAAAGGGGATCAGGGGCCAGTTGGTCCACAAGGGCCAGAAGGTGCCAAAGGTGATAAAGGAGATCCAGGCCGTATTGGTCCACAAGGACCAGAAGGCGCTAAAGGGGATAAAGGAAATCAGGGGCCAGTTGGTCCGATAGGACCGCAAGGTCCCAAAGGGGATAAAGGAGATCAGGGACCCATTGGTCCGCAAGGCCCCAATGCTGCTAACTTAATATTCATGTCAGATGGTAAAGCTACAGTGGAACAGTCTTTAAATACACTGAAAGATAATTTTTCAGCCTATGAGGCTACATCTGAGGAATATGGGAGCTTTAATAGTATGATAAACCATCCTTATATTTATGTGTCTGATGCGATGGCGGGTACTGTAACCAAATCTCCCAGAGATGCTAATACGGTCGGAGGATTCCTTATTAACATACAACTTCTAAATTACCCTGATTTTATAGCCCAGTTATATATCATGCGTGGATTCGGTTCTTCACCTGTTCCGACCTTATATATTCGTGTGAAATGGGCTGGGAATTGGCAATCCTGGCAGGAAAAATAACTGATAGTTAAACAGGATATTATTCTTTTACCTATTAAATGAATAGGGAAAGCGGATGTAAAGGTTATTTTTTTAAATCGCATCCGCTTTTTTTAAAACTTCCAGTAAACATTCGTGATTCTGCTAAAAATTAGCAATTAATTTTTTCTTAAATATTTGATCAACGCCAGTATACCTAAGAATATCAGAATAATTTCTAAAACTCGAAATGCAATTGTAAGATAAATCATAGTATACCTCCTTTGTTAAACTTATTACTAATTACAGAATACAAAAAAGGGGCTGTCGGGAAATAAATCCGTCATACCAAATATGAAACATGATTGCAAGTTTCGCATCAACATCTGGTGTGCAAATTATATTTCCCGACAGCCCCTTCAAGAATAATATTATTTGAGTAATTCCTCTTTATTTTCTAAAATCGCTTCCACAGCTGCGCAAGCCGGACAGTCACAGTACTTGGCTCCAGCAGCTTTTATTTCTTTCGCATGGGAAGCAACCTTGGAGGCATTCTCGCCAAAGACTTGGGTCCCAGCATCAGATTCGGCAAAGCTGATTAAAGTATCAATTGGCATAATATCAGCTTCCAGCTCATCTAGGTAGTTTTTGGTTTCGGAGGCTTCATTTGCAGTTCCGATTGAATTTAACCACGCCTGAGCTGCTGCCTTAGTTTCAGCACTGCATGAAAAGGCATTGATTAATTCATGTGTCTTTTCAATGGTAAAATTTAGGATATCCTGTTTCATTATAGATACCTCTCTTTCTTTGTGGAATTTACTTTATTTTATCATATTTATATAAATTTTAGCAACCGGTTATGATATATGATGGCGGCCGATTATACGGATATCAGCTTATTATAAATATGTACTTAATATGTACATACTCGTGCGTACCCCTGCATAAATCGTAATGAAATATTCGTCTATTGGTTTAATGTTTTCTAAAATCTTATAGTATAATTTGTCTGGAATGGCAGATCATTTTCATCCTAAAAATGACTATGTATAAGATAATCATTTTGCCGGCTCATTGCCGACTCATTTTTTATGTGCCTTAGCGGTTAAAGATAAATAAATAAAAAGACCTATTAATGCAATAAATGCTATGTATGGAATCGTATATCTGAGATTTTGAGTAATATTTATATTATTTTTAACAGTAATATTATTTACACTCAAATCTTTGTATTCTGCAGCAGGGTTATAGTTATGATAATAAAGGAATGTTCCATCAGCTACAGAATCATCCATTACATTATAAGTTGTAAGAAAACTCCCAAAAATCAATGAGTTAGGCATCAATCCGTATTTTGAGGGTGAGCTAAGGCTAATGCTGCCAAAATCTACCTGCGTAGGAGCTGAGGTCTCAAGCAATTCTTTTACATGATCATCTGTTTTGGAATAAATAGCGCCGTAAAATTCAATTATTTCAAAATAATTCGTATTTCCAGCATTATAATTACATACAAGAAAATCTTCATTTAAGATATTAATAAGACTATTGCTTTTGCACCAATTGTAAAAGAAAACCATAGTAGTCTCATGATTATCTGTATTCTTATAGGTTAAATAAATGAGTCTCAAATCCGGATCAATGTCGTCAACTGTAACATTCCCTTTTTTTCCAAACTTAATATTTAAAAATTGTGATGAATCGTAAATTTTATTGCTGTTAATTTTTTTATATATTAATTGTTTTTGATAATCATTTAGTTTACTTATAATATCCGGCGGTGTCTCAAGATCTTCCAAATGAGTATCATAATTAACTAATGTATCTGCTTTGGTTTCTAACTTATTATATATGATAATAAAGCTGAAGATTAGTAAATATATAAGCTTTTTCAAAATATTCACCTCATTACCCTCAATATAATCATATTAAATCATTATTTAATATTATACAATAATATTCAAAGGACATAAACTTGTCATTTGTTAAATATCAAAAAACCCCTGATAAAATCAGAGGTTTCCAAGCAGCTGGAAATCAGATTTGAACTGACGACCTACGCATTACGAGAAGCTCGAAACCCTCAACGGCATTAAGTATAAATGCCGAGAAGACCCGAAAACAGCGGATTCACGAGATATACACATTTCGTAACTTTTGTATTTTTAATTCATTTCTTATAACTGATCGTACCGGTTATAAAATGCAAACAGTTTGACACGGGGCGCCGGATCGGAGTCAGAATGACAGACAACGGGAAAGTATTTGATATATCGGGATCGACACTACGAATTTTTTGTAAAAAGGCAGATGGGAAATTAGTATATAATAATGCGGAGGTAGTCTCAGACAACGAGGCTATTTTTTGTATAACGAGCCAAATGACTGCAGCTACGGGGAAATTATTGGTGGAAATAGAGATAATCAACGGAGACGATGTTATTTCAACTCCCATAGTTATGTTTGATGTTCTTCCTAGCAATATTAGTGATCAGGCGGTAGAGAGTTCAAATGAATTTGTCGCCTTAAATGATGTAATACAGCGCGGAGAAGAATGTATTGTAAATGCTACAACAGCCACACAAGAAACCATTCAAATCAAAAATGAAGTGCAAAATAAACTTGATAATGGTGATTTCATTGGACCCCCTGGAATACAAGGGGAACAAGGGCCAGTAGGCCCACAAGGTCCAGACGGTGTTGCGGTAATCACGCAGTTGAATCCAGGCCTATTTGCAGTAGCCGTAGACAGCAACGGCCATTTGATAGTGACGCATAACGATAATGAGCCGGTACCGCCCCTGGAAATTCAGGAAGGTCGCCTGGTGTATACAGTTAGAGAATAGAGGAGGAAAAAAGTATGGCACAAGTATTGGATTTAGGTAATGTAATGGGTCCGCAGGGAATAAAGGGTGATAAAGGGGATACCGGAGCAGCGGGAGCAAAAGGAGATACAGGTACACGCGGTAGTCGTTGGAACCAGGGGACCTCTATTACGGGTACTTCCACTACGGCTACGGCGTTTAGTGGATCTGGTATAACGGACGCCCTGATTAATGACAATTATCTTAATACATCTACTGGCAATACATACCGATGTACGGTGTCTGGTAATGCCAGTACGGCGAAGTGGGTTTATACCGGAAATATAAAAGGTGCAAAAGGTGACACAGGGGCCGCAGGGGCACAGGGGCCAAAAGGAGATAAAGGCGATACTGGAGCAAAAGGTTCAACAGGAGCAACTGGCCCGCAGGGACCGGCTGGACCAACACCGACATTTTCAGTCAATGCGTCAGGGCACCTGATAGCCACATATGAATAGGAGGAATGTAATATGGCAACAACAACTGTTGATTTAGGTCCTGTCATCGGACCGCAGGGACCGGCTGGCGCGGTCGATCCGACAACACCGATACCATTTACAACGCCGTCCACAGATGCCGATATGGCCAGCGGCGATCCGATCAACACCCTGTTTGGCAAGATCAAAAAGCGACTATCTGTACTGGTAGACAAGATCGGTGATCTTACCACACTGACCACAACCTCGAAAACGAGCGCTGTGTCCGCGATTAATGAGATAAATAATAATTTATATCGTTTAAATTATGGATCTGTTGTAAATATAACCGCTGTTAACGGCGGGGCATATACATTTGGCGCAAATGGAGTATTTAGCGTTTTTGTCCGCAACATGTCATCAAATCTTATATCTGCCTCTTATTTTTTTGCAAAGTCAGACAAAAAAAGTGACTGGAGGATAATGTGTAATGTCGCTCCAGATTGCTATGATTCACGCGAGATCATTGTGAATCAAGGAGAGAAGCTTACGTTTAGTATTGCAAATTTGGCAGAAGTATCATGTAAATTTATTCCGTTTGTCAAATGATCATTTTAATTTGGGATTGTCGCCCACCCCATCCACGTATCACCTGAATAACCACCCACATATATTTTTAACGTATGAACAGAAAAAAGTACGACTGTGGATTCATCCGTCGCGCGTCTGATCACAAAACCAGCACAATACTCATATGGTAAATCTGTTGTACTTTTACCTGTTAATATATGTGTGATTCCTTGTGGCGCATTTTTAGCAAATGTTTTAATACTGCCTGATACTGGCTGTAGAGGAAATTGTGTTTTTGCATTAACGTTATTGATCAATGCATTAACTTCCGCCTCGGTGTAATACCGGCCATCGTGATCTGCCGAAGTTTTGTGCGATGATAAATTATTATTTAGAGAACAAACGTCTGGAAAAACGCAAAGAGGGTGATAGACAAAAAATGAGATACCGTTTCAGCCGGTCCCTGCGGGGGCCGGTTTTAAATTGCACAGAAAGGAGATGATCGCCATAGATGCAGAAACCGCTGTTAAATTTGAGGGTCATGATCATGAGATTGGGTCGCTCAAACATCGGGTCAAAGAGCTTGAGGCGGATAGCAAATCTTTACAGGAGCTTGTTTTGTCTGTCCGGGAGCTGGCCATTAATATGGAGCATATGCTCACAGAGCAGCGCCAGCAAGGGGAACGTCTATTGACCCTTGAGAGTGCTCCAGCAAATACTTGCCGGCTCATCCGCAACTCGGTTATTACCGCGCTGGCCGGGGGAGTTGTAGGAGCGATTATAACCGCAGTAATCACACTATTTTAAGGAGGATATGGATTATGAAGAAAGAAGAAATGTTAAAATGGATTAAAGCCGCAGGAATACGAGCGATTAAGACTGTTGCGCAGACCGCAGCAGCCACGATCGGAACATCTGCAGTGATTGGAGATGTTAACTGGGCATTTGTGGGAAGTGCCGCGGCGCTGGCCGGGATCTTATCCCTGCTGACATCTGTGGCCGGTCTGCCAGAAATTAAAGAGCAGGAGGGGAAATAATATGTACTTAGGAGTTGATTTAAGCTATCACAATAGATATGTGGATTTCTCCCAGTTAAAGGAGGCGGGAATCGAATATGTCATCCTGCGGGCGGGATACGGTCAGAACAACATTGACAAGGCTTTCGATCGATACGCGCAGGCATGTATCGACCACGGTATTCAATTCGGTGCGTACTGGTTCGGATATCCACTTGATATCGAAATGGCCCGCCAGGAGGCACGCTGCGCCATAGAGGCTGTCGGGAAATACCGGTCCTGTTGCCCGATTGCCTATGACCTGGAATATGACTCCGTACAGTATGCAGCGAAGAAAGGCGTCCGGATCGATCGCGGGAAGGCAACGGAAATGGCCCGGGTATTCTGCGAAGAAGTAGCATCCGCCGGCTACATCCCCGTTCTATACTCCAATAAAGATTATCTGAAAAACTATTTCGACCTCGAGCGGATCGATGCCTATCTGTGGTATGCTCGGTACACCTCTAGGTTAAGTGATTCGGAGAAACGTTCCTGCGCCATCTGGCAGAAATCTTCTTCCGGAAAGGTTCCCGGTATCAGCGGCAGAGTTGATATTAATGAATTCTATGTGGATTTTGAGTTCATGGTCGAAAATCCTGAACCCACGCAGTCTGGCCGGCCAGAGGTCAAGGCGTTGCAGAATGCTTTGAACCTTGATGGATACCGGGACGACGACGGGAAGCCGCTGGAAGAGGATGGAAAGGTAGGACCCAAGACCAGGGCGGCGCTCAGAAAGGTTGTACTGCGGCGTGGCAGTTCCGGCGTTATGGTGGATTGGGCGCAGAAGCGCTTAAACGAGCTGTCAGGCGCCGGACTTGAAGAAGATGGTGAATATGGCCCAGCCACCGAAAATGAGGTGAAGAAGCGCCAGAGGACGGCAGGATTGAAAGCAGATGGTCTTTGTGGGCCGAAGACAATCACGAACCTTTTATAAGCATATAAATCCCCCGGCCAGATTAGTTACTGACCGGGGGAAACCATAAGATCTAAATTTTATAAACTGATCCGTAACACCTTATACTACTGGCCGTATGGAGGTAAAGTCCCTGCAGAATGCGTGACCTACCTGTAAAATATTATCGGTATGCGATTCTACGACGACCACCGCCTTCCTTATAAAGATTTTGGACTAGGGCATTTTACTTATAATCTCATCACATTTATTAATGACCGTTGCTAGGGTAGCACCTATACTATCTAAACCGACAGCCAAATCATCGCTTAAATCCTCTTGGTGAGTATAGATATTTTTCAACCATGTGAGTTGCTCGGCGGTTGTTGAATTTATTAAATCTGTTATTTTTCCATCTCCCTTTAATATTGCATCAGTTATGGATTTAACATTATCGTTTATGATAGCCTGAAACTCTGTTTCATTTGGAGTTCTATCGAAGATGGTTGTTAAATCGGTAATCCCTTTATTAATATTATTTACTGCTGTATCATTTATAGCCGACCAGTCAGTATTATAATACAAATCTTTATTTAGGGTAATTTTATTATCTTTCGATAAATCGAAACTGTTAAAATTACTTCCAGTATATATTTTTTTCTCAGTCTCAGACAAATAAACATTAAGCGATGTGCGATTATTAAATATCTTAATTGGTGGCCCTAGTATTTCATGAGGTTCTATCTTCAAGGTATTAGAAATAAGAGTGGGATTTCCATAAGCGTCTGTTTTGATTCCAATATGATAAAAATTATCATCTTTGTATGAATCTGGTGACAAATAGGTTAATATATATTGTGGAGAATTTAAGGTTCCATCATAGTTATAAATATTTAAATTACCATCATTATTATAACATGCGTACACTCCTGTGCCACCTTTGCACATAAGTTCTCCAGGAAAAGCTACATTGTAAATTAAGTTCGGAGCTATGATTTTGTTCTTGAAAATTCTCATTACTTCCATTCTTATTGCCATCGGTCCATTATCCATTAAATATTGAAAGGATTTTACTCGATCCGGTTCCCAATATTGCATATCGACAACGCTTGTTAGTGGCAAAGGGTTATATACAAAGTAACCTAACTGCTCTTTAATTTTATCATTTACGTATTGATATAATATACTGATAGTAGCGTTGTTTAATGTTATTGTACCATCACCATTGTCAATAGGCGCACCGAATTTTTCAGAGTCTTCTTCTGGATTCTCATTCCATGACCAATGAAAATCGCCGCCAATAATACTCTGCCCCTTAAATTTTTCTGCAGCCCATTCAGCATA
The DNA here is from genome assembly GCF_032380655.1 of Diplocloster hominis. Lineage (NCBI taxonomy): Bacteria > Bacillati > Bacillota > Clostridia > Lachnospirales > Lachnospiraceae > Diplocloster > Diplocloster hominis. The sequence goes on along the minus strand of NZ_JAWDIY010000017.1, from coordinate 39,252 downwards.
ATCATAGTAATCGAATATCATAGGAAGGGGGTCTCCTTGTATAAGTGCTCCTAAATTAGGAAGGACTGCACGCATACATTTTTTAAAAGCTTCAATAAGATCTTGTTCTGTAAAAGCCATATATAAACCTCCGTTCATTTAATTGTATTTATCGTGTAAGGTTAAATACAGGTGTTTAATTGATAATTAAGTATCATCATGTCCAAATTGTAGTCGATAGTAGTTCTCTTTATGTTTTACTTGATATTCTTTCTTTAAGCCATGTTATATCATCCTTTCTCATTATTATTCACTAGTGTTTATGAAATATGATTGCGCAGTTTTTCTATACAACACTTCTCTTTTTTATCCGGGTTTCGTCTCCGAGTTCCTGCGCCCATTTTGCCCGCGTCCAGGCGAATTTTTATAATAAAGACCGACAGTTGCCGGGCCTATTATCAAAGTTAGTTTTTGTTGCTATCAAATCTTTTCTCTATAATATCATTTCACGGTAGGACATGTGGGACATATAGGACAATTTTATTTTTATAATGATAAGTTCAAATTCATCCACTTTGTGGAGACAAAGGTATATAAACTTTGGTATATCACGACAAATTAAAATTAGGGATATGGCCGCATACCGTATCCCTATAAACATTCTGAGAGCTAAAGATCTTGAATATAGAAAAATATCGAAGTTGTCCTAAATGAATGCCTCTTCTTAGATTCTAGGCAGGGTACATATCGCTTCATTACCCACCTGCAGCTCAGGCGTACGAAATTCGTTCGTCCGAAAAACATACGAAGGCGCCAGATAGGATAGCGAAACCCGGACAGACGAAATTCGTTGATCCGGAACCGAAGCTAAGCGGGCAGAAGACATTGTCATCCATATTTATTAAGTCCTATTATATGAAGAAAGAGTGTTGACCAAATGTTGACCAATCCTTAAAAAGTAACTATTTTTTAAATCACATATTAGCCTTAAATATCAAAAAAACCCCTGATAAAATCAGAGGTTTCCAAGCAGCTGGAAATCAGATTTGAACTGACGACCTACGCATTACGAGTGCGTCGCTCTACCGACTGAGCTATTCCAGCATATTCTATTTTTCCTGGCTGAAAACAGCCACATCCATTATTATACTCATTTTAGAAAAATATGCAAGACTTTTTTTACAAAAATACCTAAATTTCTCACCGATCATTACTTATCACAGCCGGCTGAAAGGGGACTGGCATCTTTCGGCAGTTACGCCAAATCTTTCAGCAACTGCATGGAGAAAGGGGCCTGTCCCCGGATGCAGGTCTATTCGAAAAAATAAAGAGCCTGCTTCCCCCGGATGCAGGGCTATTCCATTCAACATCCGGGGACAGGCCTCTTTCTCCACGCAGTTGCTTGTAGATTTGGCGTAACTGCCGAAAGATGCCAGTCCCCTGCCATAAGCCCCTATATCCCTGAAGAGTCATCCATGTGATTCGGTTCCATATTGTCCAGCGCGTACTCGCAGCATTGAACCACCAGCTGGTTAAAACTGATATCATTTTCAAATGCAAGTCTCTCCAGATTTTCTATCAGATCATTCGGCATTCGGATTGTTTTGTTCGATGATTTAATTTTTTTTATTTCAAACACATCATCACCTCCATTAGGGTAATTTTATAGGGAAATAAACATTTATAAATACAAGCAATATCACAATCAAATATGCAAGTAAAATAATATTGCATATAATTCCGAAAAAGTTTATACTTTTAGTAGCTTATATTTCAACAACAAACAGAATATACGATATAGGATAGAAATTAACTTTATGTTCTCCTGTAATACCGGGGACTATACCGGCTGTTTCAACTTAGTGCCAGGAGGTAAGCAGTATTTGGATACAAAAGAAAATATATTATTTTTTCGGAACGCATGCACGATGGAGCTTGTCCTTCGGGAACTGCGAAAAGAGATCCCCTATAGCCGGATACATCATGATAAAAATCAGCAGAAGAGTGATAAATGTTGGAAAAAAGAACCTGATAAACCTGGCTTCCTGCTGTTCATAGCGGGATGGGGAACGGTCAGCGCGTTCCTGCTCCTATTTGTTTTTGCAATGGGAATCATAGCGTCCTTTATGGGAGAGGATACCGGAATTGCGATTACAAAAGGAATATACAGCCTGGAATGGCTGCCGATCAGACTTTATGCATGGTTTCATCAGGAAACCATTTCCCTTAATAACTATCTTTCTCTTCTGGGATTTACACGTATTTTTTTATTATATCCGTTGCTGATGTCATCCCTCTTTTGGGTGATTCTCTATCTGTCGGGTGTATGCTGTTACGTCTGGAAAACCTATGGGATTACACAACTGCGAATCCGGTCAGGTGAAATATTATTAAAAAAGATCTATGCTTTGGGACCAATGGAATCAAAATACCAGAATGTCCAGAACGTATGTCAGCTTTATCTTTGGTTCCGTAAACATAACGGGACAAAATGGAGAGAAGTCCTGGCCCAATTTCAGAGCAGTAAGTTCCAATATAACCCGAAAGAACTGGACCGTGCATACCAAAAACTTATGGATGAGTGGAAGGACACAGCGCCAAAAGCGAAGCCGGATGGTAAAGAACGAAGTTCCATCCAAACGGACTTTTATAACTGTTCGGTGCTCCAATACCTGAAAAAATGTAAATTAATAGACAATGCTTGAAAACTGCTTGAGAACGACTGCTTGAGAACGGATCAGACCTGAGCTATTTCCAATTGCATAATAAAAAGAAAGATGATATAATATCGCCAGATATGATAGAGAAATAGAAAAGCAAACAAAAGTATGAATTTAAAGTCTATTGAAACAATAAGGAGGCATAAACCGGCATGTTGTTTACTATCCGTTTAAGATAACAACAAAAAATCAGCAGCAGCTCTGCTATAAAGGATTTTTTTGTTATGCTTATTTTCGGATGGATGAGGGATCATGTGCGGTACGGCTTTTTTCAGGTACGGTATTCTTGACACGTCTATTTTATGCAGACAATTCCTTTACAGGGTTGCCTGCATTTTTTGTACCTATTATGACTGTGAACTTAAGACACGAGGAAAAGTATACCTATAATGTGCTGGGAAATGCACGCATGGAGGAAACAATGCAAAAAAAACAAGAACAACACAATTGGAAGAAGCAGATTCTAATGTTTCTGATCAGTCAGAATCTTTCCATCTTTGGATCATCAGTGGTAGGATTCTCTATCATATGGTATGTGACTTTAAAGACCACCTCAGGCTTTTGGATTACACTGTCAACGATAGCTTCCCTGATCCCTCAGGTATTGGTCTCTCTGTGGGCAGGGGTGATCGCGGACCGATACAACCGGAAAATGATTATCATGCTGGCGGACGCATTTACGGCTCTGGCCACATTCGCCGCATTTCTGGCTTTCCAGGCCGGTCATGAAAGCCTGCCGCTTTTGATGATTATATCTTTTCTGCGTTCCATGGGGCAGGGTTTCCAGAGTCCTGCCGTCAATGCGCTGTATCCGGTTATTGTTCCGGAGAATCAGCTGGTGCGGATGAACGGGATCAACCAGACATTAAATAATATCCTGTTGCTGATCTCTCCCGCGGCAGGAGGCGTAATCCTTGGGACCCTGGGAATAAAATGGGCATTCTGTATTGATGTCATAACGGCCACCGTCGCTATCGGGATTATGTCCGGCATGAAGATAAAAAAGAAAGCATTTGAAAAGAAGGAACAGAGCAGTATCGGAGCGGAGCTGAAAAGCGGAGTACGCTATACCTGGAACCATCCGCTTTTGAAAACTATAATGATCTGCTATGCTTTCACTTTCATCTTGATTACTCCTGCCTCTTATTTATCGCCGCTCATGGTGGCCAGAACCTTTGGAGATGAGGTGTGGAAACTCACAGCCAACGAAATGTTCTGGACAGTTGGATCGCTGATCGGCGGAGTTCTCATTGCCTGGAAGGGAGACTTTAAAAATAAAATTACGGCCATCGCGGTATCCCTGCTGGGATTCGGCGGTATTTTCAGCCTGATGGGGTTAAGCCGTGCCTTCTGGCTGTACTTGCTGCTGGACTGTGTGTGCGGAATATTTCTGCCGTTTATGATCACCGCCCAGACCGTGCTGATCCAGACCAATACTGACCCGGCCTACATGGGACGTGTCTTTTCGTTGCTCCAATTCGTTTCCCAGGGCGTGATGCCCGTGGCTATTCTGGGATTCGGCCCTCTCAGCGACCGGGTGCCGATTCAGTACATTATCATTATCTGCGGTTTGCTGCTGATCGCTGTAGGAATGCTTTTTCGAAACCGCGCCCAAAAAGCTCTGCGGGAGACAAATAGGTAAAAGCAGCACTGAATCCGCAATAGTCTGGGAAAATGCCGGAGAAAATTAGCTGGAAAGTATTGACTTCTAATGATGGGGAATGCGATACTGGAACACAGTGAGAATGCAGACAAAGGAGTATATTATGAAATCATTAATAATCGCTGAAAAGCCATCTGTTGCCAGGGATATCGCGCGTGTATTAAAATGCGGGCCGAATCAGGGTGTGTTGGAGGGGAGCCGCTATGTGGTGACCTGGGCTTTGGGACATCTGGTCACCCTGGCCGATCCGGAAGCTTATGATGGCAAATATAAGGAATGGAAATTAGAAGACCTGCCTATGCTTCCAAAGCGCATGGAGCTGGTCGTTATCAAGCAGACTGCCAAACAGTATCAGACGGTTAAAAGCCAGATCAACCGCAAGGACATCCAGGAAATCATTATTGCCACAGATGCCGGCAGAGAGGGGGAACTGGTAGCGCGCTGGATTCTGGAAAAAGCCAGAAATCAAAAACCGGTGAAACGTCTCTGGATTTCGTCTGTCACCGATAAGGCGATCCGGGAGGGATTCGCGCATCTGCACGACGGAAAGGAATATCTGAACTTATATGCTGCTGCCCAATCCCGGGCAGAAGCCGACTGGCTGGTGGGAATTAACGCTACCCGGGCGCTGACCTGCAAATATAACGCCCAGCTGTCCTGCGGAAGGGTTCAGACTCCGACACTGGCTATGATTGCCAAAAGAGAGGAAGAGATCCGGAACTTTAAACCCCAGGAATACTATGGAATGACCGTGACGGCCGGGAAAGTGCTCTGGCACTGGCAGGAGGCAGCGAACGGTTCCATGCGGACCTTTCAGAAAGAGCGGATCGAGAAAGCAGCTGAACTGGTTCAGAATCAGAAGCTGACCGTGACTGCGGTTGAAAAGACAGCCAGGAAGACCAACGCGCCCGGACTTTATGATTTGACGGAGCTTCAGAGGGACGCCAGCAAACGTTTTGGATTTTCGGCGAAAGAAACCCTGAATATTATGCAGCGTTTATATGAGAATCATAAGGTTCTGACCTACCCCAGGACAGATTCCCGCTATATCAGTACGGATGTGGTAGATACCCTGCCGGAACGAATCCGCGCCTGCTCTTTTGGCCCCTACAAGAAACTGGCCGGACCGCTGCTGACCAGGCCGGTAAAAGGAAACAAGTCCTTTGTGGACAATACCAAGGTCAGTGATCACCATGCCATCATTCCGACCGAGCAATTCGTACAGATGGAACATATGTCGAATGAAGAAAAGAAAATCTACGATCTGGTAGTGCGGCGTTTCCTGGCCGTTCTATACCCGCCTTTTGAATATGAACAGACCGTAATGAAGGCTGAGATTCGGGGAAACCTGTTTCAGGCCAAAGGCAAAGTAGTAAAAAAAGCCGGCTGGAAAACCGTATATGAAACCATGGAACTGGAAGAAGACGATGACGCTGTGGGCTCTTTGCCGGATCTGCTAAAAGGCGCCATGTTCCCGGTAGAGGACGTACGTATCACGACGGGGAAGACGGCACCACCGTCCAGATTCGATGAGGCAGCGCTGTTGACCGCCATGGAAAATCCTGTAAAATACATGGAAACCAAAGACCGGGAAGCGGTTAAGACCATCGGAGAAACCGGAGGATTAGGAACCGTTGCCACCCGGGCGGATATTATTGAGAAATTATTCCATTCGTTCCTGATGGAAAAAAGAGGAAAAGAAATCTACCTGACCTCCAAGGCAAAGCAGCTCCTGGAGCTGGTACCGGACGATTTGAGAAAGCCGGAACTGACCGCCGCCTGGGAAATGAAGCTATCTGATATCTCCAAGGGAAAGCTGAAAAAAGAGCAGTTTCTAAACGAGATCCATACTTACACCCAGACGCTGATATCGGAAATAAAAACCGGGGACGGAACCTTCCGTCATGATAACCTGACGAACACCAAATGTCCGGTCTGCGGAAAGCGGATGCTCTGCGTCAATGGAAAAAACAGCAAAATGCTGGTCTGCCAGGATCGGGAATGCGGCCACCGGGAAACCATATCCCGGACTTCCAACGCCCGCTGCCCCAAATGCCATAAAAAGATGGAGCTGGTAGGAAAAGGAGAAAACGAGACTTTTATCTGTGCGTGCGGCTATAAAGAAAAGATGAGTGCCTTTAAAGCCCGGCGCGAAAAAGAGGGCGCAGGTGTCTCCAAACGTGACGTACAGAACTATATGAAGAAGCAACAGAAGGAAGCCGGCGAACCGTTAAATAATTCCCTGGCGGCTGCGCTGGCTAAGATTAAGGATCAGTTGTAAAAATTTAACTTGTCTATGGGACCGTATTGGGCAGGTGTAAGGAGCGGCGCCGCTCCCTGCACCTGCCCTGATTCTGCTTCGGCGATAAGTGAGATTCATATCTTTCCTGTTTAAGAATCTTTAAGAAATGTTGTTGCTTTCTGATAAGATTCTTTTTTTATACTTTTTACAGAAACCGGGATTGACGGTTGAGTGATAACTACATAGGAGTGTTAGATACATAGAAAGGAAACGATGCATGCGGAAAAAAATTTTGATGATTACAGGAATCGTTGCTGTTGTACTGTTGACGGCGTCTGTGGCAGCCGAAAAATATTATCTGGCGGGGAGCGGGGGAACACAGGTTCCCACAGTGGAGACATCCGGGGTGAGTAAAAAACAGGTGGAGACGGCTGTTAATACGAGCGGGACGGTCAGAAGCGAGCACTCAGCTAAGATCACGACTGCACTGACGTCCAATGTAAAAGAGATCTTTGTGAAGCCTGGGGATAAGGTGAAAAAAGGAGATCCGCTTTGCAATTTTGACGATTCTATGATCAAAACCGATCTGGAAGCGGCGCGTAAGAATCTAAAAAACGTTCAGGCTTTGAATGAGAATCAGAGCGCAGTGCACCGAAGGGCTTTGGAAAACGCGAAACAGGAACAGGAACGTCAGATGAATAAGGCGGATTCGGATATACGGGATGCCCAGGATGCGCAGAATAATGCCAGGGTCCGGTCGGATCAGTTAAAGGATCAGATGGAAGAGCAGAGGAAAGCACTGGAAGCGGAGAAAACCGCGCAGGCTGGTATAACGGATGAATCGTTGAAAGCGGAGAGCGATGCCAGGATCACGGCGATGGAGGGAAAAATACAAGCCCTGCAGACGGAGATCGAATCGGCAAATAATGAGGCGAATGCGGCAAAAAAGCAGATCAGGGATCTGGAAGACAGCAGGGAAAGCACAAAAGCTTCCACGAGGCAGCAGATAGAGGCAGCCCAGGATACGATAAATACCGCAAAGCTTGAGAAGAACACGGATACCCAGGAGACGGAGGTAAAGAAGCTGGAGGCTAATTTGAAAAACACGACAATCCTGGCGCCCTTTGACGGGACCGTAACATCGATCAGCGCAGAAGCCGGTTCTCCGGTTACGGGTAATACGGTGATGGTAATCGAGGATACCGAAGCCATACATATTTCGGCCAGGATCAAGGAATTCGACATACTAAAGATAAAAGAGGGTATGAAGGCAAAAGTCATCCTGGATGCCTTAAGCAGTGATGAGATGACTGGTAAGGTGGGGAAAATCTATATGACACCGATCAAGAGCGGGGATGGGGCAAATAATTCCGGTCAGGGCAGCGCCGCCGAATACGAGATCGAGATCATCCTGGACCAGAAGAATCCAAATGTTCTGATCGGCATGAACACAAAAGTAAAGATCATTCTGGAAGAAGGACAAGGCGGGTATACGGTGCCTTATAGCGCGGTGACGGAAGGTGAGGATGGAAATTCCTATCTGTATGCGGCGGTGCCGTCCGAGGGGGATCTGTACCAGGTCCGGAAGATTCTTGTGACCAAGGGGCTGGAAAATGATTACTACGTAGAAGTTCACTCCGACCAGCTGACGGAGGATATGCAGATCGTCAACTCTCCTGAGACGGTGTCGGAGGGAATGAAAGTGCAGATACAGCCGGTGGATACGTTGGCCGGAATCCCGCAGGGGGCGGGATCCGGGGGACAGACTGAGTCCGCGGCTTCGGATGATACGGCAGGGGCTTCGAACATGGGCATACAGGCCGACGGCGCTGCCGCTGGAAAGGAATAACCATATGGAAAATAATGTAATCTCAATGAAACATATCAGGAAACTCTATTATATAGGAAAACCAAATGAACTGGAGATATTAAAAGGAATTGACCTGAATATAAAAGGCGGGGAATTTCTGGCGGTTGTGGGGGCTTCCGGATCGGGAAAAAGTACGTTGATGAATATAATCGGAGCGCTTGACAGACCCACAGAAGGGGAATATCAACTGGATGGATGTGATATCCGTTCTCTGAGCGATAAAGATCTGAGCAGAATACGCAATCAAAAGATTGGATTTATCTTTCAGACCTTTAACCTGATCGCCAAGACTACGGCGTTAAAAAATGTGGAACTGCCTATGCTGTACCAGGGGATCGGCAGAAAGGAACGCAGGGAACGGGCGATGGAGCTGCTTCGGATGGTGAAAATGCAAGACCGGGCGGATCACCATCCCAATGAGCTTTCCGGCGGCCAGAAACAGCGGGTGGCGATCGCCAGGGCTATGGCAAATCAGCCGGATATCTTACTGGCGGATGAGCCCACCGGAGCGCTGGATTCCAAAAGCGGCCGTATGGTTATGGACCTGTTTCACTCGCTGCATGAAGAACAGAAAAAGACCATTGTATTTATCACGCACAGCCGGGAACTGGCGGAAGAGACGCAGCGGACCGTAACGATCAAGGACGGTCAGATTATCCAGGAAGAAAGGAGGGATGGCCTTGGATCTTTGGGAGAATATCGCACTGGCTGTGAATGGGCTTCTGGCCAATAAGATGAGAGCCGTCCTGACGATGCTTGGAATCATCATCGGCATCGGTTCCGTCATAGCGATTGTTACGGTAGGGAATTCCATGACGATCGCCTTTGCCGAGTCCATGAAGGAGATGGGCACGAATAAGATCATGGTGTCGGTCCAGGAAAAGAATTCGAATTATGAAGAAGGAAACGGGATATTCCAGGAACCACATGCTGAGGATCTGGTGACGGATGAAATGATCCGTCAGTTTTCCGCCCGCTACGCGGATACGCTGGAAAGCGTATCCCTCATGGAGTCTGTTGGCAGCGGAAAGGCGCAGCTGGGGAGTAAAACAGCGAATGTGGACATCAAAGGGGTGAACGCGGATTACGCCAAAGCGGAGAATAAGGAGCTTTTGTACGGAAGATTTATCACTCCCCGAGATATAGAAGGGAAAAAGCACCTGGCGATTGTGTCCGAGTCTCTGGCGGCGGAACTGTTCCGCGGAAAATCACCGATTGGGGAAGAGGTTTTTGTTAAAGTGAACGAAGATGTGATCGCTTTTACCATCGCGGGTGTCTATAAAAAGGACGCATCCATGGGTGGTTATGCAGATACCTATGTATCAGGAAAGGACGCCTCCACTGACTTTTTTATCCCTTTGTCCGTGGCGCAGCAGCTCAAACAGAAACAAGGCGGATATCTGAGCTTTTCCATCGTAACCAGGGCAGGGACGAATCAGAATGACTTTACGGAAAAGACAAAAAGCTTTTTCCGGCCTTACTATGCTAAAAATGAGAATTTTGAGGTTCAAGTAGAAAACATGCAGTCCTTTATCAAGGAAATGAACAATATGAATAAAACCATGACCCTGGCGATCTCAGCCATCGCGGGTATATCCCTCCTGGTTGGCGGGATCGGGGTGATGAATATCATGCTGGTCAGTATCACGGAGCGAACACGGGAAATCGGTACCAGGAAAGCGTTGGGAGCCCAAAACTGGGCGATCCGGCTTCAATTTATCGTCGAATCGATTTTCATCTGCCTGATCGGAGGCGGGATCGGTATCCTGCTGGGACTGGGCGGAGGCGCGCTGGGTGCAAAGGCGCTGGGGTATCCGGCTGCCCCTTCCGTCGGCGCTATGCTGGCAGCCGTCTTGTTTTCCATGGCGATCGGGATTTTCTTCGGCTATTATCCTGCCAATAAGGCCGCGAAGATGGATCCTATCGACGCCTTGCGTTATGAATAGAAACACTTTATACTATCTACAAAGGGGGACTGAAAAAATGGATAAGCGGCAGATTTTAGTAGTCGATGATGAAGATGAAATCCGGGAGGTGATCCGGATATTGCTGGAGAGTGAGGGCTTTGAGATCCGTGAGGCCAGAGACGGAGAGGAGGCGCTTCAGATGGTGAGTCCCCAGACCGACCTGATCATTCTGGATGTGATGATGCCCGGAATCACGGGTTATAAGGCCTGCCAGTTGCTGCGTGAAAAGACCATCGCGCCGATTTTATTTCTGACTGCCAAAACCAGGGAGTCGGATCTGACGATGGGATTCTCCTCCGGAGGGGACGATTATCTGGCAAAGCCTTTTTCCTACACGGAACTGGTCGCAAGGGTAAAAGGGCTGTTACGCCGTTATTATGTATATAAAGGAAAAGATACGCTGGAACGCAGCAGCTATATCCAGATCGGAGAATTAGCCATTAACCGGGAGGTCAATGAAGTTCAAAAAAATGGAAAAGAAATCCTGCTGACGGATCTGGAATACCGGATTCTGCGGTTGATGGCGGCGAACCGGAGGAAGCTGTTTTCCGCCCGCTATCTGTACGAAAGCGTCTGGGATGAACCATACCTGAGCACGTCCAATAATACGATTACGGTACATATCCGGAAGATTCGGGAAAAGATCGAGGATGACCCGCAGCACCCGAAATACATCAAAACCATCTGGGGAAAGGGGTATCGGATTGAATAAGGAAAAACGCGTGGCATGGCGCACAAAGCTCGGCACGAAGCTGCTGGGACGTGTCAGCATCTCACTGATTATCTCGATCCTTCTGTTTGCGGTACTGGCGGTTCCGGGTTACCAGATGATGACTACTTTTATCTACAGTCCGGCCCATTTACAGAAGCAGGCCTATAAACTGGGGGAAGATTTTCAGGAATATTTAGCGGAGAACCATATTTCCGTGCGTGACAGGGAGGCCTTGCTGAAATGGATCGGCCAGTACCAGGACATGGTGATCTATCTGTTTCTGGATGGTTCACCGGTACTCAATGCAGGTTCTGCCGCGTTCGATTACGAGGATTCGGAGCCATTGACCGTACAGGATATATCCGATATTTCAGACGGATATGTGAAGCTTGATTTTCCGGAGGGAACGGTGGAGATCCTGCTCTTTTATTTCGGCGGTACAGTCTATTATGTGACTCTTCTGATTGGCTGCTTTCTCGTAGCATTTCTATTCTTCCTGGCCCTGTTCTTATGGATGATCAAGGGCAGGATCTGGTATATCGGCAGGCTGGAACAGGAAATGCAGGTGCTGGAAAGCGGTGATCTGAACCAGCCGGTCACGATCCTCGGAGATGATGAGCTGGCGGATTTGGCCCAGAGCATCGAAGATATGAGAGTCTCCGTCATCGAACGGATCGATAATGAAGACCGGGCCAAACAGGCAAATAACGCGCTGATTACCGCTATGTCCCACGATCTGCGCACACCGCTCACGAAGCAGATCGGCTTTCTGGATATTATTTATTATAAGAAATATCAAAGCGAAGAGCAGCTGTTCGAATATATCGGGAAAGCCAGAGAGAAAGCTTACCAGATCAAAACCATGTCGGATAAACTCTTCCAATATTTCCTGGCCTTTGATATGGAGGAAGAAGAGACAACGTTAGAACTTCTGGATGGCCGTGAGGTCTTGAACCAGATGATCTCGGAACAAGTGCTGGATTTGAGAAGTGCCGGTTATCACGTGCTCTTTACCCAGTTTGAGGATGAATTTCCGCTGGAAATCAATGCGGATGAGTTATACAGGATCTTTGACAACATTTTTTCCAACATACGAAAATATGCTGACCCAAAAGAGCTGGTGGAGATCTGGAATGAAATACACGAAGATCACATCACGCTCACGTTTACCAATCACGTTCTCAGGAAAAAAACACAGCCGGAGAGTACCAGAATCGGGCTTAAGAGTGTAGAGCGCCTTCTGGAACACATCGGCGGCACCCTGCAGATAACTATGGAGGCGGATATCTTCCTGCTGAAAATGGAAATCTCATCAGGGCATTTTAAAAACTCAACAGCACGATAAATGTAAAAGGGGCTGTCAGCAAATAAAATTTGCACACCACAGCCCCTTTCTTAATTTCAAAGAAAAGTATCCTATGAAATTCATTTATAATTTTATGGATACGAAGGTTCCGTCGCTTGCTTCTATATGGACAATCTCCAGTCCCCGGTAATCCAGCAGAACAGATATGCATTCCCGGACCAGGTCCCTTAGGATCTGTTTGGTGACGAATTCCCCGTAGGGGGCCGGAACACTTTTCTGCATCTGCAGAAAAACGGACTCCGGGATCAGCGAGACGGCGGCGCCGGCCATCCGAAGCGGAACCGGAAGCCAGAGATTCACATCCCTGGATCGGACGATAATACGCATAGGACATCCCCTCCTAGCTGATGAAAATCTTGACGATACTGCCGTCTGCCGCGTTGACATCCACAATGTTACCGTCTGTCTGCGTCTCCAGACAATCCATTACGGCGCTTGTGATTTCCTTCAGATCCACACCCTGCAGGGACTCATCAGGGATCGGAAGCTTGCCGGTGGCATGTAACAATTTGCGGATAGCGATGACCGGCAGCTGAATATTTACTTTATCTCCATCGGTGCTGTCCACCTGTATCCGGAACATTTTCTTATCATAGGAGTTGGCCGTTGGTTCGATATCATAAGCAGCCTCTTCTTTTTCAGGCCCTATGGCTTCTATCAGACCGGCGGCCTGCTCAGCCGTAATTTTTCCTTCTTCCAGCATTTTTAAAATTCTCAATTTTTCTTCCATTTTTATTCTCCTTGCATTATTTTTCGTTCAATTGGGTCAGCGCTTCTTCCGGGGTGATTTCCCCTTTTTCCAAAGCATCCAGTATTTCTTTTTTCCGGTCTGCGGACGGAGCCGGCAATGTTTTATATCCGAGTTTCCCGATCACGCCGTCGAGCTTGGATCGGACGGTAGGATAGGAGATACCCAGCTCTTTTTCCACCTCTTTGATGTTACCCCTGCATTTTAGAAAGGTTTCCACAAAATTAAGGTCGTCTGATGACAGATAGTCAAACTTATTGAGATAAAAATCATTTTCTATCACAGTATCACATTTTTCGCATTGTAACTTGACGACCTTCAGCTTTCCATTGCATACGGGACATTGACTGATGACATTGTACATTTGTTTGTTCACCTTCCTTCGTTCTGCTATCACTATATTCCTTGAATTTGAAAATGTCAATATATAAATTAAATAAATTAATATTAATATTGAATATATTAACAAATGACAGACCAAATTAAATAAAATAAATTAAAAATTTAAACTTATTGCAATCAGTCCTTCGTATGAAAGGATATGTTAACAGTAAAAAATCCGGAATTAAAAGATTTTTATAGAATTCAACTGCTATACTGGCCCGGTAAGAATAGGAAAGGAGAACAGATAATAATGAAAAAAGAATTTACAAAGAAAAGCATGTTTTTGATGGCAGTGGTTCTAAGCGCCGCATTATTCGCGGCAGGCTGCACCGGACAGAAAGAAGAGGAGAGTCCGGATACTCCGTCTGCTCCGGCAGCTGACGCGCAGGATAGTCCTGCTGCCGCTGCCCCGGACAAGGGCAGCCAGGACGCCTTACCGCCCTCGCAGGAGCCCGCCGATACCGGTACAGAAGCGAAAGGAGAAAGCGGTGATAAGCAGGATGAGCCTTCAGAATACGATCATCCGGACCTGGAAGGCGATGTCCTGAATATACAGGATGACCGGTTCGAAATTTCAGAAATATTCGTCGACGTATCGGATGACGGGGAAAGCAGCATCGCAGTCTCAGAGCCTGAAAACAGTGACAACACGATTACAGTTATGGTCACAGACCAGACCCAATATCAGGTTCGGAAGATCAACAGCGACCGTATGACATCCACCATGGCTCCGGGAACCAAAGAGGATGTAAAAAAAGGAAGTAAGATAGATCTGTGGGGAACCTCAGATCAGGGTACCTTCTATGCCGACACGGTAGTAGTGTGGGTCATGCCGGACTAGAGAGTAAACATCCGGGGGCAGTAAGGGTACAAAATGGGCTTTAAAAAGGATTGAGATTGGGTGCGGATTCGTCTATAATGGGATTGTCAGAAATTTTTGATGTCATGGTAATAAGCAGCCGGTTTCCATGCTGTCTGTTTTTCAGTACAGTTTTGGAACCAGCTGTAGCTCCACAGAATGAAGCTGATGCAGCAGATTCAAACAACAAACAAAAAAGGAGTTGGGAAATCATGAACAAAGATTTACTAGCAGTGGCAGGCGGACGGAAACCGGCGGATCTTGTAGTCCGGAATGGTAAGATCGTGAATGTCTATTCCGGTGAGATTTATGACGGCGGTGTGGCGGTATCCGGCGGGCAGATCGCGGCGGTCGGCGATGTGGCATACACGGTCGGCCCGGATACCCGGATCATCGACGCCGGAGGGAACTACATTACGCCTGGGTTTATCGATGGGCATATCCATCCGGAGAGCTCCAGCCTTTCGATCCGTCCCTTCGCGGAGATCATGCTGAAGCACGGGACTACCGTGATCATGACCGACCTGCATGAAGTGGGTGTGGTAGGCGGACTGGAAGCTATCGAGGCGGTTCTGGATGAAGCGGCAATGACTGATCTTAAGCTATATTTTGTTGTACCCTCCCATGTGCCGTTTTCTCCATTCCTGGAGACCAGCGGCGGGAAATTTAATACGCAGATTATAGAAAAGGCTCTGCAGCGTCCGGATGCCGTGGGACTCTCTGAGATCGTCGGACCCTATGTGCTGGCCGGTTTCCCTGACCTGCTGCAGTCCATGGACGTGGCGGCGGCCATGCCAGGTAAGACCCTGCAGGGCCATCTGCCCGATATGAGCGGACCTGCCATGAATGAATGTCTGGCGGCCGGGGTCAGTACGGATCACGAGTCATTATCCGCCAAGGACGCGCTGGAGCGTCTGCGCGGGGGCTGTAATCTGATGATCCGGGAGGGCTCCGCAGCCAGAGGACTGGCGGACTGTATCAAACCGATTATTGAACAGAAGCTGGATACTTCCAGAGTCAGTATCGTGACTGACGATTTACATACTATAGACGCTGTGGACAGGGGACACCTGGACGATGCGGTACGTGTGGCGTTAAAGGCAGGCCTGGACTTTATCAAGGCGATCCAGATGGTATCCTTGAATGCGGCCAGGGCTTTTGAACTGGATCAGGAGATCGGCGGCCTGGCTCCCGGTAAGAGAGCGGATATCAATATCACGACAGGGCCGGAAGATTTTAAGGTCAAGACCGTGATCGCAGGCGGGAAGCTGGTGACGGAGGAGGAGAAGCTTTTGGTTTCTTATCCGGCGGCGGATCATAAGCCTTGTCTGCTGAACACCATGAAGCTTAAGAATCCCATCACCGCGGACAGCTTCAAGTATTATGCGCCCGAAGGTGCGAAGCGGGTTAAGGTTCAGGTAATGGACACGCTGCCCTGGATTCCCATCACCCAGGGGCGGGAAGTGGAATTGCCGGTTGTGGATGGTGTGATTCAGTGCGATATCGATCAGGACGTGCTCTATATCGCCCAGGTGGAACGGTACGGGATAAACGGTAATATCGGAAAGGCCTTCATGGGAGGCTTTAACCTGAAGAGAGGAGCGATCGCATCCTCTGTAGGGCATGATAACCACAATATCATCGTGCTGGGAACGAATCTTGAAGACATGGCTGTTGCTGTAAACCGGGTCGTTGAGCTGACCGGCGGACAGGTGGCAGTCGATGGCGGACAGGTGGTTGCGGAAGTGGCTTATCCGGTTTGCGGCCTGCTTTCGGATCTGTCGGCGGAAGAGCTGGCGGAAGAGAAAAAGACGCTGATCGCGAAGATTCATGAGATGGGTTCCAACATCCCGATTCCGTTTATGTTCCTGTCCTTTATCTGTCTGGCGGCGCTGCCGATGTATGCGATTACGGATCATGGATTTATCGATGTCCTGACCCAGAAGATCATTGATCCGGTGTTGGAAGTGCTTTAATAAGCCGGGATGTGAAAGGAGCCGAATTCATGGGACAGACTTTATTAAAAAATGGATATATCGTCACGATGAACGAGACGGAACAGGTCTATGACGGTGGAAGCGTCCTGGTGCAGGATGATAAAATCCTGGCGGCGGGGAAGGTCGATCCAAAGCTTGTGGCACCGGATGCGGAAGTCATCGAGCTGAACGGCCGCTATGTGCTGCCCGGTTTTGTCAATACCCATGTCCATACTTCCCAGCAGATCAGCCGCGGGGTCGGAGACGATGTGGATTTCATCACATGGCTGCACAAGCGTATGTGGCCTTATGAGAGCAATATGACAGAAGAGGATTCCTATTATTCTACCCTGATGTGCTGCCTGGAGCTGATCCGCTCCGGTGTTACATCCTTCGCAGAACCAGGAGGACAGTTCGTAAGCGGCATGGTCAAAGGAGTTGCCGAGGCGGGGCTTCGCGCAAAACTGGCCAAATCCGTCATGGACTGCGGGGAGGGCCTGCCAAAGATCTGGCAGCGGACCACGGATCAGGAACTGGAACAGCAGGAGGAAGATCTGAAGCGTTATCACAACAGCGCGGACGGACGGGTCCAGATCTGGTTCGGCCTGCGTACGATTTTCAACAACACGGATGATCTGATCGTTCGTACCAAGGAGCTGGCCGACCGGTATGGTGTCGGGGTACACATGCATGTAGCGGAGGCCAAAAGTGAAGTGGAATATACCCAGGAGGTTTACGGGGAGCCTACCGTCACCCACTTGAACCGGCTGGGGGTTCTGGATAAAAATCTGCTGGCTGTTCATACGGTATGGCTGACCAATGAGGAGATCCGTTTGTTCCGGGAGCATGACGTCAAAGTGTCCCATAACCCGGCTTCCGCCATGCGGGTATTGGGCTTTGCCAAGATACCCAGAATGCTGCGGGAAGGCGTCTGTGTCTCCATCGGTACGGACGGCGCGTCCTCCAGCAACCGGATGGATATGGTCGATGAGATGTGGCTGACTTCCCTGATTCACAAAGGCTGGAGGCTGGATTCCACGGTAGTCCCCTCCGAGGACGTACTGCGGATGGCGACGGTCAACGGTGCCAGGGCTCTGCTGGATGACCAGCTCTACGGAAGCCTGACACCGGGGAAGAAAGCGGACTTAATCGTAATCAACCCTCACGGACCTTCCATGATGCCGGTGAATGACAAGATAGCCGCTCTGGTTACCGCCATGCATTCTACGAATATCGAAAGTACTATGTGTGATGGGAAATGGCTGATGCGTGACCGCAAGATCCTGTCTCTGGATGAAGAAGCGATCCTGAAAGAGGCCAGTGCCAGAGGAGCCGCCATATATGACAGGGCTGGAATTCATCTGCCCGACCGGTTCCCGGTGACGAAAATAGAGAATGGATTCTGAGCAGGGCCGGATTCAGTGAAGGGCTGATTCCCAGAGCTCTTGCAGGCAGTAACATAAGGCTTTGGGTGTTCCCATGGGTTTTGCAGGTCATGGTTTTGCCGCATACAGCAAAGTATGCGGGAATCGGCCTGCAAAACCCATTTTTGATTGACAAGCGCTGGATTACAACTTAAACTGATAGATATTCGAACACGATCTGCAGGGGAGCACTTCATTCCAGGGCAGATTGAAAAATCAGATAAAAATGGAGGGATACGATGGGATCATCAGACAGATTTGAGAGAGTTTACAAACAGGGTATCGCCACTGTTACGGAGATATGGGTGGATAAGAAAACCGGCGTGAATTATCTGTACCATGTAGACGGATATTCGGGCGGACTGACACCGCTGTTGGACAGAGAGGGAAAACCTGTGATATCTCCACTGGAATACTAAAATAAAATCAAATAACAAAAGAGAGAAGGATATGCCATGGGATTTAAAGAAGATAAAAGATATGCCGGCCACATTGACCAGCTATTCAAAGTCAACCGGGTAGAGATGTTAGATGGCCGTGCCGAAGGGGCTAAACTGCTGGATGTTCAGAATGGTTCCGGAATGAATTTTTCCATTAATACAAGCCGGGGCATGGATATTCCATACCTGAGCTATAAAGGATGCAATATCAGTTTCGTATCTCCCTGCGGAGTAGTGGCGCCCGAGTATTTTGATGACAAAGAACTGGGATTTTTAAAGAGTTTTACAGCCGGATTTCTGACAACCGGCGGTCTGTCTTATATCGGGGGGCCCTGTGAATACGAGGGAAAAGCATATGGACTGCATGGAAATGTGGCCAATACGCCTGCGGATACTTTCCATTACGAAATCCAGGAGGAGGACGGCAACGCATGTCTGGTCGCCGGAGGAAAACTTCAGGAAGCGGTCCTCTTTGGAGATAAGCTGTCCCTGACCCGGCAGATCAAGTGCTGTTACAAAGAAAAGAAATTTACGATTAACGATACTGTCACGAACGAAGGCTATAAAAGAGCGCGCCATATGATTCTCTATCATATGAATATCGGTTATCCCCTGCTGGCGCCGGAGTCCCTGGTCTACATACCCTCAAACAAAGTCATACCCAGAACCCCGCATTCCGCTGAAGGGCTGGACCGCTGGAACGTGGTGCAGGAGCCGGACCCGAACTATGAAGAGATGTGTTACTATCACGAAATGACATCCCCGATGCCGAAAGCGGCGATTTTCAATCCGGAACTGGGAATCGGCGTTTCCATTGCATACAAACACTCAGCGCTGGATCATTTTGTCCAGTGGAAGATGATGGGGGCCGGTGACTATGTGATGGGTCTGGAACCCTGCAATGCGACGATTGACGGGATAGAAGACGCCATAGCAAACGGATCTATGAAATATCTGGAACCCCAGGAGTCGGTCCGTTACCGGATCGAGGTTGAGATTCTGGAAGGCATGGACGAATTTGAGAAGCTTCAGCAGCAATAGAAGGTTCGGAAACAGAAGGATGGACCAATGTGTGACACCATATTTTACCCGGTCTTAATTTTAGACAGCTTATCAGACATCGGAAAAGCGCGGGAATTTCATATCCGGCATTATAACTGGGGAGGAGACTACCGGCCCCGCGCTTACGGGCGCCTGGGAGTCCTCAGGGATAAGGGACTGGTGATCCGGATGACCTGTGAAGAAAGGCCCCCGCAGGCTCTATGCCATACCAATAACGGGCCGGTTTATCAGGACAGTGCAATGGAATTTTTCTTTTGCCTGGATACCTGCAAACCGGATTACTTTAATTTCGAAATTAATTCTGCCGGAGCGGTACTGGCCCAGTACGGACCGGACCGGGCGCACCGGGAATTTTTAAGCGGAGAACTTCTGGCATTGTGTGATTGCCAGGTGGATATACGTGAGGATTCCTGGCAGATAGATTTATTGATTCCGTTTTCCCTGACGCGGTCGGTACAGGGCATGGCGGGGCTTACGGCAGGCAGCCGGTTTCGCTGTAATTTTTATAAAATCAGAGAAAACACGGATCATATGCACTTTGCCAGCTGTTTTCCCATCGATCATCCCACCCCGGATTTTCATCTGCCGCAGTTCTTTGGAAACGCGGAAGTGGTGGAAACGATCTAAGTGAATTATCCCTGATATGCAGGCTCCGCAATGGATGTTCCTGACGTATCAGGGATTTTTTGATTTCACAGGTATGTGCTCCTATGAAATCAAAAACGCTCCGCGGGGATCGCACTACGGCGGAAAGGAAGATACCGCTTCCGCGGCAATAAGGAAGAGTGGTACAAAAATAAGATTATTGTGAACATAAATTTACTATGGACTTAAGGTTACCGTGAACATAAGAACATAAGATTCCTGTGAACGATTGACAAATACAAGAAAACAACGTATATTAATATAAGTTCTATTTAGAACATATGAGGCATACAGTACGCAAAGAGAGGTGGTAGTCTATCTTGGTCCCTAGTCCGTCAGATATCCTGTTATCAAACCAATATGGTATAAAAGTCTACGAAAAGTTTCAGGAATCAATCTGTGAAAAATACACACTGACAAAGATGGAGCTGGATATCCTTATGTTTCTTTACAACAATCCGGACCGGAACAATGCCAGTGATATCGTAAAGGTGAGAATGCTGACAAAGTCTCATGTCTCTATTTCCATTGCCAGTCTGGCAAAGAAAAAATACCTGGCACGCATTCCGAGCGGGCATGGGCGCACGGTGTATTTAGAGCTGTTAAGCCGGGCGGATGAAGTGATTCAAGAAGGGCTGGCCATGCAGCAGCGCTTCTTTCATGTTATGTTTGCGGGTTTTTCTGAGGAAGACAGAGAAAGGTTTGGAAAATATCTGCAAAAAATATCAGCGAATTTGGATGCAGCCTATCAGGAAGGCATACAGAATAAATAAAACAATGGAGGTTATTATGGAACAGGAACAACAAACCAAAGTCGACCTGGGCAGCGGCAGTGTAGGCAGGCTTCTGCTGCGTCTGGCTCTGCCGACGATCATTGCCCAGATTATCAATGTACTTTACAACATCGTGGATCGAATCTACATAGGCCACATCCCGGGCCAGGGAAGTCTGGCGCTGACCGGAGTCGGCGTTACGATGCCGGTGATCATGGCGATATCCGCCTTTGCCGCCCTGGTCAGTATGGGAGGGGCTCCCCGCGCGGCCATCATGCTGGGGAGGGATAATAAGGAGGACGCGGAAAAGATTCTCGGCAACTGTACGGTTTCCCTGGTATTTGTAGCGGTTCTTCTGACCGTGGTATTCCAGATTTTTGGCAAGGATGTATTGATGGTTTTCGGGGCCAGTGACAATACGATTGGATACGCGTGGGATTACATGCAGATCTATACTATGGGCACGATCTTCGTACAGCTGGCACTGGGGCTGAATGCGTTCATCAATACCCAGGGGTACGCGAAAACCGGTATGATTACCATAGCGATCGGCGCGGTCTGCAATATTATTCTCGATCCTATTTTTATATTCGGATTTGGCATGGGAGTCAAGGGTGCCGCCCTTGCGACAATCATTTCCCAGGCGGTTTCCGCAGTCTGGGTCGTCCGTTTCCTGTGTACCAAAAAGAGTTATCTGAGAATAAGAAAAAAGAATTTCCGGCTGGAAACCAAAATTATCCTGCCGTGCCTGGCCCTGGGCTTATCCCCGTTTGTAATGCAGTTTACGGAAAGTGTCCTGTCCGTCTGCTTTAATACCTCACTTTTAAAATACGGCGGGGATATCGCTGTGGGCGCTATGGCTATCCTGAGCAGTGTGATGCAGTTTTCCATGCTTCCCCTGCAGGGAATGACACAGGGAGCGCAGCCGATCATCAGCTTCAATTACGGCGCCGGTAATTTTGAACGTGTGGCAAAAACGTTCCGCCTGTTGGTAATCGTGTGCGTGGGATACTCCTGTACGCTTTGGCTGCTGTCCATGCTCACTCCGCAGCTTCTGGTGGGGATGTTTACAAACGAGGCGGAGCTTATGGCCTATGGGGAATGGGCGCTTCGGATCTACATGGCTGTATCCCTGCTGTTTGGTATTCAGATCGCCTGCCAGCAGTCGTTCATCGCCCTGGGAAACGCGAAGACATCCTTGTTCCTGGCAGTCCTGCGTAAAATCATCCTGCTGATCCCCCTGATCTACATTGTACCGAATTTCGTCGGCGATAAGGCGATGGGCGTATTCCTGGCCGAACCGATCGCGGATGGAATCGCCGTGTTGACGACAGGAATTCTCTTCCTTCGCATGTTCAGCAAATTAAAAAAACAAATGGCGGATTATAAGAAGGTTTAAGTGAATAACAGAGAGCTTTAGGTCTTTATTGACTTGTCCGAATTTAAAGACTACAATAGATATAAATAATTAAATAAAGGGAGGTTTTTACATGAAGGTAAAAAAGTTAGACCACATCGGTATCATTACTACAGCGCTGGAGGAAGTTCTTCCGGTATATACCGAGCTGCTGGGCCTTGAGTGCCATGGGGAGGAAATTTTGCCTGGAGGGGAGGCAAAAACCGTATTCATTCCCTGCGGAGATGTGGAGTTGGAGCTTTTAGCGGCGACCAGCCCGGACAGCCCGACTGCCCAGTATTTTAAGGCCAAAGGTCCTGGCATCGATCATTTCGCTCTTGAGGTGGATGATATCAATGAGGCGGTAGAATATCTGAAGGCTAAGGGAGTGAAGATGGTGGATCAGGTTCCCCGTCCGGGAGCGGGCGGTTCCATGATCGCTTTCATCAGTCCGGAAGATGCGGGAGGCATTTCTCTGGAACTGTGCGAGAAACCGAAAAATTAGGTTATATACATAAAGGTGCCAAATGACCCGAAGTCTTTATCGGACTGGCACAGATCATAGCTATACAAAAGGATGAAGATAAGCGGTATAAAAGAAGGGCAGGAATCCACCAGAAAGAGAGATCATTTGAGAAGTTGTGATTTAGAAAGATATATGTAGTCGTGCAGAACCGTTAGAAATAAAATTCTACGGTTCTGTTTTTTGTCATATGCGTTTCAGATAACATTTCTCCAGCAGGTTAATAAGCTTATAGAGCACCATCGCGATGATACACAGAATCACGATGGACATCATCACCCAATCCAGTTTAAATACCTGGCTGCCATAGATAATCAGGTAACCAAGCCCCCTTCTGGCGGCCAGGAATTCCCCGATGATCACGCCAACCAAAGAAAGGCCGATATTGACCTTCATATTACTGATCAGATTCGGGATATTACTGGGCAGGACGACTTTAAACAGGGCATGCCGTTTCCTGCCGCCCAGTGTATAAATTAATTTTATTTTCTCAGGATTCACTTCCACAAATCCCGCGTACATACTGATGATAGTCCCGAAAATAGCCACTGAAATTCCGGCTACGATAATAGTTTTCGTGTTGGCGCCCAGCCAGACGATCAGAAGCGGAGCCAGCGCCGACTTCGGCAGGCTGTTAAGCACCACCAGATAAGGCTCCATTATCTCTGAGGTTTTTTTACTCAGCCACAGCAGGACCGCCACGGCCACCCCGATCACATTCACCAGCATAAAGCTCAGCAGCGTCTCAGCCAGCGTAATTCCAATGTGGGTAAATATAGATCCATCCTTAGTCATAGAAATAAAAGTAGTAGCAATCCTGCTCGGACTGCTAAAGATGAATGAATCTATAATTTGCAAACGGGTCGTGACTTCCCACAGCAGCATAAATATGACAAACACCATAATTCTGGCCAATGATACGATCCGCTTGTGCCGGATATGTTCCGCCAGGTATTTGGCCTGTGAAATGGAAAGATCATTCATCGTCATTCAGCTCCTTCCAGATGAGGTTAAAATAATCCTTAAACTCCGGGGCATTCCTGCTTTTCAAAGCGGTACGGTCCTCCATGTCGATATGGATCGGCACGATTTTGCGTATGGAACCGGGACGCTTTGATAAAATGATCACCCGGTCGCCAAGGCTGATCGCCTCAGAGAGATCATGGGTAACCAGAATCGCCGTCTTTTTTTCATGCTTGATAATCGAACCGATATCATCCCCAACGGAGAGGCGGGTCTGATAATCCAGTGCCGAAAAGGGCTCGTCAAGCAATAACAGATCCGGTTCCAAGGCCAATGTACGGATCAGAGCCGCCCGCTGGCGCATACCGCCGGATAGCTCCGATGGTTTTGAATCCCGGAATTTCTGGAGACCATACGTTTCCAACATGTGATCCACGTTGTCCTTATTCCGGGAGGTGAGCTTTTTCTGAATCTCAAGCCCAAGCAATACGTTACTATAAACAGTACGCCATTCAAACAGATGGTCTTTTTGCAGCATATAACCGATATTCGTGCTGGAATCGTGAATGTTGGTACCGTTTAATTTAATGCTCCCGGTTTCCGGCTCAATCAGTCCGGAGATCAGGGAAAGAAGTGTGGATTTACCGCAGCCGCTGGGACCGACGATCGAAATAAACTCGCCGTCTTCCACTTGAAAAGATATATTGGACAATGCCTGCGTTTCACCGCTCATACTGTGATACGCGTAGCTGACATGGTTTAATTCCAGTAATGGATTCATAATATTCCTCCAATCGCGTTATAATTTATCATATGACCCCAAAACCATTTTGTGAGTGAAATCTTTCGTTTTTCGCAAGATATACCGGTTGCGCAAATCCCCGCTTTACGGTATGATTTCTGTGAAAGAAAAGCATACATTGAGAGTATCCAAAAGGGATACCAATACATGCCGGTAACAACCCACGGAGGAAAACATGAAGCCAAACTCAAACATAAATTATCAAAAAGAACTGGACAAACTGCTGGCCGCCCTTCAAAAAGAACAGCGTGTCCCCTCTCTTTTCCTGCACAGCTGCTGTGCTCCCTGCAGCAGCTACGTCCTGGAATACCTGTCCGAATATTTCCACATAACCCTGTTCTATTATAATCCCAACATCAGTCCCGAAGCCGAATACCAAAAACGGGTACAGGAGCAGAAACGTTTCATCGCCAATCTGCCGGCGCGTCACCCCATCAAATTCCAAGAAGGCCCCTATATCCCCCAAACTTTCTACGAGGCTGTCAAAGGCCTGGAGCACCTTCCCGAGGGAGGAGAGCGCTGCTTCCTCTGCTACGAACTCCGCCTTCGGGAAGCCGCCCGCATAGCCAAACAGAGCAACTTCGATTATTTCACCACCACACTGACGATCAGCCCCTTAAAAAATGCCGCCAAACTAAACGAACTGGGCCAAAAAATCGGCTCCGAATATGGCATATCCTACCTGCCTTCCGACTTCAAAAAAAGAAACGGCTACAAACGTTCCATCGAACTCTCCGCCGAATACGGACTCTACCGTCAAAACTACTGCGGCTGCGTATTTTCCAGGAGGGATGCGGAGTTTACTGAAGGCTAGGTTTGTTAGGAGGGGGTCCGGGAAGCCGGATGGGCGGAGGCGACCGGGCGGACGGGCTGCGGACAGTGGACGGGGGACTGGAGAAGGAAACAGACCGGTGCTGCAATACGCATCGGACAGACCTAAGCGGATCTAGTTACGAAGGAATCAGAACCCTTTATTCGCAGGTCCGGGGCAAACTCGCCAAAAAAACGGCTCAGACAGTGCCCCGGACCCACAGGGTTTTGTGCCCTTCTCCGCAAGATCCGCTAAGGTCTGTCCTCAAGCGTATTGCAGCACCGGTCTGTTTTCTTCTCCAGTCCCCCGTCCTCTGTCCGCAGCCCGTCCGCCCGGTCGCCTCCGCCCATCCGGCTTCCCTGCTTTACTTTCAAGTAACAGACTTAGGCGATAGCTTAATAATAGTGCGGTTTAAGAGTACCCATTCTCACCTAAAAAGAATTCATAGACTATCCGAACATATCACTCATGTTTTTACCAATGTAGGGGAGAAGCCTGGGCGGGGGGATGGGATGGCCTGGGCGGCTGGGGTATGGGCCTTCTTCGGGACGGGAGCAAAATCCGCGGCGGGGAAACGCTTGAGGGAGGACCTTAGCAGATCTTGCGGAGAAGGGCACAAAACCCTGTGGGTCCGGGGCACTGTCTGAGCCGTTTTTTTGGCGAGTTTGCCCCGGACCCACGAATAAGGGGTTTTGCGCCCTTCGGAGCTAGATCTGCTTAGGTTCTCCCGATGCGTTTCCCCGCCGCGGATTTTGCTCCCGTCCCGAAGAAGGCCCATACCCCAGCCGCCCAGGCCATCCCATCCCCCCGCCCAGGCTTCTCCCCGGCCCCTTTACACAAAAACCATAACCATAACCATAACTTCCCCAAAACCCCTTGCCTAAGGAACCGGAATTGGTTATAATAAGCAGGTAAGTTCTAGAGCACCGTTCGGTGCGGAGTATCTTTTTATCTGGCCTTTTGAGGCGAATTCCCGGAAAACGTGATTGGAAAAAGTAGTGTGGATAGGGTAGGAGGGATGCCTATTGAGGGAAAAAAGAGGTTGACATTTGGGATGGTATAGTATAATATGTTACTAGTGAAACGAACATAAGTTCGCATCTTGAAGAAGGAGAGCACAGATGGTAAAAGCAGATAAATTAAAAGCATTGGATGCGGCGTTGACGCAGATCGAGAAACAATACGGCAAAGGCTCTGTGATGAAACTGGGAGATACCTCCGCGCATATGCAGGTGGAGACGGTTCCCACCGGAGCTTTGAGTCTGGATATTGCGCTGGGGCTGGGCGGTGTGCCCAGAGGCCGGGTGATCGAAGTTTATGGGCCGGAGTCCAGCGGTAAGACTACGGTTGCTTTACATATGGTAGCGGAAGTGCAGAAGAGGGGCGGGATCGCAGGATTTATTGATGCGGAGCATGCGTTAGATCCTGTGTACGCGAAGAATATCGGGGTCGATATTGATAATTTATATATTTCTCAGCCGGATAATGGGGAGCAGGCGCTGGAGATTACGGAAACTATGGTCCGTTCCGGGGCGGTGGATATTATTATCGTGGACTCGGTAGCCGCACTGGTGCCCAGAGCGGAGATTGACGGCGACATGGGGGATTCCCACGTGGGCCTTCAGGCGAGGCTGATGTCCCAGGCGCTGCGGAAGCTGACCGCGGTGATCGGTAAATCCAACTGCATCGTTATCTTTATTAATCAGCTCCGTGAGAAGGTCGGCGTGATGTTCGGTAATCCGGAGACCACGACGGGTGGACGTGCTTTGAAGTTCTATTCTTCCGTCCGTCTGGACGTGAGAAGGATTGAGACTCTTAAGCAGGGCGGAGAGATGATCGGAAACCGTGTCCGGATTAAAGTGGTGAAGAATAAGATAGCGCCTCCGTTTAAAGAGGCTGAGTTCGATATTATGTTTGGACAGGGGATTTCCAGAGAGGGAGATGTCCTGGATCTGGCTGCGGAAGTAGGGATTATTAATAAAAGCGGTGCCTGGTATGCTTATAATGATGAGAAGATCGGGCAGGGTAGGGAAAATGCCAAGATCTTTCTGCGTGAACATCCCGAGATCATGGCGGAAGTGGAGCGCAAGGTAAGAGAACACTACGATCTGCAGGATGTTCCGCTGGCAGAGGCGCCTAAGGCTGCCGCCGCAGAGGAAGAGAAATCCTGATGGACGAGTTAAAGCTGAAACAGGCGAAGGCGAAAGCCCTTCGCCTGTTAGAACATATGGACAGAACAGAACATCAGCTCCGGGTTAAGTTAAAAGAACAGGATTTTAGTGAGCAGGAGATCGATGAGGCGGTCCGTTATGTGGAAAGTTATCATTATATAGACGATGCCCGATATGCCGCCAACTATATTGAATTGAAGGCGGAGTACAAGAGCCGGAGGCAGATTGAGCAGGCCCTGATGACCAGAGGAGTGGACCGGCAGGTCATAGCAGAGGCCTTTGAGTCGCATGGGAAAATTGACGAGACACCGCAGATTGAAGCCTTCCTTCGGAAAAAGCGGGTAAACTGGCAGGAAGCCGATGAAAAAGAAATTTCAAAACTGTACCAGGCGTTGATGCGGCGGGGATTTTCCAGCCGGGATATCCGAAGCGTCATTGACAAATACAGACGGAGTCACTATAATGAAGAATGATAAAAGCTTTCGCATAAAGTGAAAGCTTTTAAAATGTAAAGAATTGAATGAAGAAAACGTAAAGAATGTAAAATCCTCATAAAGAGAATCCCGAAAGGATGTGTAATTCCATGGAAAGTGGGCCCTATCGAAGTTGTAGCGTGCATAAGTTAAACCATACTGTGAAATAGCTAAGATAAGATGGGCCTTTGCTTACATTGTCTTATTTTAGTCTGTTTCCGCGAACGAAAAAAATAAGACAATGGGAAGGAGTTACGGATCATGATAAAGATTTTCAGAACCATCGACGGAGGAATTCATCAGGTAAACGAGGCACAGGAAGGATGCTGGGTGGCATTGGTGAATCCCACGGCGACAGAATTACTGGAGATATCCGAGCAATATGAGATCGAGGTCGACGACCTTCGGGCACCTCTTGATGAAGAAGAGCGTTCCCGTATTGAAGTGGAGGATAACTACACCCTGATTTTAGTGGATATTCCTGTTATTGAGGAGCGCAACGAAAAAGACTGGTATGTGACCATTCCTATGGGTATTATCGTTACCGATGAAATGATCTTCACTGTCTGCCTGGAGGACACCCCGATTCTGGGCGCTTTCATGGACGGCCGGGTGAGAAATTTCTACACCTATAAGAAAACCAGATTTATCTTGCAGATTCTGTACAAAAATGCCACGATGTTCCTGCACTATCTGAGAATTATAGATAAGAAGAGTGAGGTCATCGAGCATAAACTTCATGTTTCCACTAAGAATCGGGAACTGATCGAGCTTCTGGAGTTGGAGAAGAGCCTGGTGTACTTTACCACGTCCCTTCGTTCCAATGAGGTGGTGTTAGAGAAGCTGCTGAAAGTGGAGAGTATCAAGCATTATCCGGAGGACACGGAACTGCTGGAGGATGTTATTATCGAGAATAAGCAGGCGATCGAGATGGCGAATATTTACAGCGGTATCTTAAGCGGAATGATGGATGCGTTTGCCTCGGTTATTTCCAATAACCTGAATATCGTTATGAAGGTCCTGGCAACCATTACCATCGTCATGTCCATTCCTACGATGATCGCCAGTTTTTACGGAATGAATGTCAATTCAGCCGGTATGCCCGGCGCGTCCAGCCCTTATGGTTTTGCTTATGTAATTATTTTTTCCCTTGTTGTTACCCTGATCGCCGCATTTATTCTGGCTAAAAAGGATTTGTTTTGATTAACATATGTTCTTACAACCATAGTTCCGACAAATGCATGTTCTGACAAACATAAAGAGGTGTGCCTATGAGATTTATGAATAAACTGGAACGGAAATTTGGCAAATACGCAATTCATAACCTGATGTATTACATTATTATTCTATACGGCTTTGGTTTTTTACTGGCTTGGTTTGGCGGAGACTTTTATTATCAGTATTTAAGCCTGGACGCTTCGAAGATCCTTCAGGGTCAGGTCTGGAGGATAGTTACGTTTTTAATCCAGCCCCCCAGTACCAGTCTGGTGTTTGTGATTTTTGCCCTGTATTTGTATTATATGATCGGCAGTTCTCTGGAAAATACCTGGGGAGCTTTCCGGTTTAATCTGTATTTCTTCACTGGTGTTATATTACATGTCATTGTGGCAATATTGCTTTACCTGTTTACCGGGCGTGTTTATCTGCTGGGAACTTCCTATATTAATATGTCTTTGTTCTTTGCGTTTGCAGCGCTGTTCCCCAATATGGAATTTATGCTGTTTTTTATCCTGCCCATCAAGGTGAAGTGGCTGGCGATACTGGACGCTGTATTTTTTGCCGTGTCGATCGTAGGCGGTTTCATCGGAGGGTCACCGGCCAGCAGTATCGCGGCGATTATATCACTGGGGAATTTCCTGATGTTCTATTTTGCGACCAGAAACTATCAGAGGGTTTCCCCCAGGGAAATTCAGAGAAAGAAAAAATATAAACGAGAAATCCATGCGTCCACCAGCGGCCCCAAGCACAAATGCGCGGTCTGCGGGCGTACGGAGCTGGACGGAGAGAATCTGGAATTCCGTTTCTGTACCAAATGTGATGGAAGCTATGAGTACTGCCAGGACCACCTGTTTACTCATGAGCATATCAAAAAACATTGATATAGTTTGGAGGAGTTTATGAAAAAAACGAAAATTATCTGTACGATGGGACCAAATACCAATGACAGGGAGCTGTTGAAGAAATTGGCCCTGAATGGAATGGACATTGCCAGGTTTAACTTTTCTCATGGGGATTACGAAGAACAATTACACCGGATCAATCTGTTAAAGAGTGTCAGGGAAGAGATCGGCCGGCCCATCGCCATGCTGCTGGACACCAAAGGACCGGAGATCCGCACCGGCATTATGGCCGGCGACCGGAAAGTGCGTCTGAAAGAAGGGGACACCTACACACTGACGACAGATAAAGTGGAAGGCGGCAGCCACCGCTGTTCCGTGACCTATCCGGGGCTTGTGGAAGATCTAAGCGTCGGCAACCGGATTCTGATTGACGACGGCCTGATTGAGCTTCAGGTTCAGGAACTGACGCAGAAGGATATTATCTGTACTGTGATCAACGGCGGCGAGCTGGGACAGAAAAAAGGGATCAATGTACCCAATGTCAGCGTAAAACTGCCTGCACTTACCCAAAAAGATAAAGATGACATCTTATTCGGAATAGAACAGGGGTTTGATTTTATCGCGGCGTCCTTTGTGCGGTCTGCGGATTGTGTGAAAGAAATCAAAGAGCTGTTAAAAGAACACGGGGCCGGATATGTTCCCGTCATATCGAAGATAGAGAATGCAGAAGGAATTCAGAATTTCGATGAAATCATGTACTGCAGCGATGGAATCATGGTAGCCCGGGGGGATCTGGGGGTAGAGATTCCTGCGGAGGAGGTTCCCTACCTGCAAAAACAGATTATCAAAAAGTGTAATGATAACTATAAGCCGGTTATAACCGCCACACAGATGCTGGACTCCATGATCCGCAACCCGCGCCCTACCAGAGCGGAAGTCACGGATGTGGCCAACGCGATCTACGACGGCACCGATGCGGTCATGCTCTCCGGTGAAACGGCTATGGGCAAATATCCCGTGGAAGCGCTGCGGATGATGTCCAAGATCGCGGAATTCACCGAATCCAATGTGGATTATGAACAGCTGATGGAACACAAAAAAATGCACCGCAAGAATAATATTTCCAGTGCGGTAGCCTACTCATCTGTTGCCACTGCGGCCAATCTGGGAGCCAAATGCATCATTACCCCGACGGTATCCGGTGCGACAGCCAGGATGATGTCCAAGTTCCGTCCAAAGGTGAACATTATCGGTGTATCGCCCAATGAGGCCACGCTTCGTAAAATGCAGATTTACTGGGGGGTATATCCGCTCCTTTCCGTAGAGGAAGATACGACAGAGGAGATCATGGACCGGGCGGTAGCGCTGGCAAAAGACCAGCAATTTGTCGAAAAAGGGGACATCGTGGTCCTGACAGCGGGCATCCCGTCCACCAATGTGCAGGCGGGAAAAGGCAGCATGAGCAACACCATGCGAGTGGTAATTATCGACTGATACCAAATACTGACATGTCCCAATTGGATTTTTTCTTGAAAATGCGCACATACTAGAGTATAATAATTTTAGAGCAAATAGATAGAATAAAATAGTTCGAGTAATTCCTGAAATGTTCGACAATCCTGCAATTTTGAACCTACATTTTCTTTTATGGGATTCCTATATTGCCCGTTCTGATGTCAGGCCGTCATTACGCAGCGGAAGGCAGATGACGGGTTGCGGTCGCCCACCTAGCTGTGGCTAGGAGTCAAAATAGCAGGAAACGGCATTTTGGGGTAACAAAAGAAGAAAGCAGCTGTTTTCGGACAGCTGCTCTTTTTTTGTATTCCATAGAAATAAACGGGCAGAAGTTTGATGGGCCCGTCCAATAGTTTGCATAAAACCCCGGACTGTATAATATATTTTAAATATCATCAAAAATAGTAGCGCTCGAAAATACCTCGCTGACTATTTTTTATGTATCGCACATAAGCACCCAAAGTACGGGCATTAAGTGCTCATAACAACAAAAAAAGGACAGGTATCTTATGAACAACAAGGTGAAATATAAACTGATGCTGATCATAATTGGAATCCTGGTTATACTGTTCCTCCTGATCAGTCAGCTGATACCCAAAAAAGAGGCGGTACCGAAGCCGGAAGAACCCGAAAAGCCGCTGGCCAACGCGGAGCTGTTCATTTTAGGGACCTCTGCGTCTATAGAAGGCCTGGAAGAAAACCAGGTCTATACCGATCAGGGACTTTTTCTCAATCAGACAGGTGAGAATCTGGAACAGTACCGGATGCAGAATATCCAGGTTGTGTTAAAAGACGGCACCATCGAGGCTGTCTGCGGGACACTTGAAAAAGAGACCACATTAGTGAACGTATGGATTACCGGACCTACGGAAAATGGATTCCGGATATTTGTAGACGGATATTACATAAATTTTGAAGGAGATAAACCCACACAGGACGTCAACGGGGTCCTCGGTGATGTGGTTGTCGCCTATGAAAAAGTAACCCAGCTGCGGATCAAACAGGACACCATATCCGGGCGCATCCTGTCCGTCCAGCTGGACGGTGTGGAGATCGAAGGTTACGGCCTGGTACCCTTTTCGGATCAGTTCCGACTGTATCAGATCTATGGACAACTGGCCCAGAAAGAACTGGTCAATCTGGTTGTCGGATACGATATAACCGAATTCGTGGTGGCCGAAGGAAAGCTATGTGCCGGCCTGGTAAACAAACCGTTGACCATGGATCACATCCGTGTCCTGATCAAAACCAACGATTACGCGGATATCTTCCACAGTCAGGTACAATTGTCCGGGAACAACGGGTTTACAATTCAATACGGCCAAAACACAGAAGAGCACGCGGCGCAGGAGAGTGTCACCATCGCGGCGGATAGTCCCTACTGGGAAGAAAACAGAATTCTGTTAACCCCTGCCGAGGGCGGTACGCTGACCCTGGAATCCATAACCAGAAACCAGGGAAATCCCAGCTACGCAGGAACACTGGAAATCCGCAAAGAGGACGGCGGCCTTGTTATTGTCAACGATATTCCATTGGAAGAATACCTCTATGGAGTGCTTCCAAGTGAGATGCCTTCCAGCTACGGACTGGAGGCCCTGAAGGCCCAGGCAGTCTGTGCCAGAAGCTATGCATATAATCAGATCCTGAACAGCGGCTATCCCCAGTACGGAGCCCACGCCGACGACAGTGTCAAATTCCAGGTATACAACAACCTGCCTCAAACCCCTGAGGTCGTGCAGGCTGTTGACGAAACACGGGGAGTTGTGGCCGCTTATGACGACACGGTCATTACCGCCTACTATTTTTCCACCTCCTGCGGCCATACTACCGATGGCTGTATATGGAACCCGGAGGGCAACGACTCCACACCGTACCTGCAGGGGAAATTTTCCGGCGATGAACAGCCGGAACAGGATCTCACACAGGAAGATGCTTTCCAGGCCTTCATACAAAATACCGACTACGCCTCCTATGACAGCCAGGAGAGCTGGTACCGGTGGAAGGTACGGATTCCCGCAGCCAGCCTGACTGAGAACATGAAAGCCTTCGGTACTATTGGAAATGTAAAAAGTATGACCATTACCAAACGAGGCGCCGGCGGTGTCGCCGCGGAACTAAGCGTACAGGGGACTGAGGGGAACGCTGTAGTCACTTCAGAGTATGATATCCGCGGAGCACTTTCTCCAAAAGGCTGCACGGTTACCCGGATGGACGGTTCAGAAGTGGAAGGCACGTCGCTTTTGCCAAGCGCTTATATTATCCTAAGCCCTGTTATGGAGCAGGATCAGTTAACTGCCTATGATATCATCGGGGGAGGATACGGCCACGGAGCCGGAATGAGCCAGAACGGGGCTAAGTTCATGGCCTCCCAGGGTAAATCTTATCAGGATATTCTGCAGTTTTACTATAGCGGGATTAGTTTTAAGCAATTGTATTAGGAAATCCGGGGCGGGGGCCTTATACAGCCCCCGCCTATCCATCTGTCCCTCAAAAATAATTAAAAACTAACCCCATGTCCTTCCTTGCAGTTTTATTGAAATCATGATATGATTTTTTAACAGCAGTTCAGAGGAAGGAAAAATGTATGTACCTTATTTATATTATTCGGGATTTTAGTAAAAGGTTATCGAAAGACCATGTGAGTGCTTATTCCGCGCAGGCGGCCTTTTTTATCATGTTGTCTTTCTTTCCTTTTATGATGCTGTTGCTGTCGCTGGTTCAGTATTTGCCCATCGGTAAGCAGGATATCTTTAATGTGATTAAAAGTGTGACTCCGCTTTCTTTTAAATCTACGGTTATTATGATTGTGGATGAATTGTATGACAAGACCATTACGGTGGTGTCGCTGTCCGCGGTGGTGGCGATCTGGTCATCGGCGAGAGGGATCATGTCCATTGCGGGAGGGCTGAACTCCGTCAATGGGGTAAGTGAAACCAGAAATTATTTTTTTATCCGCATTCGTGCGGCTTTTTATACGGTATTGTTTATTATCACCCTGCTGCTGACTTTTGGCCTGCTGATTTTCGGCAACTGGATTCTGGGATTTATAGAGGAGCATATTCCGGGGATTCAGGGGACTTTTTCTTTTCTGATCCAGTTTCGGTCACTGATTATGGTGCTGGTGCTGATGTTCTTCTTTACCCTGATGTACAAATTTCTGCCGAACCGTAAGGCGGGAATGTTTGCCCAATTCCCCGGTGCTCTTTTTACCGCTATCGGCTGGATGGCATTTTCGTACTGCTTTTCTATTTATATTAATTACTTCAGTGATTTCTCCAAGATCTATGGAAACCTGACGACGATTATAGTGGTCATGCTGTGGCTGTATATCAGTATGTATATTCTGCTGATTGGAGCGGAAGTCAACTCATATTTTGCCACAGAAATCCGGTTATTCCAGACGAGAAGGCACAAAAAATCGGGAAAAAATCCACAATAAGTAGGGAGGGGACTGGCATCTTTCGGCAGTAAAGTCAACCTGAACGGTAACTACGTGGAGAAAGGGGCCTGTCCCCGGATGTTGGCTGGAGTAGTTCACTATCCGGGGAAGAAGGCTCTTTTTTTCCAGAGCAGGCCGGCTTCCGGGGACAGGCCCCTTTCTCCGCGTAGTTACCGTTCAGGTTGACTTTACTGCCGAAAGATGCCAGTCCCCTCTCTAAGCGCCCGGATGTACACTAAAAAATAGTCGCGCTCCGTAAGCGGCTAAAAAGCAGCCGCTAAGTGCTCATAGCTATAAAAAATAAACTTGACATTTCCAGGCTGCATGTATAGAATATAGAAGATAAGAAAAGGCTGTGAAGGTGTTTAGTAGAAACTCATTTTCCTGCAGAGAGAGGGAGTCACCGGCTGTAAGCTTCCTCAGGTTCAGATGAGCGACGAATTTCCCACTGGAGCTGCATTTCCGAAAGTTTTAGTAAGAAATGCCGTAACCTGTGCGTTAAACAGATGACAAGTGCCCGGATCGTATTCCGGGAATTAGGGTGGTACCACGGATATCGCTTCGTCCCTTTGCAGGATGGGGCTTTTTTTTATGCAATGGGAAAACAGCCTATAGCTTAACAAAAGTAAAGGAGAAAGACAATGAAAGAAAAATTGGATCAAATCAGGCAGGAAGCGTTGAAACAGATCGCAGATTCAGACGCACTGGACAAATTAAATGATGTGCGCGTGGCTTTCCTTGGCAAGAAAGGGAAATTAACCGCTGTTCTGAAAGGGATGAAGGACGTGCCGGCAGAGGAACGTCCTCTGGTTGGTCAGCTGGTGAATGAGACCCGCGCGGCGATTGAAGGATTTCTGGAAGAATCCAGGGATAAAATGGAAAAGATTGCACGGGAAGAACAGTTGAAAAGAGAAGTCATCGATGTCACCCTTCCGGCAAAAAAGAATAATGTAGGACACCGGCATCCCAACACGATTGCCCTGGAAGAGGTCGAGAGAATCTTCGTGGGTATGGGCTACGAGGTGGTGGAAGGACCGGAAGTGGAATACGATTACTATAATTTCGAGGCACTGAATATACCGGCGAATCATCCCGCCAAGGATGAACAGGATACGTTCTATATCACCAGCGATATCGTGCTGCGTACCCAGACCTCCCCGGTACAGGTCCGCACGATGGAAAAAGGGAAACTGCCGATCCGTGTGCTTGCCCCGGGGAGAGTATTCCGTTCGGACGAAGTGGATGCCACACATTCCCCTTCCTTCCATCAGATCGAGGGACTGGTCATTGATAAGAATATCACATTTGCCGACTTGAAAGGAACGCTGGCGGAATTCGCGAGACAGCTGTTCGGGCCGGAGACAAAAGTAAAATTCCGACCTCATCATTTCCCGTTTACTGAACCCAGCGCGGAGGTGGATGTCACCTGTTTCAAATGCGGAGGAAAAGGCTGCCGGTTCTGCAAAGGTTCAGGCTGGATCGAGATCCTGGGCTGCGGTATGGTTCATCCCAACGTTCTTAAAATGAGCGGAATTGATCCCGAGGAATACTCCGGTTTCGCGTTTGGAGTCGGACTGGAGCGCATCGCTCTGCTGAAATATGAGATTGACGATATGCGGCTGTTGTATGAAAATGACGACCGTTTCTTAAAACAATTCTAGGAGGAAGAATAAGATGAATACATCATACGCATGGATGAAAGCATATGTGCCGGGACTTAATGTATCGGCCCAGGAATTTACGGATGCCATGACCCTTTCCGGATCGAAAGTGGAGGGATATGAGGCGATGGACGCAGATCTGGAGAAAATCATAGTCGGTCAGATTCTTTCCATAGAAAGGCATCCGGACGCGGATAAGCTGGTTATCTGCCAGGTGGATATCGGTCAGGAACAGCCGGTTCAGATCGTTACAGGAGCGTCGAATATCAAGGTAAATGACAAGATCCCCGTAGTGTTGGATGGCGGAAGAGTAGCCGGCGGACACGACGGCAAGAAGACGCCGGGCGGCATTAAAATCAAAAAAGGAAAGCTGCGCGGCATAGAATCCAATGGGATGCTCTGTTCCATCGAAGAACTGGGAAGCAGCCGTGATATGTATCCGGAAGCTCCGGAAGATGGAATCTATATTTTTCAGGACCCGGTACAGGTGGGGATGGATGCGGTCGAAGCGCTGGGACTTCACGATGTGGTATTCGAATATGAGATAACCTCTAACCGGGTGGACTGTTACTCCGTGCTGGGACTGGCCAGGGAAGCAGCGGCTACCTTCCGTCAGGATTATAAACCTCCGGTTGTGAAAGAAACCGGAAATCAGGAAGATGTCAATGATTATATCAAGGTGACCGTAAAGGACAAGGACCTTTGTCCCCGCTACTGTGCGAGGGTGGTAAAAAATATAACGATCGGTCCCTCCCCCAAATGGATGCAGCGGCGTCTGGCTGCCCATGGGATCCGGCCGATTAATAATATCGTGGATATCACCAACTATGTGATGGAAGAATATGGCCAGCCGATGCACGCCTATGATCTGGACACCATCGCGGGCCGTGAAATCATCGTCCGGCGGGCGTCGAAGGATGAGACGTTCGTCACCCTGGACGGACAGGAGCGGACCATGGACGAATCTGTCCTGATGATCTGTGACGTGGAGAAGCCTGTGGGCGTCGCCGGTATTATGGGCGGTGAAAACTCCATGATTACCGATCATGTGCAGACCATGTTATTTGAAGCCGCCTGCTTTGACGGAACCAATATCCGTCTATCCAGCAAGAAGATCGGACTTCGCACGGACGCCTCCGGAAAATTTGAAAAGGGCCTGGACCCCAACACTGCTATAGAGGCTATAAACCGTGCCTGCCAGCTGGTGGAAGAGTTAAAGTGCGGAGAAGTGGTGGGCGGAGTCGTAGACGTATATAATAAGAAAAAAGAAGGCCGCACGATCCCGTTTGACACTGATAAAATCAATAAGCTGCTGGGAACGGATATTTCCCTGGAGGACATGATTCAGTACTTTGAAGCGCTTGAATTAAAATACGATCCGGCTGCACAGGAGGTAACGGTCCCTTCCTGGAGACAGGATCTGGAATGTATGGCGGATCTGGCGGAAGAGGTGGCCAGATTCTATGGTTATGAAAATATAGCCACCACTCTGCCCAGCGGAGAAGCCTCCACCGGAAAATTATCCTTCAAACTGCGTGTGGAGTCAGTGGCAAGAGATATCGCGGAATTCTGCGGTTTCTCCGAGGGGATGACCTATTCCTTTGAGAGCCCGAAGGTATACGATAAGCTTCTGATCCCGCAGGATTCCAAACTGCGTCAGAACGTTGTGATTTCTAATCCTTTGGGGGAGGATTACAGCATTATGCGGACACTGCCGTTAAATGGAATGCTGACCTCTCTGGCCACCAATTATAATAGAAGGAATAAGAACGTACGACTCTATGAACTGGCCAGTATCTATCTGCCCAAGCAGGTACCTCTCACGGAGCTTCCGGAAGAACGGATGCAGTTTACCATGGGTATGTACGGAGAAGGAGATTTCTTTACCTTAAAAGGGGTTGTGGAGGAATTCCTCGACAAAGTGGGAATGCATCAGAAAACGGTATATGATCCCAAGGCCCAAAAACCTTTCCTGCATCCCGGCAGGCAGGCAAACATCATCTATCAGGATACGGTCGTGGGCTATATAGGAGAAGTTCATCCCACCGTAGCAGAAAACTATGACATCGGAGAGCGCACCTATGTGGCTGTGCTGGATATGCCGGAGATCGTAAGCCGGGCGACGTTCGAACGGAAATACGAGGGAATCGCGAAATATCCGGCTGTTACCCGCGATATCAGTATGGTGATGCCCAAGGAGATCCTGGCAGGTCAGGTGGAAGAAGTCATTGAAAAAAATGGAGGACAGTACCTGGAGAACTATCAGCTGTTCGATATCTATGAAGGCGCGCAGATCCGTGCCGGTTATAAATCTATGGCCTATTCCATCGTGTTCCGGGCCAAAGATAAGACCCTGGAAGAGGCAGATGTGACGGCGGCTATGGAGCGGATTTTAAAAGCTCTGGAAGCTATGGGAATCGAGCTGAGGAAATAGTAAAAGGGGACATGTCCATTTCGATAAAAAATCGAAATGGACATGTCCCCTTTCCTTGGTGCGCCTGGCGGCGCACGTTTCTAACCGGTGCAAGTCCGGAATCCGCCCGGTAGTGGGAAGGATATAGCCGAAGGCAAGGGTGTCCATTGCGAAATGGAATCTGAAGGAAGCCGG
>NZ_JAWDIY010000016.1:0-134064 GCF_032380655.1 Diplocloster hominis | reverse complement strand
TATCCGGTTAAATTCCACTTTAAAGGGTTTGACGCATTTCGTCAAACCCTTTAATACCGAATTTAGTCTTCCGTGTGGAATTTAAGTTTACATGCGGAATTTACTTTTTCACTCAAGCTTAATTTTATTGTGAATAGCTAACAAATTTTCAGGTATTTCATTGGCAAATTTATCCAAACAATCCCTTGATTTTGTATATATGGTTGACGCAATGCACAATAGAAGTTATAATGTATTTGTAATCAGGTAAGCTGTTTTAAAATAAGACAACTAAATAATATAAAACTTATATATGTTCATAATTGGTTGAACGTCTCTACAAACTACCGTAAATAGTTTTCTATAAGTTTCCGCATAGTCCTGACACAGGGCTTGGAAATTGCAGAAAATTCCGGTGGTTTTTTTATTTGTCCGGAAATACAGGATCATCATAAAATAATAAAGCTGTACCATAATACTTCTTAATGTAAGAAGTTCGCCTAATGAAATAAGTTCAATCATGATAGAAGTTCAATAATGTTAGAAGTTCACTAATGTTTCCGGCATGCCGTGAATAAAATATTAAAATGAAGAAGGTGGTATCTATGCAAAAAGACTCCTTTGTTCTAAAAGGAAATGTCTGCTACAGCCAGGATAAAGATAATTTCAGGACTGTGGCAGACGGATATCTTGTCTGTAAGGACGGGATTTCAGATGGTGTATACGAAGTGCTTCCCGAACAGTACCAGAATCTTCCGCTCATCGACTGTGAGGATCAGTTGATTTTGCCCGGGCTGACAGATCTTCACGTACACGCGCCCCAGTATGCGTTCCGGGGGCTGGGAATGGATCTGGAGCTGCTGGACTGGCTGAATACCCATACGTTCCCGGAAGAGTCCAAATACGCAGATCTGGATTATGCGAAAGCAGCGTATCGAATCTTTGTGGAGGACATGAAAAAAGGGCCCAACACCAGGGCTTGTATATTTGCGACTCTGCATGTTCCGGCCACAGAGCTGCTGATGGATCTGCTGGAAGAGACCGGGATGAAAACCATGGTCGGTAAGGTGAATATGGACCGTAACAGCCCGGATATCCTCTGTGAGGCCGGTGCGGAGCAGTCTGCGGCGGACACTGTCGCCTGGTTAGAAGATGTGGCTGGTAAATATCATAATGTCCAGCCGATCCTGACCCCCCGGTTCATCCCTACCTGTTCCGATGAACTGATGCGGCGGCTGAAAGAAATACAAAAAAAATACCGGCTTCCCGTACAGTCCCATCTGTCTGAAAATCAGGGTGAGATCGCATGGGTAAAAGAGCTTTGTCCTTCCTCCGCTTTTTATGGGGACGCATATGACCAGTTTGGCTTGTTCGGGGGTGATTGCAAGACGATCATGGCTCATTGTGTATCCTCTTCGGATGACGAAATTCGTCGGATGAAGGAGCGCGGTGTATATATCGCACATTGTCCCCAGTCCAATACGAATCTGTCCTCCGGGATCGCTCCGGTACGCAGATTCCTGGACGAAGGCCTGCGGGTGGGGCTTGGAAGTGACGTGGCAGGGGGTACCGTAAGCTCTATCTTCCGGGCGATGGCGGATGCCATTCAGGTTTCAAAGCTCCGCTGGCGGCTGACGGACGACACCTTGAAGCCGTTAACCGTACAGGAAGCTTTTTATCTGGGAACGGTTGGCAGCGGTTCGTTCTTCGGAAAAACAGGCAGCTTTGAGGCGGGCTTTGAGCTGGACGCGCTGGTCATCGATGACAGCAGTCTGGCGACGCCGCTGAAGCTTTCCATACCCGAACGGGTGGAGAGGGTAATTTATCTATCAGATGACAAAAATATAACGAAAAAGTTTGTCGGGGGACGTCAAATCTGGTAGAATAAGTATGAAAGCGGCAAATCGAATGCTGCTTATCATAATCATTTTTAATAAAGGGGGAAACAAAAATGAACGCACTAGACAAACTTTTCCATCTCAAGGAAAACCACACCGATGTTAAGACCGAAGTCATCGCGGGTGTCACTACCTTTATGACCATGGCTTACATCCTGGCAGTCAACCCATCTATCCTGAGCGCAGCCGGCATGGATAATGGGGCGGTATTTACAGCAACCGCGCTGGCTTCCCTGATCGCAACAGTTCTAATGGCGCTTTTCTCCAACTATCCTTTTGCACTGGCACCCGGTATGGGCCTGAACGCGTATTTCGCCTACACCGTCGTCATCAATATGGGATATACCTGGGAGATGGCGTTGGCAGCAGTATTCATCGAAGGTTTAATCTTCATCCTGCTCTCCCTGACTAACGTGCGGGAAGCGATCTTCAACGCGATTCCCATGACTCTGAAGCATGCGGTATCCGCCGGTATTGGCTTATTTATTTGCTTCATCGGCCTGCAGAATGCTAAACTTGTCACGAATTCCGACTCGACCTTAGTGACTGTATTCTCGTTCAAAGGTTCGGCTGAGGCGGGAACTTTCTCTACGGAAGGGATCACCGTACTGCTGGCGATTATAGGTGTTCTCATCACCGCGGTTTTAATTGTAAAGAAAGTAAAAGGGCACATTCTGCTGGGTATCCTGGCGACCTGGATCCTGGGCATCATCTGTCAGATGATCGGTCTGTACCAGCCGAATCCTGAGATGGGATTCTTCAGCCTGTTACCCGACTTTTCCAATGGTATTGGCATTCCAAGCCTGATGCCGACCTTACTGGCGCTTGATTTTTCACG
This sequence comes from Diplocloster hominis, assembly GCF_032380655.1. Classification (NCBI taxonomy): domain Bacteria; kingdom Bacillati; phylum Bacillota; class Clostridia; order Lachnospirales; family Lachnospiraceae; genus Diplocloster; species Diplocloster hominis. The sequence goes on along the minus strand of NZ_JAWDIY010000016.1, from coordinate 131,349 downwards.
TGCGCTGTCCCTGGATTTCTTTGTAGTAATCTTCGCATTTTTGTTTGTGGATATGTTCGATACACTGGGAACTTTGATCGGTGTGGCATCCCAGGCAGATATGCTGGATAAAGACGGGAAGCTTCCCAAGATTAAAGGCGCGTTGTTGGCAGATGCTGTTGGTACCTCTGTAGGTGCTCTGTTAGGAACCTCCACCACCACTACGTTCGTTGAAAGTGCTTCTGGTGTTTCCGAAGGCGGAAGAACAGGACTGACTTCCTTTGTAGTAGCGATTCTGTTTGGGCTGGCTTTGTTCCTTTCCCCTATTTTCCTGGCCATTCCTTCGTTTGCTACGGCACCGGCCCTCATTATCGTCGGTTTCCTGATGATCAGCGCAGTGCTGAAGATCAACTTCGCAGATCCCACACAGGGAATTCCTGCGTTTATCTGTATCATAGCGATGCCGTTTATGTACAGTATCTCCGAAGGTATTGCCATGGGCGTTATCTCTTATGTTATCATTAACATGATCGCTGGTAAGGAAAACAGAAAGACGATAAGCATTGTGATGTATGTACTTGCGGTGTTATTTGTTCTAAAATACATATTCTTATAAACCGTTACGGCTTTAATTAAAAATTTTTATACCAATGTACCGGCCGGCAGGGGATTATGACCTGCAGGTTGGTACATTGGCATATGTAAGGAGGTTTTAGCAATGGGAGTCGGTAAAGAGTTAAAACGTGTCGACGCTTACGAGAAGGTTACCGGTGGAGCAAAATATGTGGCGGACCTGGCGCCAAAGGACCTGCTGGTGGCAAAAGTCGTACATAGCACCATCGCCAACGGTATGGTAAAAAGCTTTGATCTGGAAGAAGCCCTGAAAGTCCCCGGTGTGGTGAAGATCGTCACCTGCTTTGATGTGCCGGATATACAGTTCCCCACTCCAGGCCATCCCTGGTCTGTGGAAACCGCTCATCAGGATGTGTCGGACAGAAAGCTTCTGAACACCAGAGTTCGCGTCTATGGCGATGATATCGCCGCAGTTATTGCAGAAAATGAGATCGCAGCCAATCGGGCAGCACGTCTGGTTAAGGCGGAGTATGAGGTATATGAACCCCTTCTGACCACGGATGAGGCTATGGCAGAGGGTGCCTCGACTCTCCACGAGGAAAAACCGGGGAATATCCTGGCACATTCCTCCTTTCAGCTTGGGGACATAACTTTTGACCAGGCACTGGAAGCAGAGCCCTCCTTACATGTAATAGAAAGAACCTATGAAACCCAGACGGTCCAGCACTGCCATCTGGAGGTGCCGGTTTCCTATGCCTATATGGCAAACGGCAAGATTATTGTCACATCCTCCACACAGATTCCCCACATCGTCCGCCGGGTGATCGGCCAGGCTCTGGGGGTTCCCTGGGGACAGATCCGGGTAATTAAGCCCTATATCGGCGGCGGCTTTGGCAATAAACAGGATGTGTTATATGAACCGTTAAACGCGTTCCTGTGTACTCAGGTGGGAGGCAGAGGCGTCCGCCTGGAACTTACAAGAGAAGAAACCCTGGCCTGTACCAGGGTGCGCCACGCCATAAAATTCCATGTGAAAGGCGCAGTGCGCGATGACGGTACATTGGTCGCCCGCAAATTCGAGGCCTATTCCAACCAGGGCGGTTATGCTTCCCACGGCCACGCCATCGTAGCCAACGCGGCCAACGCCTTTAAACAGCTCTATCACGAGGAAAAAGCCCTGGAGTCCGACAGTTATACTGTATATACGAATATTACCGTCGGCGGGGCCATGCGCGGTTACGGCATCCCGCAGTCGGATTTTGCGACGGAATGTCTCACTGACGATCTGGCCGGCGCTATCGGCATGGACCCCCTTGAATTCCGGTTTAAGAACTGTATGCCGGAGGGATATGTGGACCCTCACACCAAAGTGAAGTTTAACAGTTACGGCTTAAAGAAATGTATGGAAAGAGGCCGCGATTTTATCCATTGGGAGGAAAAACGAAAAGAGTACGCGAACCAGACCGGCCCTGTGCGCCGGGGCGTCGGTATGGCGATTTTCTGCTACAAAACCGGCGTTTACCCCATCTCTTTGGAGACCGCCTCCTGCCGGATGATTCTGAATCAGGACGGGTCCATACAGCTGCAGATGGGCGCCACCGAGATCGGCCAGGGGGCTGATACGGTATTTACCCAGATGGCTGCTGAGGTAACCGGGATTACGGAGGACCGTATCTATATTATTTCCACCCAGGATACCGATATCAGTCCTTTTGATACCGGAGCCTATGCTTCCAGACAGACGTACGTAAGCGGAAAGGCATTAAAACAGACCGCCCTGCTTTTGAAGGAACGAATTTTGGATTATGCCTCCTATCTGTTGAAGATGCCGGCGGATGTCCTGGATATTCAGGATAACAATGTGGTGGATAAGGCGGGCAGAGAGTGTCTGGTGACTCTGGAAGCACTGGCCACAGAGGCTTTCTACAGCCTGGACCGTTCCGTGCATATCACGGCGGAGTCCACCTACCATTGTAAAGAAAATACCTTCTCCAGCGGCGCCTGCTTTGCGGAAATCGAAGTGGATCTGCCACTGGGCAAGATAAAAGTGTTGAATATCATAAATGTTCACGACAGCGGTACCCTGATCAATCCGAAGCTGGCCGAAGCCCAAGTCCACGGCGGTATGAGTATGGGTCTTGGCTATGCCCTGAGTGAACAGCTTCTGTTCGATCAGTCCGGCCGTCCCCTGAATGACAATCTGCTGGATTACAAGCTTCCTACCGCTATGGATACGCCGGATCTGCACGTGGACTTTGTTCAGCTGGATGACCCGACGGGACCGTTTGGAAATAAAGCGCTGGGCGAGCCTCCGGCGATTCCGGTTGCACCGGCGATCCGAAATGCATTGCTTCAGGCAACCGGAGTGGCGGTGGATTCCCTGCCGCTTGATCCGCAGAAGCTGGTGTCACATTTTAAAGAAGCAGGATTGATCTAGAGGAGGTATAGACGATGTATGATATAGAAAAATATTATCAGGCAAAGGATGTGGCGGATGGTATCCGTGCCCTCCTGGAAGATCCGGACGCCGTCATTATCTCCGGAGGCAGCGATGTGCTGATCAAGATCCGTGAGGGGAAAATGGCGGGCTGTTCCCTGGTCAGTATCCATGGAATACCGGAGCTTGACGGGATACGCATGGAAGAGGACGGAACCATAGTGATCGGACCGGCCACTACATTTTCCCACATCACCAACAATGCCATTATTCAAAAACATATCCCGATACTGGGAAACGCGGTGGATCAGGCCGGAGGGCCCCAGCTTCGCAATATCGGAACGATCGGAGGCAATGTCTGTAACGGAGTCACCAGCGCGGACAGTGCGTCCAGCCTGTTTGCCCTGAACGCGGTACTGGAGTTGACCGGTCCTGACGGGGTGCGCCTGCTTCCGATACAGGAATTCTATACCGGGCCGGGCCGTACGGTGCGTGAGCACTCAGAACTGCTGACCGCGGTCCGCATCACCAGAGAGAATTACGAAGGCTTCGGCGGCCATTATATCAAGTATGGTAAGCGGGAGGCCATGGAGATCGCCACGATGGGATGCGCGGTTCATATAAAGCTCAGCGCAGATAAAACATCTGTGGAGGATGTCCGGATCGCGTTCGGCGTAGCCGCCCCTACTCCCATGCGCTGTACAAAGACGGAGGAGTGCGTTAAGGGTATGGCTTTGGATCAGGAACTTCTGAATGCAGTTGGAAAAGGTGTCCTGGAAGAAGTAAATCCCAGAACCAGCTGGAGAGCCTCCCGGGAATTCCGGCTGCAGCTGATCGAAGAAATGAGCCGCAGGGCGCTGACCCAGGCTGTTATCTATGCAGGAGGTGAGATCCATGCTTAAAGTAATCAAAATGATCGTAAATGAGAAAGAAGTAGAGCTGGCGGTAGATGAGAGAGAAGCGCTGGTGGACACCTTAAGGGACCGGCTGGGCCTCACCAGTGTTAAGAAGGGCTGCGAAGTGGGAGAGTGCGGCGCCTGTACCGTTCTGGTAGACGGAGAAGCCATAGATTCCTGCATCTATCTGACGATGTGGGCCGAAGGACGCCGTATTCTGACCGTAGAAGGCCTGAAGGGACCCAATGGTGAATTAAGTCCCATACAGCAGGCTTTTGTCGACGAGGTGGCCGTTCAGTGCGGTTTCTGTACCCCGGGCCTGATCATGACCGCGGTGGAGATCGTCGGAACCGGGAAGAAATATAACCGGGAAGAGTTAAGAAAAATGATCTCCGGTCATCTGTGCCGGTGTACCGGATATGAAAACATCTTAAATGCCATGGAACGTATCGTCGAAGAGACTTATAAGGTCGTTGGAGATGGATGCGGCGAATAAAAGAAACCGGGGCGTGCTGGTGACAGGCACGCTCCGGTTTTTCCGCCAGACGTTCTTTGAGATCAGATCTTGCGGTCGATATGGAAGATACCGATTTCACGGTAATGATCGATCTTGTAATTCACGGTATTCAGACTAGTCTCCAGCAGTTCCATTTGCTGCAGGATTGCCTGTTTATGTTCTACTAAGATCTGTTTTCGTTCTTCACAGGTAGCTTCCCCCTGCAGGCATAGATTCATGAATTCTTTGATCCTGTGGAGCGGCATGCCGGAATTCTTAAGACAGCAGATTAATTCCAGCCAGTGAATGTCTTCCTCTGAAAATTTCCGGATTCCGCTCTCCGTCCTTTCCAGCAGGGGCAGCAGCCCCTCCCTGTCATAATATCGGATCGTATGTGTGGTAATTCCCTCTTTTTCCGCCACTTGCCGAATCGTATAGGTCATATAGGTTCTTCCTTTCTCTTTGTTGTATTGTAGTATCTCTCCCCTATTACCTGCGTAAATGCTTTCCGGTTATTATTATACATGAATATCAGATAATTTGCTACGATCCCGGGAATGGAAATTCATTTTCAAAACCCCTTGCGTGAACTTGTCCCTTTCACTATAATAAAAGAAAAACAACTGATTATGGAAATCATAAAATTCAAGAAAAAGGAGTGCCTGTTATGAGTAAGATTGATGAGATACGCGCGGAAATGGTTACCGCCATGAAAAATAAGGATAAGAGCCGCAAGGATTCCCTTTCCATGCTTTTAAGCGCGCTGAAAAATGTCCAGATAGATAAGAGAGAAGATCTGACCGAAGCGGAGGAAAACGCGGTAATAGCGAAAGAAATCAAGCAGACAAAGGAAACCATGGATTCCTGCCCTGCGGACAGAACCGATATCCTGGAGGAATGCCGGGCCAGGCTGGCCGTCTATAAAGAATTCGCTCCGGAAGAAATGAGCGAAGCACAGATTCAGGCTGTAATTCAGAGTGTACTAGATGAACTTGGCATATCAGAACCTACTGGGAAGGATAAAGGCCGTATCATGAAAGAGTTAATGCCCAAAGTTAAGGGCAGAGCCGATGGAAAGCTGGTAAATGCTCTCGTTGGAAAATTATTTGCCTGATGACACCGGAGAAAGGAAGGTAGAATAGATGAACAATGTATGGGAGGCTGTAAAAAAGTATCTGAATGACGCAAAGGAGTATATTCAGTCCATGGATGTAAGCGATATGACGCTTGTAAAACTGTGTTTGCTGGCTCTTGGTATTCTGATCGGTGCCGCTGTTTCTGAGAAGCATAAGAAAGCGGTTGTAGTCGTGGCTGTTCTGATATTCATTGTCACTTATATACCGGTAATGGTAAAGTTCTTCGGTAAAATGGCGGAGAAAAAGGAATTAGATACGTAATGCGCCAGGCTTTATCACGCTTATGGTTTTGTATGATGTATGTTTTCTATTGCTGTTCGTTTTCTTATAGAGCGTAAGAGGTTATCATGATCCTGATCGGAGGGTGATAATCTCTTTTTTATTTCATAGGACAGGGCTGCTGATTTCCTTCTCTATCATAGCGGCTGCGCTAAAGCGTTGATTCAGAAATGCTTTAAATCGTGTGTTTGCACGGGGGCCTCCTCCTGTTGTATCATAGAAATGCGGAAGACCGCACAAAACTTTACTGCTAAGTCAGGAGGAATTTTCCTATGAAAATAACAGCTTTTGAAGTCAGAGAAGACGAGAGACCCTTTTTTGAAAAGCTGGCCCGGGAGCTGCGGTTAGATCTCGCCCTCTATCCGGATGCACTCAGAACGGAAACCCTGGATAGACTTACAGGGAGTGCCGGTATTACGATTCTGGGCAGAAGCCGCCTGGATGCCGGAATGCTGGACTGTCTGAAGGAGCGGGGTGTTGCCTGTATCTCTACCCGTACGATCGGGTTTAACCATATCGATGTCGAATATGCCAGGTCCATTGGATTAAAAGTAAGTAACGCGGATTATGCGCCGAATGGCGTCGCCGACTATGCGGTAATGCTTATGCTCATGTCTCTGAGGAATTATAAACAGGCCCTTTACCGGGGAAATGTCAACGATTATTCGCTTCCGGGCCTGGAAGGGCGGGAGATGCGCAATCTTACCATTGGCATCGTGGGTACCGGAAAGATCGGACGCACGGTTATTGAGAATTTACGGGGATTTGGCTGCCGTATCCTGGCTTTTAACCGCCATCCGGTACCGGGGTTGGATCATCAGGTGACTTTTGTCCCGCTGGATACCCTTTACCGGGAAAGTGATATCATCTCCCTTCATGTACCGTTAAATACCAAAACGTATCATATGATCGACCGGTATGCTATGAGCCAAATGAAAGATGGGGTAATTCTGATCAATACAGCCCGAGGGGAGCTGATCGATATGGAGGCGCTGCTGGAAGGAATAGAAACGAAAAAAATCGGTGCCCTGGGGCTTGATGTGATTGAAAATGAGGAAGGAATCTATCACAAGGACCGCAGAACCGATATTATCAGCAACCGGGAAATGGCTTATCTGCGGCAGTTTCCCAATGTGACTATGACGCAGCATATGGCGTTCTACACGATAGAGGCTGTGGAGAGTATGGTTTCCTGCGGTATACGCAATCTTCTGGAGTTTGGGACAGATGGCAGCTGCCGGCTGGAGCTGTGACAGGTCTAAATCTGTATTTCCTTTCATATGGTGATAATAGAATAATTCATCAGGAAAGGGAATGAACTATGGAAGGAACTCAAATACCGGATTCCAACTGTCAGAAGGCCCCTGCTGCACCAACACATACACAGCAGCCTTCACAGTCTCAGCAGCACGTACAGCAGCAACAATATGTTACCCAGCAGCAATATGTACAGCAGGCACAGGCACAGCAAGCGCAGAAGCAGATACAGCAGGTACAACAGATGCAGCAGGCACAACAGCTCCAACAGCAGATGCAGCAGGCGCAGCAGATGCAGCAGCAAATGCAGCAGGCACAACAGATGCACCAACAATCCCAGCAGCAGATGCGGCAGCAATCTCAGCAGCAGCCTCAGCAGCAGATGCAGCAGTCTCAGGTTCCGTCTCAGCAGTCACAGCAGCACTCCCAGCAGGCGCAATCCGTAATAGAGGGAGGGCCTCTATACCAGGCGAAGCTGCCTTATCCTCCTGTTAAAGCGATGTGTGAAAACCGTACATACGCATTTGCCATGTTGGATAATGTGGGCGGAAATAATTCTGAGATGTCGGCGGTCAGCCTGTATTTTTACAATAATCTCCGGACCGCTTACTGCGCGGAGATAGCCAGCTGTTTCCATCATGTAAGCATAGTGGAAATGCATCACCTGGAGATCTTCGGTACCCTGGCGTTACAGCTGGGAGTGGACCCCAGGCTCTGGACCCGTTCCAGGAATCAAATGGTTTACTGGACTCCCCGGTATAACCAATATCCCGTGGAACTGCCAAAGCTGCTGACGAATGCGATCCAGGGTGAGGAACGGGCGATTGAGAAATACCAGTATCAGATAGAGCATATAGAAGACTGCAATATAGTGGAAAATCTCAAACGTATTATATTGGATGAACAGATCCATATCCAGGTGTTTCAGGATCTGTATCAACGGTACGTCAGCAGTTGCTAGGCAATCATACAGCACCCAGAACAACGTGTATTGAAAACAAAAGCCCCTGAATAGTCAGATCCGCTTTTATACAGACCTGGCTTTTGCAGGAGTTTTTGTTTTTTCTTTTGTTTTCTGATATAATGAAAATCCATTGACTAAATGCGTCCGTTTTCCGTTTTAGGAGGTTCATTATGCCGGGCTATAGAATTGAAAACATCGTGTCCGTGATTGAATATATAGAGGAACATCTCACAGAGAAACTGAATCTTGATTGTATCGCAGACGCGGTCCATTATTCAAAATATCATTTACACCGCATGTTTACCAGTGCTGTGGGCATGACTCTGCACGAGTATCTGCAGAGGCGGAGGCTTTCACAGAGCGCGAAGCTGCTGGTTTTCTCTGACAAACCCATTCTGGACATAGCGCTGCTGGCCGGCTATGAAAGCCAGCAGGCATTTACGAATATCTTTACCGCCATGTATAAGATGCCCCCCAGCAAGTATCGGGAAAATGAAATATTTTATCCGCTTCAGCTGGAATACAACTTGACAGGGAATTATGAAATGCTGTACGTGAAAGACCGTGTTAGCTGGAAGATTGAATTCGCAGCAGAAGAAGATATACCGTGCTGGATGGATCTGGTGCGGCTGGTGATTGATGGATTCCCTTATTTGGATGAGAAAGAATATATTAAGGTACTAAAACAACGGATTCAAACAAGACAGGCCCTGATTCTAAAAGACCAGCAGACCGCCATCGGTATCCTGCTTTTTTCTTATGATACCGGCAGCATTGATTTTATGGGCTGTCATCCGCTCTATCGGAACAGGGGAATTCAAAAAGCATTCCTTTGTAAAATGATGGATGAATTGCTGACAGGGCAGGATATCAGCATAACCACTTACAGGGAAGGCGATAAAGCGGATACCGGGCAGCGAAAAGAAATCAAAGGACTGGGATTTGCTGCGGCAGAGCTGCTGGTGGAGTTTGGGTATCCCACACAGCGCTTCGTATTAGCTACGGAAGCACCAGATCTGCCGCTTCCCTGATGCCCAGATCTACCAGCTGTTCTACCGCAAACCGGATTTCATACATCAAAAGTTCTTCCAGTTTTTCGGCATAGCCCAACGCATCCCCGCGCTCTATCGAATCCAGCAAAGAATCATAATAAGGCTGATAGAATACATTGAGTGTCACCTGATCCCCATGCAGGCTCCGCGTGGGATATCCCCAGAAAAGCTGCTGCAGCAGTTCAGAGTACACCGTCCGGATTACCTGATGGGGGGCCAGACAGGAAATACATTCAAGAGAGATATACACCACAAGTTCATACCGCTGTGCCCGTTTTATATACATAAGCCGTTCTATCCAGTGCTCTTTGGATGAAACGTCCAGGAATGGAATCGTAATTTCCGCACATTCTCTGCAGGATAAAGCCAGAAAATGCAGACTCTCCGCAAAATCCATCAGCCGTTTTCTGACAATCGGTTGGGTAAAGTCGCAGTGATCCGCGCTTTCATCCAAGGACAGAACCTGTGTACCGATTCCGTTCACGGATCTGGTCGCTCCAATATTGCCCAGCAGCAGGAGCGTGCGGCGGACGGTACTGACGGAGATCTGTTTTTCCTTTGCCAATCTTTCTAGGGAAGGCAAAAAGCTTCCGGCTGGAAAATCTCCGCGGCTGATCCCGGTCAAAAGCTCCATACCAAAGGAATAGCAGATCTGAGACGTTTTTTTGTAACTGCTCCAGGAAAAATCGATCTGTTGATCTTCCGGCACTTCTTTCGTGATAGTATCGTCATAAAACCTGCAAAGGCTGCGGGATAAGAGCTCCTGGAAATTCTCCACGTTTTTTCGCAGAGCTGCCCAGTCTTGTTGACGGCAGCATTCTATCATGGTAGGAAGGGGGGAACTCTCCGCTGATAAATACTTCAGATTCGCTGAGATACTCAGAAATGGGGCCTGAAAAAACATGAATGAATGCCAGACAAAACGCATAAGCAGTTCATTATGCAAAGCACCATAGATCTGCTGGAGATGCTGAATCATCGAATAAGACGGAAGAACGTCCCTTCGCCGGGCGAGCTGCTCGATTGCGTCCAGCAGCTCGCCCGGCGCATTTTTAAACCCCAGCCATTGGGCGTGGCTGAACAGCGGACGTATGGATTTACTCAGATCGATCAGCGCGTTTCTGCGTATTAAGAAAAAATCCTGAATATGTTGCCGGATTTCCTGTTCCTGATAGGCCACTTTTACCGTAGCTCCCATTTTTTTAGTGAGATCAATATATCCATGATGTTTCAGTCTGAGGTACGCAGCCCGAACCGTATCCCACGAAACCTGAAGAATCCGGCTGGCTTCCTCTATGGTCGGGAGATGGTCTGCGTATCGGTATGTACCAAATTCTATCTGGGTAACCAGGATATTATAAACTACCTGACATAATTCTTTCCCTTTATCCAACGTTGGTTCCTCTCCTTAATAAAATAAAACGGTTATTATCCAAAACAGTATAGCATTTATTTCCTATGATTTCCACTTTATGAATTTGGTTTTGTGAATATGGTTTGTATTGTTTTGTGAATTCGGTTTGTGTTGTGAAACCGGTTTGTATTACCGATTCCGCAAATAGTTGCTATTTCAGTCAGATTTTGTTATACTTTACATTATAAATGGGTGTATGAACAAGGTGAGGGGCCCGGCTGAATCCATAACCGATTCGCCGGCCACAACCCCAATAAAGGAATCCGTTATTTGTACCAAAGGAGAACAGGATGAATTCATTAGAGAACTTGGAAAAACGGGCCGGCTATTTTCAGTGGATGCTGGATGAATATATAGGAAATGCCTATGTATGTGACATGGAGACATATGAACTGCTGTACCTCAATAAAACAGCCTGCGAGACACTGGGCCTGAGCCATTCCCCTGAATCGATTATCGGCTGTAAATGCTATGAAACCATTCAGGGACGTACCTCTCCCTGTCCTTTTTGCACCAACGACCGTATCACTGAAAACGAATTCTATGAATGGGAATTTTATAATCCGGTTTTAGACCGCACCTTTATGATCAAAAACCGTATCGTTGACTGGAACGGGCATAGATCACGCCTCGAGCTGTCACATGACAATTACAGCCTGGAATATAAGCTGGAGAAAAAGGACCGGGAGAGGGAAGCCATCCTAAGAACCATTCCCGGCGGTCTGGCCCGGGTGGACGCGCGGGATATGAGCACGATTCTATGGTATGGCGGCGGCTTTCTGCAGATGATCGGCTATACAAAAGAACAATTTGAAAAAGAATTAAACTCCCAGTGCGATTATCTGCATCCGGATGACCGGGAACGGGCCGTCAGTATGATGCGAAACACAAGGAATACCGGTGAGGATACCATTATGGAAGCGCGTATTATCACCCGGGACAATAAGACAAAGATTTGCACGATTACACTGAGTTACGTCAGCAGCCAGGACAGCTGGGATGGTATTGAATCCTTTTACAGTGTTGGTATTGATATGACGGAGGAGCGGAAGGAAAAGGAGAGACAGCGCATGGCCCTCGAAGACGCCTACCACGCTGCGCGGGTGGCAAGTTCGGCCAAGAGCGACTTCCTTTCTTCTATGTCCCATGATATCCGGACACCCATGAATGCAATCATGGGTATGGCGGCCATCGCTTCAGCAAATCTGGATTCCCCCGATAAGCTTCGGGACTGTCTGAACAAAATAGGCACCTCCAGCAGGCATTTGTTAAGCCTGATCAATGAAGTCCTGGATATGTCCAAAATCGAAAGCGGCAGGATCGACCTGAACCTGGAGGAGGTTAATCTACCGGATTTGATCCAGAGTGTCACGGACATGTGCCGGCCGCTGATCATTGAAAAAAAGCAGACCTTCCAGATCAGTATCGGCCAGGTGAGCCATGAGAAAGTGATTACGGATGGCGACCGGCTGCAGCAGATTCTGATGAATCTTCTCTCTAATGCCATCAAATATACCCCGGAGGGCGGTAGTATCAGCCTGAGAATCGATGAAACGCTAACTTTGTCTGCCGGAAAAAGCCAATATGAATTTATCTGTACCGACAATGGCATCGGGATATCCGACGAATTCATGCCTTATCTGTTCGAACCATTCTCGCGGGCAGAGGACCCCCGCATCAGCAAACTGCAGGGTACGGGCCTGGGAATGGCGATAACGGAAAATATCGTCCGCATCATGAACGGCACGATAGAGGTAGACAGTGAACTGGGCAAGGGGAGTAAATTCACTGTTTCGATACCGCTGGAATTATGTGAAAAAGAAGAAACCAGCAGCCGGGAACTGGCCGGTTTGCCGGTGCTGGTGGTGGACGATGACCAGATCACCTGTGAAAGCGCCACGGCACTTTTAAATGAATTGGGCATGAGGGGTTACTGGGTATTATCAGGAGCGGAGGCCCTTCGCATAGTTTGTGAAGCACATGCGCGAAGAGAAGATTTTTACGCGGTTATCCTGGATTGGAAAATGCCTGAGATGGACGGTCTGGAAACATTAAAAGGCATAAGGAAGTCGCTGGGAAAAGAGGTACCGATCATCATTATCTCTGCTTACGATTACTCCGATATCGAGGAAGAATTCCTGCGTGCCGGCGCGGATGCCTTCATCACCAAACCGCTTTTTAAATCTAAAATGCTGCAAGTCCTGCAGCTGTTCCTGGATTCCGGCAAAACGGAAACCGCAGTTTCTGAGGAGGAGAAAAGTCTGGTTCTGCCCGGTACGCATGTGCTGCTTGTGGAAGATAACGACCTGAACCGTGAGATCGCTATGGAGCTGCTGCTCATGCAGCATATCGATGTAGACACGGTTGAGAACGGACAGCTGGCCCTGGAAGCCTTCCAGGCTTCAGCCCCCGGTTATTATGACGCTATTTTGATGGACATCCAGATGCCGGTCATGAACGGTTACGATGCCGCCAGTGCGATTCGCGCGCTGGGACGCAGCGATGCGCAGACAATCCCCATAGTCGCAATGACGGCGGACGCCTTTGCCGCCGATGTGATCAAAGCCCGCAGTGTCGGTATGAATGACCATATTGCGAAGCCGATCGATATAAACCGGTTGCTTGAGGTTTTGGAGAATTTGTTGACATAAGGATTTTGACCGCTGCGGTCCTTTAACTGGGATCAGAATATAGGTTATTCAGAGTATACGTTTTTTCGGTCATAATAGCTGATTTGACTGTGAAGAACCTCTGTACTCTTTTTTGTGTTCTGCTTATGGAATCCGTGTTCTGCTTATGGAATCCGGTACTTGAAGTTCTTCCTTAAAATGTATATAATAATTTAGATTGTATCTAATTCGAAATAGACGCAAATGGAAAGGAATAAGATGAAGAAACTAGCTTTAAGTGATGAAATACTACTGACGATAGAAAAGCCTGCGCGTTATATCGGAAACGAGGTTAATTCGGTGAACAAGGATCCGGATCAGATTGATATCCGTTTCTGTATGTGCTTCCCCGACGTGTATGAGATCGGGATGTCCCATCTGGGCATTCAAATTCTATACGATTTATTTAACCGCCGCCAGGACACCTGGTGTGAACGCGTATACTCTCCCTGGGTGGATCTGGACCGGATCATGAGGGAAAAAGGAATTCCCCTGTTTGCGCTTGAGTCACAGGACCCGGTAAAGGATTTTGATTTTCTGGGCATCACAATACAGTACGAAATGTGCTATACGAATATCCTTCAGATACTGGATCTAAGCGGCATCCCTCTGAAAGCAAAGGACAGAACCCAGGAAGATCCCATCGTGATCGGCGGCGGGCCCTGTACGTATAATCCGGAGCCGCTGGCGGATTTCTTTGATCTGTTTTACATCGGAGAGGGGGAGACGGTATACGACCAGCTTCTGGATATCTACAAGGAGCATCAGAAAAACGGCGGTTCACGACAGGACTTTCTGTTGCGTGCGGCGCAGATACCGGGAATCTACGTGCCGATGTTCTATGAAACCACGTATCTGGAAGATGGTACCGTGGACAAGTTTCGTCCGGTGCGCCCGGACGTACCGGAAGTAATCGAGAAGCAGATGGCTTTGGATGTGACCACGCTTCCTTATCCTATGACCCCCATTGTTCCCTTTATTAAGGTGACCCAGGACCGGGTGGTGCTGGAGATTCAAAGAGGCTGCATCCGGGGATGCCGGTTCTGCCAGGCCGGAATGCTGTATCGTCCGACCCGGGAAAAAGACCTGGAGGTCCTGAAGCAATATGCTTTTGAAATGCTGAAAAGCACCGGCCATGAAGAGATTTCCCTCAGTTCTTTAAGCTCCAGCGATTATTCCCGGCTGGAAGAACTGGTGCAGTTCCTGATCGACGAATTCAAGGGGCAGGGAATCAACATTTCCCTTCCTTCCCTTCGCATCGATTCCTTTTCCCTGGATGTCATGAGCAAAGTGCAGGACGTTCGGAAAAGCAGCCTGACCTTCGCGCCGGAGGCCGGTTCCCAGCGCCTGCGCAATGTGATCAACAAGGGCCTGACCGAGGAGGATATCTTAAACGGCGCTGCGCTGGCCTTTAAGGGCGGCTGGAACCGGGTCAAGCTGTATTTTATGCTGGGCCTTCCGACAGAGACCGAGGAGGATATCCGCGGCATTGCGCATCTCTCGGAAAAAATTGCTGAGCTTTATTATGATACGGTTCCGAAAGAAAACCGGTCCGGTAAATGTCAAATCGTCGCCAGCACTTCATTTTTTGTACCCAAGCCCTTTACACCGTTCCAGTGGGCCAGAATGTGCACAAAAGAAGAGTTTTTATCCAAAGCCAGAACCGTTAACCTGGAGATTAAAAATCAGCTGAACCGCAAAAGTATCAAATACAATTGGCATGAAGCGGATGTTACCGTGCTGGAAGGTATTTTTGCCAGGGGAGACCGGAAGATCGGAGCGGCCATTCAACTGGCCTATGAACGAGGGGCCCTTTACGACGCCTGGTCCGAATACTTTGACAATGAGCGCTGGATGAAAGCATTTGAAGACTGCGGTCTGGATGTGGATTTCTATACCGTGCGGGAGCGCAGGGAAGACGAAATATTCCCATGGGATTTTATCCGGATCGGTGTAACCAAACGCCATCTCTGGAAAGAATGGGAGCGGGCTGCACGAGAAACGATCACGCCTAACTGCCGGGAAAAATGTTCCGGATGTGGCGCAGCCGTTTATGGAGGAGGTGTCTGTTTTGAAAATCAGAATTAAGTTCGGCAAGTACGGTGCCATGAAATTCATCGGGCACCTGGATATTATGCGGTATTTCCAGAAAGCCATTCGAAGGGCGGACATTCCCATCTCTTATTCCGGCGGCTACAGCCCGCATATGATCATGTCTTTTGCGTCCCCTCTGGGTGTCGGACTTACCAGCGACGGCGAATACATGGATATCGAGGCAAAAGAGTGCCTCCCAAGCGCGGAGGCCATCCGGCGGTTAAATGAAGTTATGGTTGACGGAATGAAAGTGTTCAGTTACCGGCAGCTCCCCGAAGATGCGGGCAACGCCATGTCGTTAGTGGCAGCGGCCGACTATCTCGTAAGTTTCCGGGAGGGCTGCGCGCCTGCCCCGGCATGGCAGGATAGGCTGGAGGATTTCTTTTCTCAGTCCGAAATACCCATTCTGAAAAAGACAAAGAAAAGCGAGACAATAGTTGACATAAAACCAATGATCCACTCTCTGGCTTTATGTGAAGGCGACATAATATCTATGCGTTTGTCCGCCGGCAGTGCGGATAATCTGAAACCCGAATTAGTTATGCAGGCTTTTGCCGCCTTTATCGGCTTCGAACTGCCGCCGTTTGGGATAAGGGTCCACAGAAAAGATCTCTATGCCAGGATGGAAGGCAATCTGCTTCCCCTGGAAGCGTTAGGTGATGACATTGGAGAATAAATTAATAATTACCAAGATGCATCTGCGGGAGCAGCCACGCATTATAACCGCATTATATGAAAACGGTATTTTGATGGAATTGGCGTGCGAGGAGGAAACAGCAGGGCAGCTGCTGGGAAATATCTACATCGGACGCGTCAGGAATATTGTTGACAACATCCAGGCAGCCTTTGTGGAAATAAGCAATCAGGTTATCTGCTACCTGGCATTTCAGGATCTGAAAAATCCGATCTTTACTTCCGCCAAAACCGGGAAGAAATTGAAAGTTGGCGATGAGCTGCTGGTTCAGGTCAGCAAGGAGGCAGTGAAAACAAAGGCTCCTGTGGTTACCACCAACCTGAATTTTACCGGAAAATATGCGGTATTAACCACGGGCAGCCAACGGATCGGTGTATCCGCCAAGATCCCGGAAGACAGAAAAGCGGAACTGAAAGCGCTGGTAGAGCCTTTTGCAGCCCGGGATTACGGATTTGTGGTACGAACCAATGCCAAAGCCGCCTCCAAGGAGGAGCTGCTCCAGGAGATCCGGCAGCTTACCGTTCAATACCGGGAGCTTTGTGAAATCGCAGCGCACCGTCCGTGTTTTACCCTGCTCCACAAAGCGTTGGAAGGACATATGACTCATTTAAGGGATACGTATATGGAATCTCTGGATGAAATACTGACCGATGATCCGGCGTTGTATGAAGAAATGCTGTCGTATCTGTCATGTAAACAGCCGGAAGATCAGAAAAAGCTGAAGCTGTACCACGATCCCTTCCCCTTAATAAAGCTGTATAATCTGGAATCGGCTTTACAGGACGCGTTAAGAGAGCGGGTATGGCTGAAATCCGGCGCTTATCTGGTGATTCAGCAGACAGAAGCCCTGGCAGTCATTGATGTAAATACCGGTAAATTCTCCGGGCATAAGCAAATGCAGGACACATTTTTAAAGATCAATCTGGAAGCCGCGAAAGAAATTGCCCGGCAAATAAGGCTACGCAATCTGTCCGGTATTATTATCGTGGATTTTATCGATATGGAACGAAACGAGGACCGTCAGATGCTGATGGACTCCTTTCACCATTCCCTGAAGCAGGACCCCGTCAAAACTTCACTGGTGGGGATCAGCAAATTGAATCTGGTGGAATTAACCCGGAAAAAGATCCGAAGGCCACTGTGCGAACAGCTGACGCAGGTCTGCCCGGTCTGCCATGGGACCGGGTTCCTCTATTAATTGGAATAATGCGTCTTTCCTATAGAGTTTCGATTGCTGTTACCGCCATTCGATGGTAAAATAAAGATGGGCATAGTCTGCGGCTATGGCCGGGATTGAAGTAATTGGGATTGTAAACGGGCAGGTTATAGGAATATGGGGTGAAAGAAATGCGGATCGAGCAGCTGCGTTATATTTTGACCGTGTACGAGGAAAAATCCATATCCAGAGCGGCTAAGAAATTATTTATGTCACAGCCTTCTTTGAGCAATGCGATTTCCAGTCTGGAGAAAGAGTTGGGTGCCTCTATGTTTGAGCGCGGCAGGGACGGTGTGACTGCCACGGAATTTGGGATGCAGATTATCCAGAAGGCCCGGAAGGTCCTGGGGGAAGTGGATGATATTATGGCTATCTCATATAATGAGGTGGCTAATCAGGTAGCGACACTGCAGGTGCTGTGTGTCCCTTTGTTCTGTAACTGGCTGATTATCGAGACGATGTTCGAGATGAAGAAACGGTTCCCGAAAATAGATCTGGTGGTGGTGGAGCAAAAGAATATCGATATGATCAACGGCCTGATGGACTCGTCCGCCTTTGTGGGCATCCTGGGGATCGGCGCAAAATACAGGGATACCTATGAACAGCATATCAAAAACGCAGACCTGCATTTTACCCCTCTATTTGCCAATGGCATCTGTGCCTATGTCAATAAAAATCATGCGCTGGCGGATAAGGAATATATTACTTTGAAGGACCTGGAGAAGGAAACGATCATTACCTATGATGATTTCCGCTATAATACGGTCCTGAACGGAAATTCTTTTGCCAACATCAGTCATCAGGGCAGCAGCCAGTCTTTATATTTGCTGAATGACAGCGAAAATATTAAAAATCTGGTGGCAAGCAATCACGGGATCGCGGTTCTTCCCAATTCCTTTGCCATCAATAATGTTTTTATCCAGATGGGTCTTGTAAAAGTACGAGAGATCGCAGACCTGAATGAATCCCTGATTGTCGGTGTAATCAGCAGAAAGGGAAGGGAATATTCGATTCCGGAAAACGGATTTCTCGATTGCATGAAAAAAATCGCAAAGAAATACAAACAAACTAATTTATATCAATTCGTGCCTGTGCCGGAGGCCAGATAGGGAGATACTATACAGCATCCTTAATGCATGCCCTTACGGGAGGGATCGCAGCCGGATCTGCTCCATTCGGTATATCTTCTGTCTATGGCACATACAAGTTTCGAGTATTATACACCTCCTTCTTTTCGCTATATAATTGTTTTGACAGGAATTTCACATAATTTCATGTGTGAAACAGGCAAAACCAAAAAGCGAAAATAAGGAGGTTTTTATGTTATGGGGCGTTTATTAACAGATGAACAGCAATTAATTATGCAGACTGTCCGTCAGTTCGCGGTGGAAGAGATCCGTCCCCGCGCGATGGAAGTGGATCTGGGCAATACCTTTCCGTTTGATCTGAACAAGCGCTGCGGGGAGTTAGGTTTTATCGGCGCAGATGTCCCGGAAGAATTCGGGGGAGCGGGATTAGACATCAATTCCTCGCTGCTGATTCTGGAGGAAATCTCCAAAGAGTGCCCTGCCTTAGGATGCAGTATGATGGTCAGCATGACCCTCCCCCTGTTCCTGTGCTGCAGTGCCAACCCGGAACATAAGCAATATATCAAACCATTAATCAGCGGAGAAAAAGTGGGAGCCATCGCCCAGACAGACCCGGCGGGTGTGCTGAATATGGCAGAATGGCCGATTTTAGCGGTCCGGGAAGGTGACGAATTCGTCCTGAACGGAACCAAATTATTTGTGACGAATTCCCACGCAGCGGACTACTACATGGTATCCGGCCTGTGTGAAGGAAAGCCCTGCGACTTTTTTGTAAAGAAGGATTCCCCCGGCTTTGGCAGCGGACATATTGAGCGGAAAATGGGTATGAACGGAGCCAGCAACGGGACGATCACCTTACATAATGTCCGCATCCCCGTATCCGATCAGCTGATCGTTTCAAGCTATCTGCCGAATCTGGCCGCCGGTTATCTGCATATGTCGGCCGTGGCTCTTGGGACGATGGAAGGAGCTTACGAGAAGACCCGTGAATATCTGAACGTCCGTACCAACAAGATGCGGCCGATCATCGAAATGCAGGTGGCCGCCCATAAGCTGGCCCGAATCAAGACGAAGATCGAAGTATGCCGTTCCTTTATCAATGACGTATCTACTCTAATCGAGGCAAACCGCCCGGATAATACGCTGATCCGAATGGTAAAGGCCTTTGTAACGGAAACCGCCGTAGATTGTACCAGAGAATGCGTCCAGCTGTATGGCGGCCTGGGGTATTGTGAAGATACCGGTATCGCCCACTACATGAGAGACGCCATGGGCACTACCGTAGGTGATCTGACCTCAGACATTCAATACGACCTAATCGCAAAAAAGCTGGCGAAACAGGATAAAAAATAGTAGCGCTCGAAAAAAACCTCGCTGACTATTTTTCATGCATCGCACGTAAGCGGCTAAAAGACAGCCGCTAAGTGCTCATAGCTATAAAAAATAGCAGTGCTTGAAACAGAAAGGAGTTGTACAAGAATGGCATATGAAACTTTAATATATGAGAAACAAGATAAAATCGCGGTAATCACCCTGAATCGACCGGAATGTCTGAATGCGTTTAACAATATATCCTTCCAGGAAATCAAAGCCGCCATCATCGAGGCCGGAGATGATCCCGATATCCGGGTAATCGTTCTTAAGGGAAGCGAGCGGGCATTTTCAGCGGGAGACGATATCAAATATATGACCAGCGGTGCAGTCACAGACGGAGATGTTTGGACTGCGTTGATGCAGGAATGTGTCGGAGAGATTTCCCGTTGCAAGAAACCGGTCATCGCCGCAGTTTCCGGTGTAGCCATGGGCGGAGGCTTTGAATTAGCCCTCATGTGTGACATGATATATGTAGCTGAAGGCACCAAACTGGCGCTCCCTGAGATCAAGATCGGTGCGATTCCAATCTGCGGAGGAATCTCCAAAGTAGCTAAATGTGCCGGTTCCAAATGGGCCAAATATCTGGCTATGACCGGCGACACCATCGCGCCTGAGCTGGCGTTCCAGCTGGGCCTGGTTCAGAAGGTAGTTCCTGCAGATAAGCTTCTGGAAGAAGTTATGATACTGGCCGGAAAGCTGGCCATGATGCCGGTTGAAATGTTGTCTGTTGTGAAGAGAGTCGCTGATGTCTCCGAGGATATGACCAATGAGAGAGGCCTGATCGCCGAACGTGACTACATGAATTACATCTCCAGAATCGGAGTAGGAGCCGAAGCGGCCAAGGCCTGGATGGCTGCAAAAAAGAAAAAGTAATCTGCTTGTAAGGCCGGTTGATTGCCGGCCTTTTTTTGATTTTCATAGGAAAGTTTCATGGGGGACGGGCTGAGCCCTTAGAATCGCTTGGAACCTTTAATAATATATAAATTTCAAATCCCTTGACAGGGATACCAAATCATGGTAGACTATACCAGTGTGCCGCGCAACGAGGTTATAAGTGATGGTATTTTCAAATAAAATCTCATCCACCACAGTTGGCGAGTAATGGATATAGGAGGTGCCAATATGTACGCGATTATTGCAACAGGCGGTAAACAGTACAAAGTAGCAGAAGGCGATGTTATCCGTGTAGAAAAACTCGGTGTTGAAGCTGGTTCTACTTATACGTTTGACCAGGTTCTCGCAGTCAGCAATGACGGTTTGAAGGTCGGAAATCCCACTGTAGACGGTGCAACTGTAAATGCTACCGTTGTAGGCGATGGCAAAGCAAAAAAAGTTATCGTTTACAAGTACAAGAGAAAATCCGGTTATCATAAGAAAAACGGTCACAGACAGCAGTATACCGAACTTAAGATCGATAAGATCAATGCTTAATCATGATTCGAATAACGATTTATAAAAACAGTAATAAGGATTATATCGGTTTGAAAGCGCTGGGACATGCCGGTGCGGCCCGTTACGGAAGTGATGTGGTCTGTGCTGCGGTATCCGTGCTGATTACGAATACATTCAATGCGATCGAATCTTTGACAGAAGAGACGCTGAAATGTAAAACCGATGAATCCAGAGGTTTGATGGCTGTAAAATTCACTAAGACTCCGGGCAGTCAGGCAGTTCTGCTGATGGATGCCCTGGTATTGGGTTTGAAAGCAGTAGAAGCTCAACATTATAACCGAGGTTATATCCGATTGAATTTCAAGGAGGTGTAATACCATGATTCAGATGAACCTTCAATTCTTTGCTCATAAAAAAGGGGTAGGTTCCACAAAGAACGGCCGTGATTCCGAGTCCAAGAGACTGGGTGCCAAAAGAGCCGACGGACAGTTTGTAAAAGCCGGCAACATTCTTTACAGACAGCGTGGAACAAAGATTCACCCTGGTGTAAACGTTGGACGTGGAGGCGACGATACATTGTTTGCAACATCAGACGGTATCGTTCGATTTGAAAGAAAAGGAAGAGACAAGAAACAAGTTTCTGTCGTTCCGGTATCTAAATAATTGACCATAAGACCTCAAATCAGCGATTTGAGGTCTTTTTTCTTATTTCATAAGAAAGTGCTCCTATGAAATAAGTTGAAATTTAAATCAAAAAATGCCAAAATAAATAAAACAGGGTATAATAAACGATATTAGAAACGAGGTGAATCACTATGTTTGCAGACCGAGCAAAAATATATATCCGATCCGGCAAAGGCGGAGACGGCCATGTCAGTTTCCGCAGAGAGCTCTATGTTCCCAACGGCGGGCCGGATGGCGGTGACGGCGGACGCGGCGGAGATGTCATCTTTGAGGTGGACGAGGGCCTGAATACTTTGACGGATTACAGGCATAAGAGAAAATATGCGGCCGTAGACGGAGAAGAGGGCGGAAAACGCCGGTGCCACGGAAAAGACGGACAGGATATCATTTTAAAGGTTCCGGCTGGAACTATCATCCGGGAAGAGAGTACCGGAAAAATCGTCGCCGATATGTCCGGGGATAATATTCGCCAGGTGGTATTAAAAGGCGGACGCGGAGGGCAGGGGAATATGCACTATGCTACCGCCACCATGCAGGTTCCCAAATACGCGCAGCCAGGGCAGCCGGCACAGGAGTTGATGGTGCAGCTGGAGTTAAAGGTAATCGCCGATGTGGGCCTGGTTGGATTCCCCAATGTGGGAAAATCGACCTTATTGTCCAGAGTAACCAATGCCCGGCCAAAAATCGCCAACTACCATTTTACCACCTTAAATCCCAATCTCGGAGTAGTGGATTTTGACGACGGTGACGGCTTCGTCATCGCCGATATCCCGGGGCTGATAGAAGGAGCTTCTGAGGGTGTGGGGTTGGGGCACGAGTTTTTACGACACATTGAACGCACGAAAGTGATTATCCATATGGTCGATGCCGCTTCCACAGAAGGGAGAGACCCGGTAGCCGACATTTATGCGATAAATAAGGAATTAAAGGCCTATAACCCGGAGATCGCATCCAGACCGCAGGTGATCGCTGCCAATAAAATCGATGCGATCTACGAGCAGGACGAAAGCGATCCGATCCGGCGTTTGAAAGAGGAATTTGAGCCAAAAGGAATCCATGTGTTCGCGATATCCGCGGTCAGCGGTCAGGGGCTTAAGGAACTGTTATATTATGTACGGGAACAGCTGCAGGAGATCGGTACGGAAACTACGGTCTTCGAGCCTGAATTTTTCCCCGAAGACCTGAGTATCCAGAACAATCTTCCTTATACGGTTGAAAAATCGGAGGAGGAAGAAGGTGTCTATCTGGTGGAAGGCCCTAAGATCGAACGTATGCTGGGGTATACGAATCTGGATTCGGAAAAAGGATTCGCATTTTTCCAGCGTTTCCTGAAGGAAAGCGGGATTTTAGCTGACCTGGAAAACGCAGGAATCCAGGAGGGGGACACCGTACGTATGTACAGCCTGGAATTTGATTATTATAAATAGGAGGAACTTATGACCAGTAAACAAAGAGCATATCTCATGAGCCTGGCACAGAAAATAGATCCGATCTTTCAGGTCGGTAAAAACAGCCTGACGCCGGAGATTACAAAAGCGCTTCAGGAAGCCCTGGATGCCCGGGAACTTATTAAGATCAGCGTACTGAAGAATTGTTTCGATGATCCAAGGGAATTGGCTTCCATGATATCAGAGCGTACCCGTTCCCAGGTAGTACAGGTGATTGGTAAAAAGATCGTATTGTATAAAGAGGGAAAAGACGAAAAGAAAAAAATCGTGCTGCCCTGACTGCCGATCGTAACCCATGTGTACGAAGCATTCATGTAAGAGGATAGACAGTTATGATATTAGGACAAGATCCACATAAAAAGATAGGCATTATGGGCGGAACCTTTGATCCGATCCATATCGGTCACTTAATTATCGCGGAACAGGCTTATGACCAGTATGGACTTGAGAAAATACTGGTCATGCCTAATGGCAATCCGCCTCATAAAAAGGAAACATTGTATACGCCTATCCGCCATCGAATTCAGATGGTTCAGCTTGCGATCAGTGATAACCGGCATTTTGATTTATCTTTGATCGAGGCCGAACGGAATGGATATTCCTATACTTTTGAAACACTGGAATTTCTGAAGAATATCAACCCCCATGTGGAATATTATTTTATTATGGGAGCGGATTCGCTGTTTGATTTTGAAACATGGCGGGAACCGGCCAGGATCTGTGAAAACTGTACGGTTCTGGCGGCAACCCGATATAATCTGAAGAATCCGGAACTTCAAAAGCAGGTGGAGTACCTGTCTTCTAAGTTCAATGGTAGTTTCGAACTGCTGAAGACTCCAAATATAGATATTTCTTCCCACATGATCCGCCGGATGGTGGAAGAACACAAAAGTATCCAATACTATGTGCCGCCGGATGTGGAACGGTATATCTATCGGAATCATCTTTATCAAATGGAAAGATAGCAGGTGTTGCAAATGAAAGATTATGATATCAAAAAATATACGAAACGACTTCGCAAGGTATTGGATGATGACCGTTTCGAGCACACGTTAGGAGTGTCCTATACCTGTGCGGCGCTTGCGATGCGTTATGAATATGATATAAAAAAGGCCCAGGTGGCCGGTCTGCTTCACGACTGTGCCAAATGTATCCCTGATGAGAAAAAGCTTCAGCTGTGTATCAAGCATAACATCCAGATGACGGATGTAGAGCGCAAAACGCCTTTTTTACTCCATGCGAAAGTCGGAGCATTTCTGGCTATGAATCAGTATAAAATCAAGGACAAAGAGATTATCCAGGCCATCATTAACCATACGACCGGGAAGCCCAATATGTCTTTGCTGGATAAAATCGTATATATCGCCGATTATATCGAACCGCAGCGCTATAAGGCAGCGAATCTTAATGTGGTGCGGAAAATGGCATTTGAGGATATTAACCTGGCGTTGTTTCAGATTCTTAAGGATACTTTGAACTACCTGACGGAAAACGGGGGGGATATTGACCCTATGACTCAGAAAGCATTTGAATATTACAAGGAGGATTTCGAACATTCCTCCGACGATGTCATAAATTATATTAAAAAGCAGCAGGAAGAAAATGAATTGAACGAATTACTCCCAAACTAAATGCGAAAGGAGAATTATAATGAGCGAAAAAAATATCAGCAAGGAAATGGCACAGCTGGCTTGCGCAGCACTGGAAGAGAAAAAGGCGGAGGATATCCGGATCATCGATATCTCTCAGGTCAGTGTTCTGGCCGATTACTTTATAATCGCAAACGGAACGAACAGAAATCAGATCCAGGCGTTGGTCGACAATGTAGATAAGGTTCTCCATCAGGCCGGATATGATATGAAACACCAGGAGGGGTACAATACGGCCAATTGGGTATTGCTGGATTACGGCGATATAATAATTCATATCTTTGACCCGGAAAACCGTCTGTTCTATGATCTGGAACGGATCTGGCGGGATGGGAGAACGATTGAGGTCACGGATCTGAAGGCGGATTAGAGGCTAAGGATAGCTAAATTCCCACGTGAAGAGAGGGGACACATGAATCATACGGATTTCATAAACATAACATCTGAAAACCTTGCCAATGAGCATTTATGCTGCATTATCCGAAGCAGAAAACCCCATCAGGGAGTTGAGGCAAAGAGGCAATGGCTTTCAGAACGGCTAAAGGAAGGCCATGTCTTTCGAAAGTTAAATGCGAAGGCTGTGGTTTTTATTGAATATGCACCTCTTGAAACTGCTTGGGTACCCATAATTGGTGACAACTATTATTATTTGTATTGCTTATGGGTATCTGGCGATTACAAAGGAAAAGGATATGGTAAATCGTTGATGGAGTATTGTTTAGACGATGCCAAAGCAAAAGGGAAATCAGGTGTCTGT
Source organism: Diplocloster hominis (assembly GCF_032380655.1). Lineage (NCBI taxonomy): Bacteria > Bacillati > Bacillota > Clostridia > Lachnospirales > Lachnospiraceae > Diplocloster > Diplocloster hominis. The sequence continues at coordinate 105,801 of NZ_JAWDIY010000016.1, read as the reverse complement.
ATGCTGGGAGCCAAGAAACAAAAAGCCTGGCTTTCCGACCAATCCTTTGCAAAGAAATTCGGATTTGAGGTTGTTGACACTACGGATGATGGATATGAATTGCTTGCGCTTTCATTTGACGGGACAATGCCCAAATTTGCACAAAATGTTAAAAATCATGAAATAGAGAACAAAGAACTGACAATTTATTATGATATGCAGTGTCCTTATATCTATCAGAATATGGAAGGGATAGAACAGTATTGTGAGCTGAATGGCATTCCTGTATCTTTTATTCATGTGGATACACTTCAAAAAGCAAAGGAATTGCCCTGCGTATTTAATAATTGGAGTGTGTTTTATAAAGGAAAATTTGAGACTGTAAATTTGTTAGATGTCTCCGCCGTACAAAGAATATTGAAAAAATGAAACGATTATTTCGAAGTTTCGTTTTTACAGAATTTTGTTTTAAAATAGAAATTAGCTAAAACAAGCACTATAACAAGCATGTGATAAATCAAGGGAGAGATACCGTTTTGTATTCTCCCTTGATTTTTTGCAATAATATAACTGATAACAGACAATATCCCGCAAATCAGGAGTACAGGCGGAATACGCCGAATACTTTACCCAATATTTCAACTTCTGTTACAATAATTGGCTCCATGGAATCATTTTCTGGCTGAAGGCGATAGTAACCGTCTTCTTTGTAATACGTTTTTACTGTGGCGGAATCATCCACCAGGGCAACCACAATATCTCCATTCTCTGCGGTCTGCTGCTTTTGTACCAGCACACGGTCCCCGTTAAAAATTCCTGCATTCACCATACTGTCGCCTTTTACATTCAGCATAAAGCTTTCCTCATTCGGCATATACTCTGTGGGAATCGGAAAATAATTTTCAATATTTTCAACTGCAAGAATCGGCGATCCTGCGGCAACCGTACCGACAACCGGCACATTTACAACCTCCCGGCGAACCAGATTAAAATTATCATCGATGATTTCGATGGCTCTGGGCTTTGTAGGGTCCCGGCGGATATAACCATTTTTCTCCAGGGTTTCCAGATGTGAATGAACGGAAGAAGTGGATTTTAAATGGACCGCTTCACATATTTCCCGTACGGCAGGCGGATAACCTTTGTTCAAGATCTCGTTCTTTATGTATTCTAAAATCTCATTCTGTTTTTTTGTGATCTTTCCATATCCCATTCGTTTTACCTCCTGTGTCGCTGCGGATATTAAGATTCTTATATCAGTTGTAATAATAATCAGCTTTATTTTTATTAATCATAACATGATACATTTAAAATAGCAAACAAATTTTCGGAATATCTGTTCGATTTTTTTCTTATCCTCTTGACAAACAACTGTTCGATTATTATAATAGTCATATAAAGAACATGCGTTCGCAACATTTGTTCGTATCATACGTTCGGTTTTAAGGGGGCAGCTATTATGGAAAATAGTAAGAAGAGAAGAGGTAACCGCATTCTGATCAGGAAATTTGGTATTCTGGTATTTTCATTTTGTTTATTGGCCGCTTTATCTATCAGCGTTGGGGTATCGGTAAAAGCAGAAGGCCATGCAGATCCGGATGTTACTTATAAATATTTTAAAAGCATTCAGGTGGAAGCTGGTGATACCTTATGGAGTATCGCACAGGAGTATTGTTCTGAGGAATATCCATCTCTGGACCGATATATGAAAGAATTGGTTTCTATGAACCATCTGGAGAATGAATATATTCAAGCGGGACAGTATATAACAGTTCCTTATTATTCTCATGAGTATATCAGATAAATCCGATAAAATTTTATGGTGCCTTATCAATAGCAGTGGAATTGCGTTGATAAGAAATAAACAGCCCGGGTATTGTATCTGGGCTGTTTATTATTTATATCAATTTAAGAGATATACGAGAGAGAAGAGAGGCTGGGTGCCAGAGGGGAACGCTGGTATCATATTTTATTGAATGGGGGTAAGATAGGGGAAGTCCTATGGGATCAGCCGCAGACTGCCTGGCAGGTTTTAAGTGAATGTAGAACTTTATACAAGGTTCAGGATAAAGGAATCTATAGTGCGGAACTATTGAGGAACTATTGCGGAACCAGAGATCGGAACATTTCTATGGAATACAAAGAAAACAGAAAGTACTGCAGTTATCTGCCTGAATCTGTCTGTTCGGAACTAAGTGACAGCATTGTATATAAAGAACAGATGGGTGTGATCCTGACGGATGAATATGGAATGGGTACCCAAGCGATCTATAGAAAACAGTAGAATAAGAAACCTTAGAATCCACGGTTACAAGATGAAAAAGGGTTACAAGATGAAAAAGAACTTTTTGAACTCCCGGCGAATTTTACAATTCTGAATTTGGAAAATCTGATTTATTCAGATACAGGAGCCCCTTATGAGTTAAAAGAATTTTTTCCCGCAATTACAGAATCAAATTACATTTATCTTATTTATTTATAAAAATTAAGATATTTGAACATGAAAAATTAAGTATAAATGTTGGAACTAAATATTATGGAGACGCGTGGTCAACGCAGCGCATCATTTACGAATTTAGACTGGCTGGAAGAAGCATTGGTCAATCTATACGACAAATACAGGTTTATTAAATAGATATTGCTAAAATTATCTATATCTGATATAATCAAAATTAATAAATGCTTATTCTCCTCAATCCCCGCCAGAATTATTTGTATCGTTTTTAAATCATGCTATTGTTATACTATATAACCCAGTTGCTCCAATCGAAACACTTTATTATCATCATACGGATGTATCATAATCTACATGAAGAATTACGGCAAATAATTATTCCCATAATAAGTTTTCAATTTAAACAAATTAACGGTATTAATAATCTTATCCAGGAAAGGATGAACAAATATGGATACAATGACCTATCATGAACAGAGCAATATCAATAACACACTAAAGCTCCGCGAAATTCTGAAAACTCTCCCACCATTTGCCAAAGACTACTTCCGGGCGATTGAGCCAACCACCTCTACAAAAACGCGCATTTCATATGCCTATGACCTGAGAGTTTTTTTCCATTTTCTCATCGAGAACAATCCCATATATAAAAATTACAGTTCATCCGACTTTAAGGTTGAGGATTTGGATCGATTAGAGGCTGTTGATATTGAAGAATATCAGGAATATCTCAAAGTATACGACGCCGATTCCAAAATAATCACTAACGGTGAAAAAGGCCTTTCCAGAAAAATGTCCGCTCTGCGAAGTTTTTATACCTATTATTTCAAGCGGCAATTAATCAAGACGAATCCGACCTTACTGGTAGACATGCCGAAACTCCATGAAAAAGCCATTATCCGTTTGGATCCTGATGAGGTAGCTTCCCTGCTGGATTATGTCGAAACTTGCGGATCGGAACTGACCGGTCAGCGAAAGGCTTATTATGAGAAAACAAAATATAGGGATCTGGCGATCATAACCTTGCTTTTGGGTACTGGAATCCGTGTATCAGAGTGTGTGGGGCTGGATTTAAACGATGTGGATTTTAAAAATAATGGAATAAAAGTCGTCCGAAAAGGCGGAAATGAAATGGTTGTCTATTTCGGCGACGAAGTTGAACATGCGTTAAAAGAATTTCTGGAGAATTCCAGAGATAACCAAAATCCGCTGCCGGGCCATGAAAATGCCCTGTTTCTGTCCACGCAGCGCAAGCGGATCGGTGTGCAGGCTGTAGAAAATATGGTAAAAAAATATACACGCCAGATTACTCCTATGAAAAAAATAACTCCCCATAAACTTCGCAGCACCTATGGTACAACTCTTTATCAGGAAACCGGCGATATCTATCTGGTTGCGGATGTATTGGGCCACAAAGATGTAAATACTACTCGAAAACACTACGCGGCAATTGACGAAAACCGGCGTCGCAAGGCAGCTTCCGCTGTAAAACTTCGGGAAAGTTAGGGTCAGCAGTCAGAGTCAGCAAAGTCCTAAAATTTTCAATAATGCTATATGGGGGTTTCGGGTATCTGCCTGAAATACATCGATCTCATTTAATTTTGCACAGCGGTCGGAATAAGCCGGAAAAAGGAATCCACACTCCGGCTTCTCCGGCTCATAATCGCCTTTCAGCGGACAAATGGCACAGATTATATATTCAAATACTTCTTCTGATTCCCACAATCTTACATGGTCGGATGCTTTCGCCGGGATATCATAACGGTCATGGAACACCAAAACCGCGTAATCGTGATCTGTCTGATAACTCTCAGCTATCAAATCATAAAAAGTTTCCATCAATACATCATCCTTCAGGCCACAGGTTTTCATTGCCATGAGAAGCTGCCATATACTGCCGGGTTTCGTGGCATCCTCCGGGAATCTGTATCGTTTTAAGTTTTCGTTTGTACCGGAAAAAGGAATCTCCTTCGCAATCGTAAGTTTCTTTCCTTTTTCCACAGGCGTTAGCTTTAAAAAATTCGTATTAAATGTACCATCGATGTCACCGCCAGCATCCATATAGCTTCCGGCAATCCTTGTCATAGAGGTTCTCGCCAGTGTCATGCGCCTGGTTAACTCAAGCATATCTTCTCTATTAATTGTCTCTGTTATATTTATTTTCTTATCTATACCATTCACCATAGAAATATCCCCCTTGTATCCCATTTCCTGCTGATTTTAAGATTATCATTCTGATTTTAAGATTATCATTTTTTATTTCATCAATCAAATAATAAAGGCAGAGTCACCGTTCTGATATGCTTCCTTTATTATTTAACTTACAATAACATCAATCTAAACTTACAATAACTGCAATCTGAAGGCACCAGAAACCATACGATACCAGAACTATGGCACCAGAAACCATACGATACCAGCAAACTATAATACACTATAATAATATAAACATAGTTTACTATGTAATATTGGCAATGTAAACCTTCATTTACCCACTATCATTGAATAATTACTGTAAATAAGAGAGGGACTTTTGCCCCCCTCTTCTCTTTCTTACTCTAATCCATATAACGTTTTTTTCAATGTAACTGATCCCAATCAGAAAATACTGGTTGTTTACCTAATAACAACCTATATATAGATCATTTTCAATTAACATCAGGTCAATTAACATAACTATATGTTTACATAAATATATTACGTAAACTTTCTTGAAAATAATAAACATACTGCAATCTATAATACATCTATTTCTGAAAGTTTAAAACTTCCTGTATTAGGTTGTTATTAGATAAACAACAAGTATTTTCTGATTATGAACATTCAGTTATCCCTATTTCTGTATCAGGCTTATGAGATATATACTCCTTGTTACCGGTGAAATAAGAAAAAAGACCTCTTATGATTTTCTCCTCTCTTATTCTTATGCCATTCATTCGACCATAATTTAGAAAATCACAGCATCCGAAACAGACAATTTCCATTTCTATTGACACAGATTTCTATTATGCCCTGGTACCCTATCTCTAAGACAATTCAAACATCCCATGATACAGTTGATAATACCGTCCTTTCTGCCTCAGCAGATCATCATGATCTCCCCGCTCTATGATCCGTCCATTTTCCAAAACCATGATCGCGTCGGCGTTGCGCACAGTCGAAAGCCTGTGGGCGATCACAAATACAGTTCGCCCCCGCATTAGGCGGTCCATTCCTTTTTCGATGAGCTTTTCCGTTCGGGTATCGACTGAGCTGGTCGCCTCATCCAGAATCAATACCAGAGGGTCCGCAATCGCAGCGCGGGCAATGGACAGCAGCTGGCGCTGACCCTGGGACAGATTCGCACCATCGCTTTGAAGCATGGTCTGATATCCATTCGGCAGCCGCCGGATAAAGGAATCCGCATTCGCAAGCTTAGCCGCAGCTACCACTTCCTCATAGGAAGCGTCCAGTTTACCATAGCGTATGTTATCTTCGATTGTCCCTGTGAACAGATGGGTATCCTGCAGAACCTGGGACAGAGAATGTCTCAGATCATCCTTTCGGATCTTTTTAATATCGATCCCATCATAGGTGATACTTCCCTCCGCAATCTCATAGAAACGGTTGATCAGGTTGGTAATGGTAGTCTTTCCCGCGCCTGTGGACCCTACAAACGCTATTTTCTGTCCCGGTTTGGCATACAAATCTATATCGTGAAGGATGGGCTGGCCCTTGACGTATTCGAAGGTCACATCATGAAATCGGACATCTCCCTGCATCGGCCGGAGCACAAAGCTGCCGTCCGGCTGCGGGCATTTCCAAGCCCACTCCTCCTCTTCTCTCTCCTGCAAAATCCTATTTTTTTCAGAAGCCATACCTCTTTCATCAGATGAGACAATGCATTCGGCCAAAGTTCCGTCCGGCTGTGTGCAGACCTGAGCCAGCGTGATTTCGCCCCGGTCCAGCTCTTCCGCCTCTTCCATCACCTCGAAGATCCGTTCCGCACCGGAGATGGTCGCCATGATAAAATTCATCTGTTGTGTGAATTGGTTGATGGGCATCGCAGTCTGCCTCACATAGACCAGGTAACTGGAGAGGCTTCCCAGGTCCATCAGTCCGCTGATGGCAAACAGACCGCCGATACAAGCCGAAACCGCGTAATTCAGATAAGAAATGCTGACCACCACCGGAACCATCCGGCCGCCATGGGTCAATGCCGATGTGGAAGCTTTGCGCAGCTCCTCATTTCTGCGGCTGAACTCTTCCATATTCTTTTCTTCATGGTTAAAGACCTTTACTACCTTAGCGCCTTCCACCATTTCTTCAATAAAACCGTTCAGATTCCCCAGATACTTTTGCTGCTCGTTAAAATACTGCTGGCTTTTTTTGCTGCTGTAGCGGATAAATGCGAACATGCAGACAAACGCGATAAATACGATCAGAGACAATCTGGCGTTCAGCACCACGATCATAACTAAGGTGCCAACTGTGATAATAAAGCTCTGGATAATCATCGTAAAACTGTTGTTTAAGCCTTCCTGAACCGTATCCATATCATTCGTAAAGCGGGACATCAGTTCCCCGTGAGTCTTTGCATCAAAATAAGCGATCGGCAGCTTCTGTGTCTTAATGAACAGGTCACTTCGGATCTCCTTCACTACCTGCTGCGCGGTTTTAACCATTAACTGCGTGTAACCCAGCGTGCACAGCGCCCCCGTAAGATAGATGGCTCCCATAAACAACAGCATTCGAATCAGCCCTGGTACATTGCCGGGTACGATATATTGATTGATGACCGGCTTCAGCAGATAGGTACCATATATATTGGCCAGGGCAGATACGATAACCATCACTGTAACGGCCAGAAATGCAATCAGGTGCCTGCGCAGATACCGGAACAGAAGTTTCAGAGTCTTCCGGACGTTTTTGGGCTTTTTATAGTCGACTAATTTAGCCATTCTCTTCCGCTCCTTCCTGCTGGGAATAATATATTTCCTGGTAGATCGGGTTCGCGGCGCACAATGTTTCGTGTGTTCCCACCGCGTTTATTTCCCCGTCTTCCAGCACGATAATCTGATCGGCATGTTTTACCGAACTGATGCGCTGAGCGATTATGATTTTCGTGGTATCCTTTAGCTCTTTGTTAAGCCCCCTGCGGATTTTTTGTTCCGTGGCGGTATCCACGGCGCTGGTAGAGTCATCCAGGATCAGAATCCTGGGCTTTTTCAGCAGAGCTCTGGCAATACACAGCCGCTGTTTCTGCCCGCCGGATACATTGACGCCTCCCTGGCCCAGATCGGTATCCAGCCCCTTCGGCATTTTAAATATAAATTCATCCGCGCAGGCGATCTCACAGGCTCTTAACAGTTCCTCGTCATCCGCGCTCTCATTTCCCCATTTCAGATTATCCCGTATCGATCCGGAGAACAGGGTATTTCGCTGCAGCACCATACCGATCGCGTCCCGCAGATGCTGCATGGGATATTCCCTCACATCAATCCCATCGATTTTCACAGATCCGTCCGTCACTTCGTACAGCCTGGGGATGAGCTGAACCAATGTGGATTTGGCGGCACCGGTGCCTCCGATGATACCGATCGTCTGTCCCGCTTTCATATGCAAATCAATATTTTTCAGAACGTATTCCTTCGCATCCGACTTATATTTAAAACTGACATTCTCGAAATCCACGTCACCCCGCCTGACTTCGATCTCTCTTACGTTTTCGTCCGTGATTTCACTTCTTTCCTCCAGAACCTCCTCGATCCGTACCGCGCTGGTGATACTTCTGGTCAGCATCATAAATACATTTGAGAGCATCATGAGCGAATTCAAAATCTGTAATACATAGCTTAGGAAACCCGTCAGAGCCCCGACTTGCATTCCCCCGACCGTAATCAGATTACCGCCGAACCAGAGGATAGCGATGATCGTCCCGTACATGACAAATTGAAAACACGGCATATTCAATACCGCATAATGAAAAGCTTTTTCACTGGCAGACTTCAGTTCTTCATTGACATCCCGGAACTTCTGAATCTCATGATCCCCGCGGACAAAAGACTTCACCACCCGGATAGCGATCAGATTCTCCTGGACAGTCCGGTTCACCAGGTCCACGGCCCGCTGCATCTTTCCGTACATGGGCCGCAGATGCCGAATGATGAGTATAAGCGCGACGCCCAGTACCGGGAGTGCGACCACAAAAACCAGAGCCAGCCTGGCGTTAATCCAAAAGGACATTGCCAGCGCTATAATTAACATCAGCGGTCCCCGGACCGTAGGACGGATTCCATTGCTGATGGCATTTTGAAGAATCGTGACATCACTGGTGAGTCTAGTCACCAGCGACGAGGTGGAAAACCGGTCCATATTTCCAAAGGAAAACTCCTGGAGCTTTTGGAATTCCTCTTTTCTTAATTCCGCCCCAAATCCCTGACCGGATAACGCCGCGAATTTCGCGTACAAGATCCCCAGCATCAGGGACAGCAGCGCGCAGAATACCATCTCACCGCCTCTGCGAAAAATATAGGACAGATCCTTGTTGGCCACCCCAATATCAATAATATTGGCCATCAGCATTGGAATAATCAGTTCAAAGGTGGTTTCCAACACTACGCAGATACAGCTGATAAACAGATATTTCTTATAATTATGAAAATATTTTAAGTAACGCCGAAGCACAGCTCTCTTCCCCTTTCCATATTCATTTGTCCCAATCAAAAAAATATTATTCCAGGGCCTTCCCTGTCAAGTTTTCATACATTCGGCACAGGTAATTCTTAAACTGCCGTTCTTCTTCCGCGGTAAATCCATTCAGGCTCACTGCGTCTATGCTCCTGCAGATCTCATCCCAGGCAGCCAGCCGAAGTTCTCCTTCGTGGGTAAGCACGATTCGAAACGCCCTGCGGTTTTCTTTTCGGTCTTCCCGTTTCACTAACCCGTTTTTTTCCATTGTATCCAGCATCTTAGAAATAGTAGCCGGTTCCACATCACAATAAGCGGCCAGATCCTTCTGCATGCATTCCGTATGTTCCGAGAGATACTGCAGTACCTTAGGCTGCCCCACCGACAGACCGATCCCTGACAGCTTCGGCCTGATCTTATTACGCTGTGCACGAAACGTTTTAAATATCAACAAATGAAGGGAATCCCTTATATGATTCATATATATGCATCCTCTCTTAAATTAGCAACCTAATTATTAGTATACTAACTAAAAGATTAACTGTAAAGACCTAAGTTAACTGTTCTGCTGGCTGCTTTGGGATAGGGATACTAAGGGGTTCTTACTAAGGGATTCTTACTAAGGGCCGGGGCAGGAGGGCACAGGGAGAGATTCCGGGGGGCGGAGCAAAAAAGAAACGGGTGCCAAATCGCATCGGCCGGACCTAAGAACGACTAACTCCGATGGCGTGAGAACCCCCTATTAGCAGATCCCGGAACAAACTCGCCAAAAAGCGGCTCAAACAGTGTTCCGGGATCTGCGGGGTTCTCCCACCATCTGCGTAAGTCGTTCTAAGGTCCGGCCTCAAGCGATTTGGCTCCCGTTTCTTTTTTGCTCCGCCCCCCGGAATCTCTCCCTGTGCCCTCCTGCCCCTGCTTTTGTGAAACCTGAGATTCATTTTCCTAAATTTAGTTATTCGTTCAAATAAAAATGATAATTAGTAGTAAAGGTGATAATTAGTAGTAAAAATAAAATTAATAGTAAAGATAATTAAAAATAAAGAATTTCAAAAAATCAATCAATAAATTTATTTGAAGAACAAACAAGTTTAGAATTCCGTCAATAGTTAAAATAATGTTTTTATAGATAGTTAAAATAATAATGTATCCTAATATAAAGTATCAATATATAAAACATCAATATATAAAGCATCTGAATATAAATAAGTCCGGATTAACCCAAACCTACTAAACCAGATCCTATTTAACAATCCTGGCTATATCGACCATGGAACTCGGTTTGTTATAATGCAGGGCTGAGAGGGGCGCGGCGGGATCTTCCGGGGATGCGCGGACAATCTCGTGGGGCCAAATCGCTTGAGGTCAGCCTTAGAACGGGTTACACGGGTGGAGGGAGAACCTTGCAGGACCTGGAACACTGTCCGAGCCGTTTTTTTGGCGAGTTTGTTCCGGGTCCTGCTAATAAAAGGTTCTCCCTCCGCCTGTGTTACCCGTTCTTAGGCTGGCCGAAGCGATTTGGCCCCACGAGATTGTCCGCGCATCCCCGGAAGATCCCGCCGCGCCCCTCTCAGCCCGGACCATAGTCACCCTCCCAAGTCCCTACGACAGATATTGTTCAAACCGTTTGACATTCTGTGTTTTACCAATGACTACGATGATATCGCCCTGCTGGAAACGATAGTCTGGTCCTACTTCCGTGTCTGTGCGGCGGTCATGCTCCACCGCAATGATATTGAGTCCGTAGGTTTTGCGCAGATCCAGCTCCAGGACGGTTTTGCCGGCGATTACCTGGGTGATGCTGATCTCTGTGATCTCCACATCATTGTTTAGATTGATATAATCCAGGATATTGTTGGTTAAGAGCCGCTTGGCCAGACGCAGGGCCATATCCCGCTCAGGGTATACTACTTCGGCGCCTATTTTTTCCAGCACCTCGCCCTGTTCCGGGCTGATGGCTTTGGCGATTACCCGCGGTACTCCCAGACTTACTACATTTAATGTGGTAAGAATGCTGGTATCTATTTTTTCACCGATACAGACTACGACAGTATCACAGTTCTGGATTCCGATCTCCTCTAATACTTCCCTGCTTAGATCCTCAGAGACAAAGGCGTTTTCTGTGTACTGCCGAAGCTCTTTTACCTTGCTCTCCAGATGATCGATTACCACCACCTCTTTACCGGCTTCTGATAAGGTTTTGGCCAGTGCGGTTCCAAATCTTCCTAATCCGATAATTCCATATGAATAAGTCTCTTTTCCTCTCATCTCATATTTTCCTTTCCGTTTTGTTTTTCTTTTCGTTATGTTAATTGTTAGGAGCTTTTTCTTTAACCGATTGTTATCATTTCTTCGGTATATCTGACATTGGAGGTGGTCTTGAATACCCAGATGGAAGTGATCGTCAGGGCCCCCAGTCTTCCGATGAACATCGTAAGAATTAAGATCAGCTTTCCTGCCACACCCAGATCCGGTGTAATGCCTGTGGAGAGGCCGACGGTACCGAACGCGGATGTTACCTCGAACAAAATTTGAATAAAAGAATATTCCGGTTCGCAGATGCACAGCGCCAGTGTACCGAGGCTGACGACCAACAGGGATAAGAATGCTACAATGAAGGCTTTCGATATCACCTCGTCTGATAGTTTCCTGTGAAAAGCCAGGCAATGCTGATTGGTTGCTGCGCTTTTGGCGGTCAGCAGCAGGGTGAAAAGCGTAGTTGTCTTGATACCGCCTCCGGTGGACCCTGGAGAAGCACCGATGAACATCAGTATGGTCAGGACAAACAGGCCCGCATTGGTAAATGTCCCGATGGGATAGGTGGAAAAACCGGCCGTCCGGGCGGATACGCTCTGGAAAAAGGCTCCCAGCCAGCTGATATTTTCCGTGCATTTTAACAGGACCGTTCCGATCGCCAACAAGAGGATACTGGTGGTGATAACCACTTTGGAATGCAGGCACAGCTTTTTGAAGGAATGTTTTTTGATCACATCCAGGATAACCAGGAATCCCAGGCCGCCGAATATAATCAGACCGCTGGTGATCAGATTCAGCATCACATTATTTTGATATGGAATCAGATTATGTAAGCCGCCCAGTATATCAAATCCGGAATTGTTAAATGCTGCCACAGAATGGAACAAACTGATTCCCAGCGCCTGAAGCGGGGGGTAATCCCGGACAAATACAAAGAAGCTTAAGAACGCTCCCGCTGCCTCGAAGCATAAGGTCATGAGCAGGATAGATTTCACCAGCCGGATCATTCCTTTGGATGTATTCATATTCATCGCTTCCCGTACCATCATCCGTCCTTTGAATCCGACCCGCTTTCCTGCCATCAGGATGAAACCAACCCCTACGGAGGTAACTCCCAGGCCCCCGATCTGTATGAGCATCGCCACGACGGTTCGTCCGAACACGTTAAAATGATCCGCTGTGTCAATGGCGATCAGTCCGGTTACACATACCGCGCTGGTGGAGGTAAATAACGCGTCGATAAAAGTTACTTTTACCCCCTCATTGGCTGCACATGGCAGCATGAGCAGTACGGCCCCTAACAATATGACGCTCGCAAAACCCATAGTGATCAACCGCCCGGGCGATTGCTTTTTCAAAAACTGTATCATTGATGTCACTCCCCTTTATTTCCGATTCCCTGTAAAACTTTTGGCACACAAAAAGGCATGACTTGTGCGTTTGTTTCCACACAGTCTATGCCTGTAAAATACATATAAGAATATGAAGTTATTATATGGGTCCGCTTCACAATCCACCTGTTCCATGGCGCTTCTTTCCAATGCATTCATTATTTTGAGCTATATGCGTATTATATGCATGGTCCTTGCGGCCGTCAACTGCGGAACAGGAAAATTAACATTTTCTTAGCGATTCTTAACTTGTCTTAACTGCGGAATCTCATTTTTCCAGATAACATAAGGTGACTTTCCATTCGTCATTGATTTTCATGACCTCCAGGCCAAGATAATCGGCGCTGTCGCTTCCCTTTACCTGCCACTGATATTGGACACGGACAGGTTGGTCGGACAGGTCCTCCGGATTCCATTTTAACACCATATAAGCGAGATCCTCTGCAATATCCTCTGGATATACCTCGATCTCATCTTCCGCAATCACGGAATATCGCGCAGCCTCTTCCGGATCGGAACGAAAGTAGGCATTTGCAAAATTCTGTACTACTGTTTGGAATTGAACGCTATCCACCGTGTTCAGGCTGTCCTGCGGTTGATCCATATTCGTATCTTCAGGATCTTCTGCCGTAGGCCGCCCTATCCCCGTATTGCCAGGATCGGCTTCACTTAATCCCATCTCACCTGTTTCGCTCCCTCCTGTTTTGCTCCCTCCGGTTTCAAGAATACCTGGATCTGTATTATCAGTATCCGTTTTACCTAAACCTGATTTACCTGAATCCGGGTTACCTGTTCCCTTCGTGTCATAATAGCAGAAATAGAGGTAACCGCATATCAACAGGACTAACATACAACTCGCAGTGAAGTATATCCGGCTTTTCTTCCAATACTTTTTCTTCTTTGCTGCACTCCTGTGCCTGATATGGTTGGACTCTTCCGGGATGTTTTGCGGATTTTCGTTTATCTTAGACGTCTCACTGTCAAACGGCATTTCCACAACAGCGGGGTTGGTCTTTTGATCGGCTTCCCCATTCCCGATCAGCTCATCAAAAGAAATATGAAACAGTTTTGCCAGCGCGATCAAATTTCCCATATCCGGCCTGGACAGTCCGGTTTCCCATTTGGATACGGCCTGCCGGCTGACTCCCAACTGTTCCGCCAGCCTTTCCTGTGAATATCCGTTTTGCTCCCTCAGATTTTTGATTTTTTCTCCCAGCATGATCTTCGCTCCTTCCTGTTGGTCTGATCATACCAGACGTACCCGCAACTTTCTACCAACTGCCTGTCAACTATCGGTTGCTTCTATGCGGCCTGCCGTCAGATCAGCTGTAAATTCAGATCAGCTGTAAATGATGAAGGCCGCTGGTGATTCCGCCTTTCCACATATCATCGGTAATATAATCCGCCATTTCCTTTAACGGCTGGCTTGCATTTCCCATAGCCACTCTGGTATGTACATATTCAAACATCGGCATATCATTATTGCTGTCGCCAAAAGCCACGGTATCCTCCCTGGCAATCCCAAGCGTCCGGATCATCCGTTCGATTCCGGTCGCTTTTGACACCCCCCGGGGAACCAGTTCGATTGTATTGCTGGCAAACCCATGTTCCCCATGATTGATATAGTCATAATATTCGGAGAGTTCCTGGAGGGCTTTTTCATAACTGCACCCTTTCGTCCGTTTGGCACTTACTTTATTGATATCCATTATGTTTTCATAGTTCCGGATCGGCCGCAAACGTCCACCTAATTGTTCTGTGATCAGATCCGCGTACCAGTCTATACCGCTGTGATATTCCTCTTTGTCATAATAGAGATAATCCCAGCCTTCCATGACAGGAACCAAACCGTTGGCCCGCAGAATTTCCACAGTTTTTTTAGCAACAGGGGCAGACATCCGTTCATTGTAAATGCAGTGCCCCTGATATTCCATATAAGCCCCGCAGGCAGCTACCATGCCGTCCAGGTGAAGTGCGGACAGTTCTTTGGGCAGATAGGCTCTACTTCTGCCCGTACACAGAAAAGCTTTGTGCCCATTCGCCTTCAATCTGTGAATTGCCTCCATCGTGTCATCGGGCATTCCCTTTTTTATATCGTAGATCGTACCATCCAGATCAAAAAATACTGCTGCTTTATTCAACGTTCCTCTCCTCTTTCTGTAAATCTGCATATTTGTTTTACATAATATATGGTAAACATAAATATATTACGTAAACTAATTTTCCAAAATGACCGTAAAAGGTCCGTCATTTGTAAGCTGAACCTTCATATCCGCTCCGAAGATACCGTGTTCTACCTTCACTGCCTCTTTGCGGCACTGAGTTATCATATACTCATACAACTGCTCCGCCAGCGCGGGACTGCCGGCACCGGTGAAGCTGGGCCGGTTCCCTTTCCGGCAGTCAGCGTACAGCGTGAACTGAGAGACAATCATCAGTTCGCCGCCCACATCTTTCAGGGATAGGTTTGTTTTTCCATTCTCATCCTCGAAGATTCGCAGTTTGATTATTTTCTGAACCAGCTTGTCCACGTCCTCTTTGGTATCCCGGTCGGAAACGCCGGCAAACACCAACAATCCGACGCCGATCTGCCCTACGGTCTCACCGTCAGCCTGTACTGACGCCTGGCTCACTCTTTGAATCACCAATCTCATTTCTTATCTGTCTCCTTTTCCTGTATGTTCTTTTTCAAATGTCCGGCAGATTCCTGCGGATATTCAAATTCCTTCGTCTCCACGTCCACGGCCTGTAACTTCAGATAGACCTGGGTATCCGTGGGCAGGTTCTTAGCGCTTAAGGACTTATTCACCAGAGCTTTCGCACCGGCGTACAGCACCGCGAACAATGGAACACCCACGAACATTCCAACGATCCCGAACAGACCGCCACCCAGCAGAATGGAGACCAGCACCCAGAAGCTGGACAATCCGGTGGACCCGCCCAGGATCTTAGGCCCCAGAATATTTCCGTCAAATTGCTGCAGTACGATGATAAAGATGATAAAATATACACACTGCATAGGATCGGCCATCAGGATCAAAAGTGCGCTGGGAACCGCTCCAATGTAAGGGCCGAAGAAGGGAATGATGTTGGTAACTCCAACGATTACGCTGACCAGCATCCCATAGGGCGCGCCTACGATTTTTGTGTAAATAAAACATAAAATACCAATGATGAGGGAATCGATTAATTTTCCGCTGATAAATCCCCCGAATGTCTTATTGGTAAATCTGAGGTTTGAGAGCAGCAGGTTTGCCTTCTGGGGTCTTAAAAGGGAAAATAAAAGTTTTTTACTTTGCGCCGCGAAGATTTCTTTGCTGACCAGAATATAGATGGATACGATAAAGCCGATAAACAGGTTCTTAAGCACCACCACCACATCCACCACGCCAAGGGATATCTGAAGCAGCAGTGTATTCACAGACGGCAGCAATACGTTCGTCAGCCAGTTCTGAAGATCCTGTGTGGCATTCTCCAGCACGTTACTGATCACCTGCTCCAGATCCGGATTATTCCGCAGCAGCTCCAGCGCCCACTCTTCCATATCATGTAAAGTTTTCGGCAGCCCCATTATGATAGTGGCGATGCTTGCCACGACTTGGGGAACGACCATGTAGAGCAGGCCGAACAGACCGACGACCACCAGGATCAATGCCAGCAGGATATAAAAGAACCGAAAGAATTTACACAGCTTCCGGGAGGGATCGCCATGCTTTCTCCGGTATACGGCAAAGGTATGCCTCTCCCAAAAATTGATGATCGGGGTCAGCAGATAGGCCAGAATCGCCCCGTAAATGACCGGCATTAAGATATTGACCACCTTCATTATCCCTGCCTGTATATTATCCCCGTGAAACATAAAATAGTAAAAAATAAGAATGGCAGCAGCGGTCAGAAATACCGTTATGCCCCATTGCAGATACTTCTTGTCCCATTTGAATTTCATCTTTTTGTCCAACCTTTTTTCTCTTTTTCACATATTCGGATTCCCGCAGTCGTTTTCTGACCATTATCCTTTCAAATTATACCACACTCTCCATAAAAAATCAGAATTAATACTCCGATTCAATCATAATTCAATCAGAAAAACAGTTTCTGAATCCGGCGGCTCATGCTATAATGTCGATAGACATTAGAGCTGCGCCGTAGTGCCTGCCTTGGCGCGGAGTGTGCATCTCCCAGAGGGAGTATGCTTGCGTGCAATCATGATGTAATGTCTGAGGATAAGATATCTGTGAAATGAATGGCGCAGCGTACGCGCCACTGGAGGAAATAGGAATGAAACTACAACAGCTTTTGAGTTACACCAGAAAGGCCGTGGATGATTATCAGATGATTGAGGAGGGGGATAAAATCGCCGTTGGGATATCCGGCGGAAAAGACAGCCTGACGATGCTCTATGCACTGCACGGATTGATGCGTTTCTATCCCAGGAAGTTTACCATAGAGGCGGTTACCGTGCATCTAGGATACGAAGAATTCGACGTGGAGCCTGTACGGGCACTCTGCCGGGAGCTGGGCGTTCGTTATACCGTGGTGGATACCCAGATCGCCAAAATCATCTTTGAGGACCGAAAAGAACCCAATCCCTGCGCCCTGTGCGCCAAAATGCGGAAAGGTGCCTTCAATACGAAAGCGAAGGAATTAGGCTGTAATAAAGTCGCCTATGCCCATCACAAAGACGATATAATAGAAACTATGCTGCTCTCCCTGATTTTTGAAGGCAGGTTTTACTCCTTTTCGCCAAAGACCTACCTGGACCGCATGGATGTAACGGTGATCCGCCCTCTGATGTATGTAAACGAGGCGGATGTGATCGGATTTCAGAACAAGTATCAGCTGCCCGTGGCGAAAAGCCGCTGTCCCATCGATGGTTTTACTAAGCGGGAATACGCGAAAAACCTGGTCAGGCAGTTAAACTTTGAGCATCCGGGCGCCAGAGAGCGGATGTTCCGAGCCATCTTAAACGGCCGGATACCCGGCTGGCCCGATCGTTTGGATACCGGCACGGCGCAAAAAGTCGACAACCCGTCCGGGCTGTGATAAAATAACAAAGAACTGATCAATTAGAAAGGAGGTTTCCGTCATGTCCAACAGAGTTGAAAAAAGAGAAGGTATGCGCGGCGGTAACGGTACGGTAGTGATTGAGCATATTCTGGATGATGCGCAGATGAACGGTATGTGCAGATTGTACGCGAAGATTACCCTTGCGAAAGGATGTTCGATTGGCTACCATGAGCATATGGGGGAAAGTGAGACATTTCACTTCCTGACCGGAAACGGCATTTACACGGATAATGGAAGCGAACGCAGTGTAACTGCCGGCGATACTACATATACGCCCACCGGCAACGGTCACGGGATCGCAAATGCCGGGGAAGATGATCTGGTATTTATGGCGCTGATCATCAATGATGAAAAGAAATAGCAAAAGAATGCAGTTTAAAGTAGTCCCCTGTGAAATGCCGGAGCATTTCGCAGGGGACTGTCCATTATTACCATTTATTATTATGAAACAGATGTCTGGGAAGTCCTTCTACCATAACAGGCGGGTAATCTCCCTGAATCAGCGGCCTGACATAGTCCAGGAATTCTTCAGTCACATACGTACCTTCTTTGTTAATCCATTTTCTGGACACCAGTTTCTCTACATTGGAAACTTTATGGACATTCTTAACCGCGGTGGCGCACTGATACGGGTCGTCGGATACCCGCTCCAGGATTACCATTACCCCTGTTTCCCCTTCGTCCGCAGCCTTCACCGCGGCACCGCCGACCTGGAACGCTTCATTGATATCCACCCGGGACGCCAGATGGGACGCACTTCTTTGGAGGGTACTCAGCTCTATGGCGCGGCTCTTACAGCCGAATTCGGCAGCCAGCATACCAGCCAGATAGCTGGCGGTTCCGGTCAGCTGCTTATGCCCGAAAGGATCTACGGAATTAATGCCTTCCGACAGTTCGCATACATAGCGGCCGTCCGCCACTTTAATCCCCTCGGATACGGCAACCACGACACATTTCTTTTTCTCCAGCAGTTCTCCAACTTTTTTCTTAAATTTGTCCACATCGAAGGTCAGCTCCGGAAGGTATATCAGATCCGGCCCGTCGCAATCCTCGCTTCTGGCCAGAGCCGCCGCCCCGGTCAGCCATCCGGCATTACGCCCCATAATCTCCAGGATGATAACCTGTTCTTTGTCGTAGGTCAATGCCAGCCCATCCCGGATCACCTCTTTTGTGGAGGTGCCGATATATTTCGCCGCACTTCCGTATCCGGGTGTGTGGTCTGTGAGAGCCAGGTCGTTATCTACGGTTTTGGGCACTCCCACGAACTTACAATCGTGTCCGGTTACGATCGCATAGTCAGATAATTTCTTGATCGTATCCATAGAATCATTGCCGCCCACGTAGATAAATGCTTCTATCTCCAGTTTATCCAGAATCCCGAAGATCTTCTCATAAATATCGCGATCTTCATGGATCTCCGGCAATTTGAATCTACAGGATCCCAGATATGCGGATGGGGTTCTCTTCAACAGCTCCACATCCAGGTCGTTGCGGATGTGATCACTCAGATCTACATATTTTTCATCGAGAAAGCCCTGAATGCCGTGCAGCATTCCGTACACTTTCCTGGCCCCTCTGTCGATCGCCGTTCGATATACACCGGCGATACTGGAATTGATTACCGCAGTCGGCCCCCCGGACTGTCCTACAATTACATTACCTTTCATGATGCCCGCCTCCATTTCAAAATATACTGTTTTTATTATATCAGAGCTATGCATGTTGTACAATTTATTTTTTTGATTTCTAATATTTATTGTAAGTTTTTAATCTTGATTGTGCAGTTTCCTGTATCTTTAAAAGCCCAGATTGCTGGGATATGCTGAATATTGACGTATGCTGAAAATTGCTGTTTCGCCTGAAAATTGCTGTTTCACCTAACAATTGCTGTTTCACCTAACAATTGCAGCAAAATGCTGTATTTATCATTTGACTGGAATGTTCTTCCAGAGTATAATTAAAAAAAATGCCAGGAAGGCATGTTTTACAGATCTCATTTATCTGATCGGAATTCAGGAAGACATTCTAATTACCATGAAGGTATCTGCTTCTCATTCTTGAGAGGTGTTTTTGTGTTTCTGTTCAGGAACCACCTCTTAAAGCTTACCCAAAGGAGACGAAATTATGAAAACCAATTATTTTTCGACCAGGAATTTGGTATTTGCAGGGGTCTTTATCGCATTAGGAATTGTCTTACCATTCTTTACCGGTCAGATTCCTCAGATCGGAAGTATGCTGCTGCCCATGCATATTCCGGTATTGTTATGCGGCTTTATCTGCGGCTGGCCATTAGGGCTCATAGTCGGGATCGTTACCCCGCTTCTGCGAAGCGCGTTGTTTGGTATGCCCCCGCTATTTCCCACGGCATTGGCTATGGCTTTTGAACTGGCTGCTTATGGTGCTCTCTCCGGCCTGTTTTACTGGAAACTGCGCAAGAAGGTGTCAACAGTTTATCTGTCCCTGATCTTATCTATGATCGGCGGAAGGATTGTATGGGGAATCGTAAGCATGATTCTGTCAACCATAGCCGGCACGCTCTTTACGTGGCAGTTCTTCGCCGGCGGAGCCGTTCTGAACGCGGTTCCCGGTATTATCCTACAGCTGGTCGTGATTCCTCCGGTCGTACTGGCATTGAAACGGACACACCTTTTTTCCAGCGATGAACCTGTGCGAGTGTAACGCCGCCTATCCATCTGCAGGATCACACCAATGGAACGAAAAGGAAGAACCTTATGGCTGACCATCATGAACTCTCAAATATTTTAATCAAGCAATATCAAACTTATCCGTGTCTTAAGCTGCAGGATCTGATAAAGCTTATCTATCAGAATGAATTCGGCGGCGGACACATGATTCAAAACGAGCCGGAAGCCTTTGCCCGTCTGAAAAAAGAGTGGGAACAGAATCAAGAGTGGGGACAGAATCGTAAGTCCGGTGCTCCAAAACCCATGACGGCCGGAGCGGCGGATACCAGTCAGGATGCCGGTATCGCCACCGGCGGATATTATGAATCCATCGGCAGCGGTTTGTGCAGGCTCTATATAAATGGGCGGATACCAGCACAGCTGCTGGGCTGCATCCATCGTATGTTCTGTCTGACAGCAAATACGGTAAAGGGTTCCCTCTCTTCTTTTGAAGAAAAATGCCAGGTGCTTCAGAATTGCTGCCGCCGGGGTGATCTTCCTTTCCCGGAAGACGAATACCACAGTTATATGAATACCTATCGGGAGATGGGCTATCCGGTTCTCAGCCATAGCGCCGCCTACCACGCCGCTTATCGGCCCGCTTACCGGATCGTCTATGAGGCTTACGGCTACTATCTGCCTGTCATCGGGCGTATTGCAGAGCTTCTGTCGGAACAGGAGTATGTGACCGTTGTCATCGATGGCCGGTGTGCTTCTGGTAAATCCACTCTGGCGGAATTGTTAAACTCTGTTTTTGATGCCGCTGTGATTCATATGGACGATTTCTTTTTGCAGGCATCGCAGCGCACAAAAAAACGCCTGGAAGAACCAGGCGGAAATATTGACTATGAACGTTTTTGCGCGGAGACAGCCGAAGGATTACTCTGCCACCGGGAATTTACCTATCAAAAGTTCCAGTGCGCCACGATGACACTGGAGGATTACATAAAAGTTCCTTTAAAGCCCCTGCGGATCGTGGAAGGCGCCTACAGTCTGCATCCCGGATGCTGCTTAAAACCGGATCTTAAAATCTTCCTGGATGTCTCAAAGGATGCACAAAGCCGGTGCATTCTGCAAAGAAATGGACCGCATATGCACCGGCGCTTTTTACAGGAATGGATTCCTATGGAGAACCGATATTTCGAATATTATGGAATCAAAGAAAACTGTCATATGGTCCTGGATAATACAGAAATGATATCCGCACCCCAGGATCACCCTGCATAATTTCAGTTTTTGCAGTCCAGAATTATGGCCGCGACTTCTTCTACATAAGCGGCCATAGGTTTGCCTGCAACGCCTGCCACCCGGACCGAGCACTGAGAGATAGGAACCAGAACCTTCAATGCCTGCGAAGAGGAAACCGCCTGCGCCATGTCCGGGGTAATTTCCCCATACATTGCGTTGGCCAGAAGTATCCCCATGGGGCCGGTTATCACATCCGCTCTGGCTGCATTGAAAATCACCGCATTCTCGCCGGTAGCGCCTGCCATGGCGCCGGCTTTAAGCATAGCTGATGTCGCCAGCGCATTCGTTCCCACAGCGATAATCTCCGTCTCCGGGGAAACCGCTTCCCTTAATTTTCCTACCAGGCTGCTTCCGATCCCGCCGCCCTGACCGTCTATTACCACGATACGCATGTTATATCTCCTTATATAAGACGGCATCCTGTGCCGCCCGCACTGCCAGATCTTTACATCAGACCGTAGAACTATTCAGGTATACGATCTGTTCCGCTGTCAGGTTGTCGATCTTTTTCCCCATATAACTCAGCTTTCTGGCAGCGACCTCCTCATCCACTTCCCTGGGAACCTGTATGATTTTTTCAGTCAGCTTACCGGCATGTTCCACCAGGTACTTGGCACTCAGAGCCTGGATGGCAAAACTCATATCCATAATTTCCGCCGGATGTCCATCGCCGCAGGCCAGATTCACTAATCTTCCCTCGCCCAGAACATAGATCCAGCGGTCATCGTCTATACGGTAACCCATGATGTTTTTACGTTCTTCCCGGGATTCCAGCGCGATCTCTTTCAGCCCCTTCACGTCCACTTCCACATCAAAATGTCCGGCGTTGGAAAGGATAGCTCCATTTTTCATCACCCGGAAGTCTTCCTCTGTAATGACACCGCTGCACCCTGTAACGGTCACGAAGAAATCGCCCAAAGCGGCGGCTTCCTTCATCGGCATCACATCAAAACCATCCATCACAGCCTCTATGGCCTTCACCGGATTGACCTCCGTGACGATTACCTGTGCCCCGAGCCCTTTGGCACGCATGGCCACCCCTTTTCCGCACCAGCCATATCCGGCTACCACGACTACCTTGCCTGCCACGATCAGATTCGTCGTCCTCATAATACCGTCCCATACAGACTGGCCGGTGCCATACCGGTTATCGAAGAAATGCTTACATTCCGCATTGTTGACCAGCACCATCGGGAATTTCAATTCCCCCGCTTTTTCCATCGCAATCAAACGGATGATTCCGGTCGTAGTTTCCTCACACCCGCCGATCACATGGCAGATCTTGTCCTGATACTTTGTATGAAGCATATGGACCAGGTCCCCGCCGTCGTCAATGATGATGTTGGTATCATGCTCTAACACCGAACTGATATGACGGTTATATTCATCCTCCGTAGCCCCGTACCAGGCGTAAACATTCAGCCCGCACTCCACCAGGGCGGCCGCGATATCATCCTGTGTGGACAAGGGATTACTTCCGGTAATGTACATCTCGGCTCCTCCGGCTGCCAACACCTTACACAGATAGGCCGTCTTGGCCTCCAGATGAATGGACAGAGCGATCCGTTTGCCCGCAAAGGGCTTTTCTTTCTCAAATTCAATCTCCAGATTGCGCAGCAGCGGCATGTTCTTCTTTACCCATTCAATTTTTCTGGCACCGGATTCTGCCAGTGTGATATCTCTGATTTCGCTCACTTCGTATTCCTCCTGTAGTTTCCTGTTTTGTAATCAAATGTACCATTATTTGGCTTTATTTGCTATAGCATTATCTTTGATATTGACATCCAGCTGGTTAAAGGGAATCTCAATATGATTTTCGTCAAATAACAATTTAATAGTTTCCGTCATCCGCCAGCGGGTCGGCCAGTAATCATTCGTTTTTACCCAGCATCGAAGGCCCAGCTGTACGCAGCTGTCCGCAAGGCTGTCTACGAACACTTTTGTATCCTCTTCCATTAATACACAGCCATCCTGATCCATTATGTTCTGAAGCAGATCCTTTGCTTTTTTCAGATCCGCGTCGTAGGCGATTCCCACACGGATATCGATCTGACGTTTTTCCTGGGCGGTGACATTCGTCAGACTGTTGTTGGACAGAATCCCGTTTGGGATAATCACCATCCGGTTATCTACAGTCAGCAGCCTGGTATAAAAAAGCTCGATCTTGTCAACGGTGCCCTCATAGGTTCCTTCTATGATGTAATCCCCCACTTTGAAGGGACGCAGCAGCAAGATCAGAACTCCTCCCGCAAAATTGGAAAGACTCCCCTGAACGGCGAGACCAATCGCCAGACCGGCCGATCCAACCAGTGCTACGATCGATGCCGTATCTGCTCCCAAATATCCAGCCAGGATAAAGATCAGCAGAAAATATAGAGCCGCCTTTACAAATGATCCGACAAACTGAACGGCACCAACCTCTGATCCATGCCTCTGCATTGCTTTACAGATCAGTTTCTGGATTAACTTGATTAGTCTGGTTCCGATGAAAAACAGAACGATAGCGATGACAATTTTAATTCCAAAATCAATCAGACCAGGTATCGAGTCTTTGACATATTTCACTAACCGGTTAACGTCCTCCGGCTGCAGATCCTTTAAATCCGGCAGCTCTTCCGTACTGGTTGTCAACAGTGCGAACAAATACATAAATTCCTCCTGATTATCTTTCGCATAAAACACGGGCGCGCTGACCGCGCCCGCAGATTGTCGATAAAATGAAGCACCCTAATGGATTTCATTTGTTTTTGGTTCCTGATATTTCTTATGGTTATTTAACGAAATAAGTGAGAATTCTCCCACCTCTGCAGGTGGCGAGAGGAATCACCCAAAACAAGATTAACGGCAGTGGTGGGCGGAGAGAAATCGGTATCCCCCACTGACATGAAGTCAAGGCACGCAGCAATAAAAGTCGTATTCTGTGAAATTACCGAGCGTGGATTGAAACAAATTATTGTTTTAGTAAATTACCTATAATCTATAATTTATTTTATTTCTTAGTTATTTTATTTCTTCATTCGTGGGCTTATCCTTTATGGTCTCAGCCTTTTTGGTTTCCACTTTCTTAGCCTCAACCTTTGTAGTCTCCACTTTCTTCGGCTCGACCTTCGTAGTCTCTACTTTCTTCGGCTTGACCTTCGTGGTTTCCACTTTTTTCGGCTCGACCTTTGCAGTCTCTACTTTCTTTCGTTCTACTTTATTCGTTTCTACTTTTTTAGGTTCCACCTTTTTCGTTTCTACTCTTTTCGGTTCTGCCTTTTTCGCCTCAGCTTTTTTTGTCTCTGCCTTTTTCGATTCCGCATTTACAGTTTTCTTCTTTTTGGGCTCAACCTTCCTCATATCAACCTTTTTTGTTTCTGCCTTTGAGGTTGCTATTTTCGCAGTCTCAGCTTTTTGAGACGCAGACTTCAAACCATCGGACTTTTCCCCCTTTGTTTTAGGCAATTCCAAAACAGGGTCTGCCGCAGACAATTCCTCTTCCACGAATTTCGCTGCCAGCTCGGCCTTCAGGTCCTTTTTCGCGGCTGGTACGGCTGCCTTTGAGGATTTGGACTTCGCTGCTTTGTTGGTACTGATCTTTTCTACGGCCTTTGTATAGGTAAATATGGAAATACTAAGCGGCGCAACTTTGATCTTGATCGAATTCGGACGATCGTCACACTCCTCTTTTCTGGACTGCTTCAGCCGGAGATTCACCGCGCCGGTTCCGCCGAACTGGGTACTGTCACTGTTGAATATCTCCTTATATTTTCCGGCATAAGGGACCCCGATTTTATGGTCCTCATATTCCAATGCCGAGAAGTTGCACACGACCAGCAGCGTCTCTTCTGCTTTTTTCGTATTTCTCGTAAATACCAGCATATTTTCATTTGCAGATATATTATTAATCCAGGTAAACCCTTTCGGATCATAATCCAGCTGATAAAGCGCAGGATATGTGCGGTACAATGTCACCAGTGCCTTCACATAATTCTTCATATGAGAATGATCTTCGTATTCCAGCAGATCCCACTCCAGACTCTTCTCCTCGGACCACTCAGAAAACTGAGCCATATCCTGCCCCATAAAGAGCAGCTTCTTACCGGGATGTGCCATCATAAAACCATAAGCAGCCCGCAGATTCGCGAACTTTGCCTCCCGCTCGCCGGGCATCTTCCCGATCATGGAACCTTTCCCGTGCACGACTTCGTCATGGGAAAGAGTCAGAATAAAATTCTCACTGTAAGCGTAAATCATACTGAACGTCAATTCACCATGATGCGCCCCCCTGAAGATCGGGTCGTACCGCATATAGCCGATGAAGTCATTCATCCATCCCATGTTCCATTTGTAATCAAATCCCAGTCCGTCCTCCTCCACGTCTCCGGTCACCATAGGCCAAGAAGTAGATTCTTCCGCGATCATAACGGCCCCTGACTTTTTGCCCTTAATCACGCTGTTCAGATGCTTAAACAGCTCCACGGCCTCCAGGTTCTCATGTCCGCCGTAGATATTCGGCACCCATTCTCCTTCATTTTTGCCGTAATCCAGATACAGCATGGAAGCCACCGCATCCATCCGGATTCCGTCAGCATGGAATTTATCAATCCAGAAGAGCGCATTGGAAATCAGGAAATTCTTGACCTCCGGGCGTCCATAATTATAGATCAAAGTTCCCCAGTGCGGATGCGATCCCTTTCTGGGGTCCGAGTGTTCATACAGGCATGTCCCATCGAAGTTCGACATTCCCCAGGTATCTCTGGGAAAATGAGCCGGAACCCAGTCCAGTATCACACCGATGTTCTGCTCATGCATGTAATCCATGAAGAACATAAAATCCTCCGGCGTCCCATAACGGCTGGTCGGCGCGTAATACCCGGTCACCTGGTAACCCCAGGACGCGTCCAGGGGATGTTCCATCACCGGCATCAGTTCGATATGCGTATATCCCATATCTTTCACATACTCTGCCACCATCGGAGCCAGTTCCCGGTAATTATAGAAATTCCTGCCGTCTTCCGGTTTCCGCCAGGAACCAAGATGCATTTCATAAATGAACATGGGCTCTTTGTATGTGTCCGCTTTTTTACGTCTTTCCAGCCATTTATCATCTTTCCAGGTAAAATGATTCAGATCCGTGACTACAGAAGCGGTGTTGGGACGCAGTTCTGCCGCGTTCGCATAAGGGTCCGCCTTAAGCACTACCAGTCCGGTTCTTGTTTTAATCTCAAATTTGTAGAGTTGTCCCACTCCCAGATCAGGAATAAACAGTTCAAAGATACCGGAATCCCACAGACGTCTCATCTGGTGTCTGCGCCCGTCCCAGAGATTAAAATCACCTACCACGCTGACCCGCATGGCATTCGGTGCCCAAACTGAAAAATAAACGCCATCGGTTCCTTTTATATTCATGGGATGAGCTCCCATTTTTTCATAAATCTGATAGAGGATACCTGCGTTAAATTTTTTGGTCTCTTTTTCTGTAAATTGTGGGGCGAATCGGTAAGGGTCTCCGATCTCCTGTACGGTTCCATTATCATACGTTACCACGTAAGTATATTCAGGAACAGACTTTCTTGGAAGCAGTACGGCAAAGAAGCCTTCTTCATCTGCCTGTTCCATTGGGTATTCACTGTCATTGCTTTTCAACTTGACGGTCACTTTTTCTGCTGTAGGAATAAATGTCTGTACCAATACTCCGGCATCCACCACATGCGGCCCCAGAATATTGTGGGGATTGTCCTCTTCCGAATACACAATCGCTTCGATCGCGGCCCAATCCATTAAATCATACAATGTTTTATCCATGTTAACATCCTCCTAACGGGTTCCATATCCCGCCATTTCCCCTCCGGTGAAACGGTAATTCGGAATATTCTATGGTTTTATTCTATCATCAATGAAAATGAAACACAAGAATCTTCTCATATTTTTGACCGGCCGTTCAGTTTGGGTGGGTAGTTGCCTGATAAAAATGCTGGGGGTGGGGACTAAGGGCCGGGATGAGAGGGCTGGGGCGTGGGCTGCAATGCCGGGCGGCAACTCTCGCGGGGGAAAATCACTTCGGCCGGACCTAAGAACGAGTAACTCCGATGGCGGGAGAACCTCTTATTAGCAGGGCCTGGAACAAACTCGCCAATATACGGCTCGGACAGTGTTCCAGGCCCTGCGAGGTTCTCCCACCATCTGCGTAACTCGTTCTAAGGCCCGGTCTCAAGTGATTTTCCCCCGCGAGAGTTGCCGCCCGGCATTGCAGCCCACGCCCCAGCCCTCTCATCCCTGCTTTACCGATGGCCTTTTTGTCAGGGTAATGTTATATATTATTTTTAACGAAATAAGTGAGAATTCTCCCACCTCTGCAGGTGGCGAGATGAATCACCCAAAACAAGATTAACGGCAGTGGTGGGCGGAGAGAAATCGGTAGCCCCCACTGACATGAGGTCAAGGCACGCAGCAATAAAAGGCGTATTCTGTGAAATTACCGAGAGTGGATTGAAACAAAGAATTAATTAGCAAATAGAACTAAGTATCAAAAAGATAAACATTCATAGTTATGAGCACATAACTGCCACCCCTTTACTAAAGCAGGGAAGAAATCTGGGGGGTGGGATGGGGGGCTGTGGTTTTGGAACCCGCGTCAGGGCGGGCACCTGTCCGTTGGCGGAGCATAGGGCGGCTGTGCAGCTGCTTAGGGAAATCGGCCCCCCGGGTTCTGGATGCACGGCGGACTTCACGTCCGACGGGCAAGAGCCTCTGAACCGGGAACACATCAGTGTTCCTGGTGAATAGGCTCGGTTCCAGAACCCGGGGGGCCGATTTCCCTTAGCAGCTGCCAGCAGACAGCCCGTCGCCCGCCAACGGACAGGTGCCCGCCCTGACGCGGGTTCCAAAACCGCAGCCCCCCATCCCACCCCCCAGATTTCTTCCCGGCCCTTAGCAGTTCCGGCCCTAAGTAGTCCTGGCCCTAAGCAGTTCTACCCCCTCAGAATCCCAAACCGGCTGTTCAGCAGCAGCCAGTTGGCCCGAAACGACCGCATCAGGTTCCAGTACCCCATTCCCCGGAAATCATATTCCTCGACCAGTGAAAATTTGGCTGAGATGCTGCGCATATCCTCGAACCAGACGACGTGGGTAACGCCGGAATCCACGTAGTAAAAATACGGAGCCTGGGCCTCGGAGTCGAATTGGATCTCAACACGGTTCCTGGCTGCCAGAGCCACTGCTTCGGGGTTACCGATGGAAGCGGCCCGGGTGGTGCCCCGCACAAAGGGAAGCGGCCAGTCATAGCCGTAATTGGGAATACCCATGGATATCTTTTCAGGCGGGATTTCCGTAACGGCATAGTCCAGGATTCTTCGCACACTTGGTATCGGAGCTACTGCCATGGGAGGACCGTAGGTATATCCCCACTCATAGGTCATCAGAAATACCCAGTTCGCGTACTCGCCCAGAAGCCGGTAATCCATTCCCTCATATAACACCCCGCGCTGTTCGGCGGAGGTCTTGGGGGCCAGAGCCACACTTACCCGGTAGCCCCGGGCATTCATGCGTTCGGTCAGATCCCGGATAAAGGCCGCATATCCCTCTCGGTCTTCCGGCAGTATGTATTCAAAGTCCACATCGACCCCCGCATATCCTTTTTCTTCCACAGTCTGCAGGATCTGGTCGATCAGGTTCTCCGCCACAGAAGGGTTTTCAACTACCTGGTTTACCAGATAATTGTTAAATCGTCCCTCATAGATAGGAGTCAGTACCATAATCGGTGCCACCCCGTAATTTAATGCTTCCCGGATCAGCCATTCGTCATCCGGAGCGACCAGATCCCCCAGTGTATTAAATCCATAGGAAAATATCATCAGCTCACTTATATATAACAGAGCCTCCCTCAGAATGTCTTCCCGTATATATGGATAGGCATAGCCGCCCACAACAGCGTCCCTGGTCCCTTTTTCCTCATAACTGATCACGATGGCCTCCCCAGGAATGAGATAAGCCCTGGTGTCCAGATATGGATTATTCCGAAGAAGTGCCAGAACCGTAGTCCCGTATTCTTCCGCGATTCCGTACAGGGATTCTCCTGCCTGTACGACATGAACGATTTCGGGTATGAGAATCAGAAGTGCCTGCCCCGGTACCAGGTCAACAGGGTCCACGATCTGATTGTCATAACGGATCCTCTCCTGGGATACCTGATAGCGTTCTGCGATGGAATACAGGGTTTCCCCCTCTGCGACAACATGTATCATAAAAAATAAGCCCCTTTCCTTTCTATATCTAAGTATATTAAGAAAAGGGGCCTATTCAGAAGTACATCGTGAAACTGTTTTAAGAATCTGTTTTATTTAATATCTAAACCACTGTGATAGGAAAGGTTGCCGATCCGGCTCCATAGTTCCTGCCGCCCTGGGCGGTCACTTCCGGGATACTCTTCCAGCAGCCTCAGAATCCCGACATAGCGCAGTTTGGCCTGCTGATAAAGCTCCGCTACACTCTTTTTGGATTCTACCGTCAGATCCCATGGATTCCTCCAACTCTCGTGATTCCTGTTAAGCAGTTTATGAGGGTCCGTAACCCGGCTTCCCTCGATCAGGGAGGAAACCAGCGGACAGCCGAAGAATGGTTTCTCCAGCTTTTGGACCAGCCATTTTTTAAGACCTGTGTGATCCCGAAGAGCAGCTGTTCCCAGGCGCATACTGTAGATCACAGCCATCATGGCCGGCAGCGGGAATCCCCGTTGATAAGTCCGCAGAATCGCGTAACACAGCGCTTTTGCGATCCTGCGCTGTTCCTGATAGCCCAGGGCAATGGTACGGTACTGGCGGAATTCCCCGGGGGATATTCCCTTCTGCTCCCGCAGATATAGCAGGTCCAGATCAGATTCCATAGCAAAATGTTTGGCATAATAAGATTTGCTCTGCTTTAGACCCGGGTGAAAATCCGTGTAGGCATAGACATAAGGATGGAACACCGTGTCCAGGGAATAATGACCCAGCATACCGGCCATATAGGCCAGAACCAGCTGGCGCTCGTCCTCATCGGCAAGCTTCTCCTGATAGGTCATGAGATTCCGGAAAAAGAGATTTGCGCCGCCGTCATGCATCATGGTCCCGATTTTCTCTTCTTTTAAATACATCGGCAGATAATAAAAAAAGATATCCGGCCCCTGTAATCCGAGAGAGAAGGCGCAGGGATGGTTCCTGGCCGCCCTTTTGATCCGGCCGTCATTCAGGTCATGCAGTGTGTCCGTTCCGAACAGATAATGTAATGTAAAAGCAGGCATAATTTCCTCCAGCGACGCATGGACGGCGTCATCTATATTCAGATTGATAAGTGAAAAGGAATCCTTTCCCGGACTCGTCTATTCCGGCTTGTCACTGGATTTCCCGGAAAACGCGAACGCCTCGAAGTCGGAGATGGTGATAGGTCTCGAAAAAACATATCCCTGCACCATATGGCACTTGGCCTCTCTTAAAAATTCCACCTGGTGCATGGTTTCCACTCCTTCGGAGACGGTATCCATATCCAGCTTTCTGGCCAGTTCTATAACATTTTCGATGACACATTTTCCCCGTTGGGCATTGCTTTTCTTTTCCTGGAAGAAAGCCCGGTCCAGTTTTAAGACATCCACCGGGACATCCTTTAACATATTCAGCGAAGAATACCCGCTGCCGAAGTCATCCAGGGAACAGCGGAAGCCCATATCATGGATCTGCTCGATCACATGGATCAGGAATTCCAGATTCTCAAACACTAACGTCTCGGTCAATTCGATCTCCAGCAGCTCTGGCGGAACCTGATACTGCTGATAGATCTTGCGGAATTGATCCAGGAAATCCGGATTTTTCAGGTGGACCCTGGACAGATTCACCGATATGGGAAGCGGGGTAATACCCTGGTCGATCCACCGGCGCAGCAGGCGGCAGACCTCCTCGAATACAAACAAATCCACTTTCACAATAAAACCGTTCTTCTCGAACACGGGTATGAATTCCCCGGGCTGCAGCAGCCCCTTCTCAGGATCCTGCCAGCGAACCAAAGCCTCCGCTCCGGATACGGTATTTGTCTCGATATCCATCTTCGGCTGCAGATAGACCACAAATTCCCGGTTTTCCAAAGCAGTCTGCATCCGGTTCGTAATCTCTTTTTCGCGGATCATCCTCACCCGCTCCATATCGGAATAAAATACACAGGAGTACAGTTTCGTCTCATTGATCTGCTTGTTATTTTTCCGGGCCACGTTGGCTCTGTCCTGCATCGTTATCATATGCAGTCCTTTTTCCCGGATCACATAGACTCCGGCATAGATCGGAAGAAAATACTTGTCTGTCAGATCCTCATTAAATGCGTTGATCTCTTCCACCAGCTCCTTCAGCCAGATCAGGAATTCTTCCTGGGGCCGGTTTTTCATCAGAACGTCATAGGTATCCGCGGAGATCCTGGATACGATCTCGCCGGTCTTTAGATGTCTTTGAATAACATCATGGACATATTTTAACGTTTTATTCCCCATGCTGCTGCCAAACGCATCATTAATCAGTTTGAATTTCTGTATATCCAGAGAAATCAGCGCATAGGTATCCGCCTCTGCCTTTTCGATCAGGCCCTGCGCTTCCATCTCAAATCTGGTCCGGTTCATGCCTCCGGTCACCGGATCTACAAATGCGATATTTTCCAGACGCCTGCGGTTTTTCTTCTGCATCTGGATCATGAGGCAGATAAGCCCTGCAAACAGCAGCACAATAGAGATATTAATGGCAATCGCCAGCAGGATAAACGAATTCCACTGATCTTCCGTCTCTTTTGTCGGAACCACGGACAACAGGTACCATCCCTCCCTGGCAAGCGGCTGATAGTTCATGACCTTATGTATCCCATCTTCCGTCCTGTAATACAGGACGCCGGGCATTCCTTCCCCGATCTTGCTTTGGATTCCGGCTACAGTGTATCCCCGATCCAGCCTGCATTGCTGTTCCAGGGTTTGAAAGAGATTCGTCGGATTTTTAACTGCATTTTTATTCTGGGAGTCGATGATGAAGGTTCCATTTGCATCCACTATCTGTGTGTATCCCTCCTGGTTAAAGCTCTCCACGTTCAGCAGTTCCCGAAACTGAGCGGCGGACATGCTGGCCGCGACCGCACCAACTACGCCATTGCCGCTATTCATGGGAACACAATACAGGAAAATGTCCGAGCCATCCGCCGGAGAACTGATGCAGCCCGAAAGGGATGGTGTGCCGGCCAACGCACTCTGCACTGCCTGAACATCTGAGAGATCCACCGAACCGCCGCTGCTAAGCCGCATGATTCCGTTCAGGTCCACGACCCCCATCAGTTCATCCCGCGTCTTTTCCTCTACGATCTTAAGATAGCTCAATTGCTGATCGGTACTGTCCATATTGGCACAGGTAAGCGCCAATATATCCATTGAGTGAAATACGGCGTCCAGTCTGTCGTTCAATACGTTCACCACCTGTGAAGCCACTTCCCCCAGGTAGCGATCGGATTCCACCTTCATATTCCGTTCCAGATTTTTCACATAGAACGTACAGACACACGCGACTATTATCACAAGGACAATAAGCCCCGCAAATTCCAGTCTCAGTTTTTTATCTTCCCGTAATTTTTCCTTTTTCATCGTTATGTGCCATCCTTCTATTACAATGTAGCGACGCTAACGAGAGCGTACTTTACTATTTTACTTTAATCGACTGGAAAATACAAGAAATAACCGTATTATTAGGGGGCTGTAACTGTATTTTTAGGGGCCGGGAGATAAGAGGCGTGATGAGCACTTCCAGCTCCGGAAGCACTCATCACGCCCTTATTTTCCATCCTTTCACTTGCAAACATGCGATTCTGCTATTCTTGGTATCCCTTTTGGACAGAGTGTTGAATCTACTTATATTACATGACTTTTTAATATTGAGTGCCGGACGGTTATAACTGAATTCATATCTTTTTCTCATATTATATTAAGATAAAAAGACGCCCTTTTTGGTTTAAAAACCATAAAGAACGCCGTTTTTGCCCGTGAATGACTACAGGACATATTGTAATTGCACCTCAGGCTTTTCTCTTCTTTGTGGCCCGGATAAGGGAGGAAGTCTGCACATCCAGCATGATGGCGATGATAATCAGCGCGCCCTTGGCGATCCACTGCCAGTAGGAACTGACATTCAGGATATTGAGTCCATTATTGATCAGACCTACGATCAGGCATCCGAAGACGGAACCCAGGACATTTCCGTAACCGCCGCTCAAAGGAGTTCCGCCGATCACAACGGCTGCGATAGCGTCCATCTCCATGCCTGCACCGGCTGTGGGCTGGGCAGAGGCCACGCGCCCATCCATTATGATAGCTGCAATCGCAACGCAGGCTCCCATGATGATATAGACGGTGTAGCGCATCCGCTTGACATGTACCCCGGATACCCGGGCGGCCTCCTCGTTTCCACCCATGGCGATCGCGTGACGGCCCAGATAGGTGGAGCGCAGGAACACAGCCATGATAACGGCCACGATGACCATAATATAGATCTGTACCGGGATTCCCAGAAAATAGTCCTGGCCGATAGCGATGATCGCATCAGGAAGACCGCTGACCGGGGTTCCGTCACAGAGCAGATGCGTGATTCCCCGGAAGATCTGTGCAGTGGAGAGGGTTACAATGAAAGGGGGCATTTTAAAAGTGAGAAACAGGAATGCATTGCAGAAGCCCAGAAACATTCCGAACAAAATGCTGAATACGAGGACCAGTATCACCGGTAGTCCCTGAACTTTACTGATCAAAGCGCAGAAAACGCCAACCAGACCCAGCATATAGCCCACCGACAGGTCGATGGAACCGGAAGCCAGAATCAGGGTGAATCCGATGGACATAACACTCATGACGCAGACCTGGCGGACCATGTTCAAAAGGTTGGTCTTTGTCATGAAATTGTCTGTGGCAAAGGACAGTACAATTGCCAGAAACAAAAAGATCACGATTGCTTTATTATTGACGAGGAACTGGCCAAGCCTTCGTTCCTGATTTTTTTCTTTCATAATGACTACACCTTTCTTTCCGTGATTTACTCAGGATGTACCGAATTCTTCTTTGATCAGAATCTCCTGATCCACATCCCCCCGGTTGTGTTCCGCTACGATTTTACCCTCCCGGATCACCAGAATGCGATCGCTCATGCCCAGTATCTCCGGGAGTTCCGAGGATACCATCAGGATGGCCATCCCTTGTTTGGCCAGTTTTGAGATGAGACGGTGGATTTCTGATTTGGAACCGATATCGATTCCCCTGGTGGGTTCGTCCAGGATCAGAATGTCCGGCTGGTTCATCAGCCATTTACCGACAATCACCTTCTGCTGGTTCCCACCGCTTAGCTGGCTGATCGTCTGGTTCATGGACGCCGCCTTGACCTCCATGAGTTCCATCATGTCACGGCATCTGGTGGCCTCTTCTGTCTTTCGCACAAATAATTTCGCGGTACATAACTTTTTCAGATATACCAGTGTCATATTCACTTTTATGGACAGTATCCGGATTCCGCCCAGCTGCAGCCGGTCTTCGGTCACCATGCCCAGTCCACAGCCTATGGCATCCCTGGGGGAGCGGATCTTATGTACTTTTCCCCGGATAGATACTTCCCCGGAATCGACTGGGTCCACGCCAAACAGCCCCCGCATGATCTCCGTACGTCCGGCTCCCATAAGGCCGCAGATTCCGACGATTTCCCCCTGCCGGACCTGAAAGCTTATGTTCTCATATACGCCGCTTCTGCTCAACTGTCTGACAGAGAGAACTTCCTCCCCGATTTGGACCTCCTCTTTGGGAAACATCTGATTCAATTCCCTGCCGACGATCAGTCTGATCAGTGTAGACATGTCCGTTCCTGCACACTCTCTGGTCTCGATATAATGACCGTCACGCAGGATGGTTACCCGGTCACAGATCTCGAACACTTCTTCCAGTTTGTGGGAAATAAAGATTACAGATACCCCGTCTTTTGCCAGGCCTCTGACCACCCGGTACAGCACCTCGATCTCTGACTGGGTCAATGCCGAAGTGGGTTCATCCATAATAATGATGTCTGAATGATAGGATACTGCCCGCACCAACTCCACCATCTGCATATTAGCAATGCTCAAATTTTTAACAATCGCCTGCGGGTCTATGGAAACTTTCAGACTTTCCAGAAGTTCCCGGGTCTTTGCAAGCTGTCTCTTCCGGTCGATAAATCCATGTCTGTAAAATTGCTTTTCGCGGCCCACCCAGATATTTTCCGTCACCGTCATGTTCGGGATCAGACTGATTTCCTGATGTATCATGGAGATACCCGCCTGAAGGGCATCGTAGGGTTCTTTAAAGCGGACTTCTTTGCCCTTGAACAGGATACATCCGCTGTCCGCCGTATGGATTCCCAACAGAATTTTCATAAATGTGGATTTACCTGCCCCATTTTCTCCCAACAGGGCGTGGACCTCTCCCTTTCTCAGTTCAAACTGAATCCTGTTTAGAACTTCCACTCCGGAAAAGGATTTTGACAGGTCGGTTACCTTTAATACCAGGTCATTTTCTCCCATATACTTTTTCACATCCTTTATGCGCGGGTACAGGAATACCGCTTCATTCTCTAACAAGGCCGCCGGTCCGTTAATCCGCAGACTGGCGGCCTCTTACCCGCAGCGCGTTATCTTTATCTAAGGCTTCTATGGTTATTTGCTGCCCAGCAGTTCGTCGATGTTGTCCTTTGTCATCAGCTTATAACTGTTCAGATAGACAGGGTCCGCATAAGTCTCTCCGCCTGCAGCCTTTACCGCCACGTCCAGATTCGTACTGATCTCATCGTTCAGATCGGTCCAGATCGTCGCATCGATGAGGCCGTCTCGGATATACTGCTGGCCGTTTGCCGAGCCGTCGATCCCCAGCAGATAGAACTGGTCCATATCCACGTTCGCTGCCTTTAGCGCATTAGCCGCACCTGCTGCCATCTCATCATTCTGGCAGACGATCACGTTCATGTCCGGGAAGCTTTGAATCCAGTCCTCAGTCAGGGCCATTGCATCGCTGGCAGACCAGTTACCGGCTTTCTCCGCCAGCAGTTCTCCTCTGCCGTCAGCCTTTAAGTTGTTGACAAAGGGATCGATCAGTCCATCATAACGCTCCTGGGTGCCGGTCAGTCCGAACCCGCCCCAGATATAACAAAGATTCATTTTCATTTCCGGATTTGACTCTAAAATCCCCTGGAGGTACTCTCCCTGGAGGGTTCCGTTATCTTTTTGGTTTGCTCCCACCCATGCTGCGATTTTGTCATTATTAACCTCATAAGAGGACGCCACCACCGGAATACCGGCCGTCACACAGGCGTCCACCGAAGCCGCCAGGCCATCCGCGTCAACTGCCCGTAAAATGATGACATCCGGATTCTGGGCGATCAGCGATTCCACATCACTGACCTGTTTCTCCACATTGGCATCTGCATTGGTAGAGACTACTTTTATATTCCCTTTCTTTTCGGCTGCCGCTTCAAAGGTATCCAGCCAGGATTTCTGATACTCGTCGGCGCTGTAACAGGCAATACCGATCAGCATCTGAGAGGAATCCGCTTCCCCGTCCTTCGACTCTTTTCCCTGGGCCGGTGCATCAGTGCCTTTAGCCACCTGGCCGCTCTGGTCCTCCCCGGCAGCCGGCGCGGCTTCCTTATCCGGTTCCCCGGACCCGCATCCACTCATACATACAGAACCTATCAACAGACCTGCAAGCAATAAACTGACATACTTTTTCATCGAACCTTCTCCTTTCAATGGCCTTACCTTTTTACTCTCTTTTATCGTTACCGATTTGACTCCTGCATGACCGGAGTTTGCATCTTCTGAAAATGTAACGCGTTTCATTTCTCCTGTAAAAAAACAAATCGTTCATTCATCACCTCCGGGTTCTGTATTCACCACCCCTGGTTCCCGTTGTTTTGGTCAGGTACGCACTGATTTGTCCGGTAAACTTGACCACACTTTTGGGCTTTTTCCTTCGTTTTACAACTATTTTTAAAATAATTGTTTTTCCTCTGGACTTTTTTTGTGCACTTTGGTATAATGCAATTAAATGAAATGCGTTACATTTAGCAAAATAGCTAACTCGTTGATATCAGAATATCAGGTTTCCATATTCTTGTCAATATACTTCGACTTTAAATTACAAAAAAGAGTTTTCAGAGTATTTCCCAGGAGGTGTCCCTTACATGGAAAATATCAAAATACAACAAGTAGCCAAAGCGGCCGGAGTGTCTGTAGCCACAGTCTCCCGCGTTTTGAACCATAAGACCAACGTCCGGCCTGATACCCGGGAAAAAGTAATGGAAGTCATCAAGCAGCTGGATTATCACCCGAATATGCTGGGCCTGAACCTGCGTCAGTCCAGCAGCGGGGTTGTCATCGTCATGGCCAACACGATCAGCAAGCCCTTTTATGTGGACTTTATGGATACTATGCAGCAAGCCGCTACGGAGAACAACTACAATATCCTGCTGGGCCACTACGGCAACGACCAGGCCAAACTCTCCTCTTATATCCGCCTTCTCCAGGGTCGGCTGGCAGACGGGCTGATCCTGGCCAATCACAATCAGGATATCCCCTACCTGGAGGAGATGGCGGCCAAATATCCGCTGATCCAGTGCTGCGAGCACAATCCCGGGACGTCGATTCCCTATGTCTCGGTGGACGATTATAAATGCGGGCAGATGGGCACGGAGCATCTGCTGGCTAACGGCCGGCGCAGGATAGCCTTTCTGAACTATGCCCTGGAGGCCAATTTTGCCAAAAACTATCAGCAGGGATTTCTGGATACCATGAAAAAACATAAGGTCCAGGTGCGAAAAGAATGGATGAGTTCCCTCCCCACAATGGAGTTCGGCGCTGCATACCAGGAGGCGCTTAAGATCCTTAGCCTTGACGACAAGCCGGATGCCTTTTTCGGTGTCATAGACCTGTATGCGCCGGCCA
Source organism: Diplocloster hominis (assembly GCF_032380655.1). Classification (NCBI taxonomy): domain Bacteria; kingdom Bacillati; phylum Bacillota; class Clostridia; order Lachnospirales; family Lachnospiraceae; genus Diplocloster; species Diplocloster hominis. Next base: position 67,084 of record NZ_JAWDIY010000016.1, on the reverse strand, counting down.
TCACTAAGGCCGCTCACACGCTGGGTCTGCGGGTTCCGGAGGACCTGTGCGTCATATCAGGTGATAATTCCTTTTTATTAGATACAACCACCCCTTCCATCACTGCTCTGGACCACAGGCGGCGTGATATGGCGACCGCCGCATTCGACCTTCTGCTGGAGCGGATAGAAAACCACCCGATCCGCCACAACAGTATTCTGATCGACCCGGCTCTCATTGTGCGGGAGTCAACCAATTTGAAAGGAGTTAATTCATGAAGCTTCCAACTTACCACGAAGATCTGTCTGTATTTCATGTGGGCACGGAGGATCCCCGTGCCTATTATATTCCCTTCTCCCCTCTTTTGGTCCCTGGACCGGATTTTGAGGAGAGAAAGGACTCGGACCGATTCCAGCTGTTAAGCGGAAACTGGCAGTTCCGCTATTATGAAAACACACGGCAGGTCCCGGAACAGGCGGTTTTTCCCGAATTCCCGCTGCATTCCTTTGACACCATTCCGGTTCCGTCCACCTGGCAGTCTCTGGGCTATGAGCACTACCATTACTCCAACTTGGAATACACGATACCCTATGATCCACCGTATGTTCCGGTTGAGAATCCCTGTGGGCTGTATCTGACCGACTTCACCTGTTCTCCCCGGGACGGTTTGGAGCGGTATCTGAATTTTGAGGGAGTGGACTCCTGTTTTTATGTATGGGTAAATGGAAATCCTGTAGGTTACAGCCAGATATCCCACTCTTCTTCGGAGTTTAATGTAACGCGTTACATAAGGGAAGGAACAAACCGGCTGGCGGTTCTGGTATTAAAATGGTGCGATGGTACCTATCTGGAATGTCAGGATAAGATGCGTCTCAACGGTATCTTCCGGGACGTTTATCTGTTGAGACGTCCGCCGGAACATATCCGGGATTATCGGGTGACTACGACCGTACCGGAAAGCGGAACCACGGCTTATGTTCATATCAGTTTTGTTTACCGCCGCGCTTCTGTTCCGGTAAACTACGTGTTTACAGACCCATACGGACAAAAGATCTCTTCCGGGACCACGGCCGACGAGCAACTTGTGATCGAGGTACCCAACGCGAGGCTGTGGAGTGATGAGAATCCGCAGCTCTATACTCTTCTTCTGCGTGTTGACGGGGAATGTATTCAGGAATCCGTCGGAATCCGTCATATTTCGGTGCAAAACAGACAGGTTCTTTTAAACTTTACCCCCATTCGGTTTCACGGGGTAAACCGCCACGAATTTCACGCGCTGCACGGTTACACCGTCACAGCCGAAGAGCTGGAACAGGAGATCCGCCTGATGAAGCAGCATAACATCAACGCAGTCAGAACCAGCCATTATCCCGCCGCCCCCTTGCTTTACACACTGTGTGACCGATACGGACTATATGTGATAGATGAGGCGGATGTGGAAGCCCACGGCATCATTAAGCTATACAAAGCCATGCAGCAGAGCACCAACGGTACGATTGCGGATAATCCCGCCTTTCGGGCCGCGATCCTGGACCGGGAAACCGCACTGGTGGCCCGGGATAAGAACCGTCCCTGCGTTCTGATCTGGTCGCTCGGCAACGAGACCGGATACGGTTCTAATATGGAAGCGGGAGGCCGCCTGGTAAAAGAACTGGACCCCACCAGGCTTCTGAATTATGAGAGCAGCACTCATCCGATCATGTGCCGGGACATAGACGGAATCGACGTGTTCAGCAGGATGTATTTACCGATACCGGAACTGGAAGCACTCCTTGCAGATCCCGCCACGGAAAAGCCGGTCATTTTAACCGAATATATACACTGTATGGGCAACAGCCCCGGAGATATCGAGGACTATTTTCAGCTTATGAGCCGGTATCCGAACCTGGCTGGAGGATTTATCTGGGAATGGCGGGACCAGTCTGCGGACATGGGACATACGGATGACGGACGGAGAAAATATTTCTACGGCGGGGACTATGGAGATTTTCCCAACTGCGGCAACTTCTGCGTGGACGGCATCACCTATCCGGACGGCCGGCCGCACACCGGGCTGTTTGAACATAAAAATGTGTTCCGGCCTGCCAGGATCAAAGCCTGCGACCTGGTCCTGGGTTCCTTTGCGCTGACCAGCCTTCTCTCCTTTACGGATCTGTCCGAACAGCTGGATCTGGAATATGAGATTACCCGGAACGGAATTCCATGGGAATCCGGCCGGATCCCCTGCCCCCCCGTGCCTCCTCTTCAGACGGAAACATTCAACGTCCCCTATCAGCTGCCGGAATCCGGAAGATGCTTTCTGCGAATCCGTATGGTTGCGAAGCAGACCGTGCCGTTCGCAGACGGCGGCGAGAAATTTGAATATGGATTTGAGCAGTTCGAGCTACCGGTCCCGGGAACCGGATTTGCTCCCGGATGCCTGGACAAATCAGGAGTGCTGACTGTCCGGGAGGAAGCCGAAGCTTATCACATCCTGGGGAATGGATTTCTCTACCGGTTTAACCGTCTGAGCGCCTCTATGGACCGTCTGTGTGTGGATGGAGAAGAACTGCTGACAGAACCGGCCGCATACACTCTGTGGCGGGCTCCGACCGATAATGACCGGTACATCCGGGAAGAATGGGAAGCCGCAGGTTACGACAGGACCTTTCCCCGGGTTTACAATAGCGCATATCGCATCCTGGAAAATTCAGTCCGCATTGACTGCCGCCTGTCTCTGACTGCGGTCGCCTTACAGCCGGCTATCTTTCTTGACGTCACCTGGCACATCGATGCCGCCGGACGTATCCGGGTATCGGTGGACGCGAAAAAAGATCCCTGTTTTCCCTATCTCCCCCGCTTCGGTATTCATTTCGCCCTGCCCCTGGAATTCGGATCGGTCACCTATTTCGGCTATGGTCCGCACGAAAGCTACTGCGATAAACATCGGGCGGATTATATGGGCCTGTTCCATGCGCCGGTGGATGAGCTCTTTGAGGACTATGTGAAGCCTCAGGAAAACGGTTCTCACTATGGATGTGAATATCTGCGCCTCAAAAGTCCACACCATGCCGTCACCGTGACGGCTGAACAGCCCTTTTCGTTCCAGGCTTTGCCCTACTCCGCAGAGGAATTGACCCGAAGGAATCACAGTTATGAACTAATAAAATCCGGCTGCACCCATCTCACCGTGGACTACGCTATGAGCGGGATAGGTTCCAACAGCTGCGGGCCTGTATTGGCGGACGAATACCGGTTCAGCGAAACCGCATTTCACTGGGATTTCCTTCTCTCTTTTGAACGGTTGGCAAAAACATATGATAAATGCACAGACTCCGGAAAGGGGGCGGCCTCGTTTGAATGTAAGAAGTAAAGAGAAATGGGAACCGGAACAGATCAGCCTGGGTGTCTGTTACTATCCGGAAATGTGGGATAAGAACTGGTGGCGCCAGGATCTTCTTACCATGCTGGAACATCACATATCCGTGATCCGTGTCGCAGAATTCACCTGGACAATGTTCGAGCCCCGGGAAGGGGAGTACGATTTTTCCTTCTTTGATGAATTTCTGAATGTGTGCCGGGATACCGGTATGCAGGTGATCTTCTGCACCCCCACCGCGATCCCTCCCATCTGGGCTACACAGGACTATCCGGAAATCCTGAACGCCGATCCCAATGGAGTGTTATACCGTCATGGTTTCCGCAGGCACTGCAATTACAGCAGTCCAAAATATTACGAGCTGTCCCACAGGCTGGTGGAACAGCTGGCACGGCACTACTGTCCGCATCCGTCCATCATCGGCTGGCAGATCGACAACGAATTCAACTGTGAGAACAATCTGTATCACTCCGAGGCAGACCATGAAGCGTTCCGCCGATACATGCAGGAAAAATATGTCACGCTGGAAGCCCTGAATAAAGCGCTGGGTGCCCGGTTCTGGAATCAGACCTACACTTCCTGGGCCCAGTTATATCTTCCCAGGCCGACGGTAGTTGGGACCACGAATCCGCACCTGCTGCTGGAAGAAAAAAGATTCATCTCCCATCAGATCCGCAGATACTGCAGAATGCAGGCGGATATCCTGCGCCGTTACGTAAGGCCCGGTTGTTTTATTACACACAACGGTATGTTCGATCATCTGGATTACCATGCCATGACCGGGGAATCCCTGGATTTTATCAGCTATGACAGCTATCCGAATTTCGCGTTTACCGGCTCAGCGGGTGTAGAGGGATCGATCCTCTCAGAGGATATCACAGCGGATTCCACCGGGCTGCTGGACCGGAAATGGGCAAAGAATCTGGCCCTGGCCCGCTGTGTGTCCCCCACCTTCGCTGTTACCGAACAGCAGTGCGGTCCCGGTGGTTCCTACGGGCGGATCAGCCAGCCTACTCCCCTCAGAGGACAGATGCGGCTGTGGGCATTACAGTCGGTTGCCCATGGCGCCGGCCTGGTGAGCTTCTTCCGCTGGCGGACCTGTCCTGTGGGCTCGGAAATGTACTGGCATGGATTCTACAACTACAGCCGTACTCCCACGCCCCGCCTCTTTGAGCTGGATGCGCTGGGCAGGGATATCCAAAAGCTTACCCCGGTCACAGGCACCCGCTTTTATGCAAATGTGGCGCTCCTGAGGGATTATTCCAACGACTTTGACAGTGAACAGGACAATTGGTGCGGCCCGGTAGGACGTTTTGGGGAGTCCGGCTGGATCGCAGCCCTCCAAAAGGGACATGTCCCTTTTGACTATCTCTATCTGACGGAAACGCTGACGGTGTCAGAATTGCTGCACTACCGGGTACTGATCGCCAGTAAACTGGCAATCCTGCCTGAACGGACGGCAGGTCTTCTGGAGGAATATGTGCGGCAGGGGGGCATACTGATCGTCGGGCCCAGAACCGGCTATAAGGAAGAACATGGTCATTGCCTTTCCCTTGATATGCCGGGGTATCTCAGACCCTGCATGGGTGTGCGGGTGGAGGACTTTACCTTTGTCTCTTCTTTGGCTCCCGGACAGCAGATTCTGTGGAAAGAAGAGACTCCTAAAGCACGCCTTGCAGATACCTATCCGGGAGAAAAGACGGAAGAACTGCTTTTGGATGTTCCCCTTTTTTACGATGTTCTGCAGCCGGAATCCGCTGAAGTCGTAGTGCCTGCTGTCTATGTCCACGGGGATTATGCCGGATATCCGGCGGTAAGCGTGCATCCATGCGGCAAAGGGGCCGCCTGCTACTGCGGAGCCAGTGTGACAGAGGATATCGCCGCAATGCTCCTGCAGCGTTTTGGTCTGAGAAGCCCGGCCGGTGATCTGCTTGAGCTTCCGCCGGAGTGTGAACTAGCCGTTCGCACAGACGGCAGAATGGCTTATCTGTTCCTCCTGAACTACAAGCCGTATGAGATCGCGGTGCAGTTAAAGGACGGGATGTCAGAGCTTCTGTCCGGTAAGACTTTTTCAGGCAGTATCCTTCTTCCGAAATTCGGCGTGATGGTATTCAACTGCCCGGCCGCGTTACTGGCTTAGCCGGGCCAGGGTAATGACCGGGGCCTTGAGGATGCCGGCCGGACACGGTACGGGGAGTAGGCGATTCGCTGCGCATCCTTCTCATCCAGCTGTACTTTGAGAAGGGGCGCGCGGAACCTGGTGGCTTCCACCGTCAGGATTCCAGGATCTTTTAGTTGAAGGGGAATCATCTAGCACAAAAAAGCTGGCTGTTTGGAGAACTTTCCCAATTAACATCAGGAAATTCTCTGTTAATATAAAAACTCCCGATTTACAATACACATTCCTGTATTGCAAATCGGGAGTCTGTTTTTACTCACTTATTATCTAAAAATCATTTCGAATTTTCTATATCCTCCGGCTTTACGCCGAAACATTCAGATGGAACCGTCCAATCAGTTATCGATCAGTTTCTTCTCATCCGTCCAGCTCATCAGCTTACGAAGCTCTGCGCCGACTTCCTCCAGCTGATGTTTGGATTCCATTCTTCTCTTCGCGTTGAAGTTGGTGCATCCGATCTGGTTCTCTAACAGCCAGTTGCGGGCGAATACGCCTTCCTGGATGTCCTTTAAAACCTGACGCATAGCGTTCTTGGTATCCTCGGTGATGATCTTCGGTCCGGTAATATAATCGCCGTACTCCGCCGTGTTGGAGATGGAATATCTCATGCCGGCGAAACCGCTCTGGTAGATCAGGTCTACGATCAGTTTCATCTCATGGATACATTCGAAATAAGCGCTCTCCGGCTCATATCCGGCTTCCACCAGAACTTCGAATCCACATTTCATAAGGGCTGTCACACCGCCGCACAGAACAGCCTGCTCGCCGAACAGGTCGGTCTCAGTCTCTTCACGGAAGGTCGTCTCCAGGACGCCCGCTCTTGCGCCGCCGATCCCCAGTGCATAGGCCAGGCCGATATCATGCGCTTTGCCGGTGTAATCCTGATGAACAGCGATCAGGCAGGGAACTCCCTTGCCTTCCTGATATGTACTTCTTACGGTGTGGCCCGGTCCCTTGGGAGCGATCATGATGACGTCCACATTCTTCGGCGGAATGATCTGTCCGAAATGAATCGCGAAACCATGGGCGAACATCAGCATATTACCCTCTTCCAGATTCGGAGCGATGGATTCGTTATACATCTTCGCCTGCTTCTCATCATTGATCAGGATCATAACGATGTCTGCCTTCTTTGCAGCCTCTGCCGCGGTATATACTTCAAATCCGGCTGCCTCAGCCTTAGCCCAGGATTTGCTGCCCTCGTACAGGCCGATAATCACATGAAAACCGGACTCCTTAAGGTTCAATGCATGTGCATGTCCCTGGCTGCCATAGCCGATGACTGCGATGGTCTTACCTTCCAGTAAAGCCAGGTTGCAATCTTCCTGATAAAAAATCTTTGCCATTTTACTCATCCTCCATTTTTTATAAAATGTACGCCGGAATCTCCCGGCAAAATATGGTTAAAGGTTATTTAAGCCTCTAGCACTCTTTAATCAAAATATCTGACATCCTTAGAACCGCGCGACAGTCCGGTAATCCCGGTTCTGGCCAGCTCCAGAATCTCATATCCGGATAACAGACCGATAAACGCGTCCAGCTTGGACTGGTTTCCTGTCAACTCAATAATAAGGGAATCCGGCGCCACATCCACGATATTCGCCCGGAAAATATTTGCCACCGCTATAATCGCCTGGCGATCCTCGGCCTGGGCCCGCACCTTTAACAGGATCAACTCCCTGCTCACCGATTCCTTATCTAATAACTTTTTGATATCAACCACATCCACCAGCTTGCGAAGCTGATTCTCGATCTGCTCAATAATCACCTCATCTCCGCGGACAACAACCGTCATCCTGGAAAATCTGGGATCTGCTGTCACTCCTACGGTCAGACTTTCAATATTATAGCCTCTGCGGCTGAACAAGCCCGCCACCCTGCTTAACACACCGGAGGTATTGTCAACCAACATTGATAATACGGTTTGATCCATACAGACAACCTGCTTTCTTTATAGAATTGTACTAAGTGTTATTCTATCAAGTCTTAAAATTTTTGTCAAATAGAATTTCAACACTTTACTGTGCTTAAGTAGGAAAGCAGGGGAGCCGTCCGCTCTTTGCACCCCCGACCCTTCGCTGAAACCTATCTCCCCAACAACCGTTCGACTAATTTAACCGCCTCAGCGGCATCCTTAGAATAGCCGTCCGCTCCGATTTCATCTGCATAGCTCTGGGTTATCACAGCGCCGCCGATGATTACCTTGGCTTCGATGCCGAGTTCTCTTACATAGGCGATGACATGGCGCATTTCCTGCATTGTGGTGGTCATCAGCGCGGACAGGCCGATGACGGCTGCGTGATATTCCATGGCAGCTTTGGCGATCTGTTCCTTGGGAACATCTTTGCCCAGGTCTATGACGTCGTAGCCGCAGTTCTTTAACATCAGTCCGACCAGGTTTTTGCCGATGTCGTGAATGTCTCCCTCCACGGTGGCAATGACGATGACCGGTTTTTCTTTTTGGCCTTCCTCCTGCTCCAGCATGGGTTCCAGATATTCGATCGCCTTTTTCATAACTTCCGCGCTGGATATCAGCTGGGGCAGGAAATAAATTTGTTTGTCGAAGAGTTCTCCCACCTCGTGGATGGCAGGGATCAGCATTTCATTGATAATGGCGGAAGGAGTGTATCCGTCTGCAAGTGCTGCTTTTACATGGTCCAGAATACCGCTTCGGTTCCCTTTCTTTACACTTTCATATACATGGGGGAGCTCTGCTATTGCTTGTGCTGCCTTCTGCGCCGGATTCGTTTCAGGTGTTTCAGCCGCTTTTCTGGCATTCATCCGATGGATGTAGGCCAGATCTCCATCCGGTTTGTTCATGAGCAGATCTGAGGCCAGCGCGCTGTTTACCAGAAGGTCCTGGGACGGGTTAGCGATAGCCATCGTCAGGCCCTGCTGTATCGCCATGGTCAAAAAGGCGGCGTTGATAAAACTGCGCTCGGGCAGGCCGAATGAAATGTTGGAAAGGCCCACGATCGTGGCCAGTCCTAACTCTTCCTTGCAGTAGCGGATGGTTTCCAGGGTCTCTAAGGCAGCTTTGGGATTCGCTCCTACGGTGGCCACCAGACCATCCACTACGATATCCTCTCTGGTGAAGCCAAGGGTTAACGCACGGTCCAGGATTTTTTGGATGATTTCTTTCTTTTCGTCCAGTGATTTTGGCAGACCCTCGTCGGACAGAGGAAGCAGGATGAACATGGCTCCGTATTTTCGGGCGATGGGCAGCAGCTTCTCGAACTTCTCCGTTTCCAGAGAAATGGAATTGATCAGCGCCCGTCCCGGATATCGCCGAAGCGCCGCTTCCATCACTTCGATATGGCTGGTATCCAGGCACAGGGGGAGGGGCGTTACAGCCGTCACCTCATCCAGTACTTTCAACATGGTTTCTTTTTCATCGATACCGTTCATTCCCACATTGATATCCAGCACGGATGCGCCGCATTCGGTCTGATCCTCCGCAAAGGACCGAACCATGCCATAGTCTCCGGCCCGCAGTTTTTCCTGAAACTTTTTCTTTCCGGTGGGATTGATCCTCTCTCCGACTATATGGAACCGATCGCCCAAACCAAACGCCAGCACCTTCCTTTCAGAAGCCAGCAGCCTTACGGGCGCTGCGGGCTGGAATGTGATGCGGCGGTCCGGAAGGGATGCTGCGAGCTTTCGTATAAACTCCGGTGTTGTGCCGCAGCAGCCGCCAAGAATCGTGGCACCCGCATCGATCAGCGCGTGCATGTGTTTTACATAGGTATCGGCATCCATATCGTATATCGTCTCACCGGCTTCATCGATACCGGGAAGACCCGCGTTCGGCTTCGCAATCAACGGCACCTTGGCGTATTTCTTCATCTCCCGCACGAAGTTTAGCATGGTGTCCGGGCCGGAGGAACAGTTTACGCCTACCGCGTCCGCCCCCAGGCTCTGAAGCACCACTACTGAAGTGGCCGGATCTGTCCCATAGAAAGTCCTGCCGTCGGTATGAAAGGTCATGGTAGCCATGACCGGCAGACTGCAGACCTCTCTGGCAGCTAACAAGGCGGCTCTGGTCTCCTGAAGGCTCATCATTGTCTCGACCACCAGCAGATCGACACCTGCCTGGTCAAGGAGGATGATCTGTTCTTTGTACACATCCACCAGCTCTTCAAACGCAAGGGTCCCAACGGGTGATAGCTGTTCACCGGTCATGGTAAGGTCACCGGCGATCAGAGCCTGCCCGGCGGAAGCCTCCTTTGAAATGGATACCAGGGAATGAATCAATTCCTCCATCCGGTCATCCAGACCGTATTCCTTAAGTTTCACCCGATTCGCTGTAAATGTCGGGGCGTAGAGAATATTGGTGCCCGCTGCCACATATTCCTGCTGAAGCTTAAGCATCACGTCCCTGTGCCCGGCGATCCAGGCCTCCGGGCAAACGCCGGACGGCATCCCCCGCTTCTGGAGATTAGATCCTGTGGCGCCATCCAATAGCACCAGATTCTTTGTTGTCCAGTCTCTGAATTCCTGTCTTGTCATTTTTCCCTCCCGTGTAAGCAGCGCGCCGCCAGATACGCTCTGTTAAACGGCAGCATAAAGTAATATCCATCCGCTGCATCCTTAAGTTCTTCCATCATCTGCCGGGCAATTCTGACTCCGGCCTCTTCTCCCTGCTCCTTCGACATCCCGGGATCAAACGCCTGAATCACCTGCTCCGGTACCTGTATCCCGGTCACTTCGTTGCGGATAAAGCATGCGTTCCGATAGCTGACCAGCGGCATGATACCACAGAGTATTCTGGTATCCACTTCTTTTTTAATTTTACGGATCCGCTCCGTTTCTTCTATAGAAAATATGGGCTGTGTCAAAAAATAGGAGGCACCTGCCTCTATCTTTTTCTCCATACGCCGGATCTCGGCATCCAGATTTTTACGTCCCTGATTGAGGGCACCTCCGTAGCAGATCGGTTCTTCCCGGAAATGCTCCTGGTTCATCTCTTTTAAAAACTGCATCAGAGTGATGGAGTTAAAATCGAAGACCCCTGTGATATCCCCTCTGTCCCCTCCGGCTACCGGATCGCCGGTTACCACGAGAAAATTACGGATACCATTGACGTATGCGCCCAGAAGCCCGGCCCGCAGAGCAATGGCATTCTTATCCCGGCAGGCGATGTGGGGCATAACCGGCAGGCCGGTCTCATGAAGTACCTTGGTTCCCATCAATAGGGAATCCACCCGTCCCCGCCCCATGGGCGAATCTGCGAATGTAATTATGTCAATCGGGGCGGTCTTTAAGGAATTAGCATACTCCATAATCCGGTCCGTATTGGCGTCGTAGGGAGGGTCTAACTCCACAGCGGTCACTTTTTCCCCCCTCTGCATTTTTTGAAGAAGCGGATTGGCAGCCGCTGCTTTTTTAAGGATCACCGGAGGATCTTCAGGTATCTGCCGCACAGCTGCATGCTGGAAATCCACCGTTTTCCCCACCGCTTCTATATAAGACGGATTCGTACCGCAGCAGCCTCCCAGCAGGTTCACTCCCAGCTCTGCGATATCGTTCATCCTCTGTCCAAAATACTGTCTTGTATCTTTGAAATCAGTCCGTCCGGAACTTAAGGCCGGATAACCGGAATTCGGAAATGCGGTGATAATCTTATCTTCCGGCAGCCGCAGTTTTCTCATCACCTGCCACAGATGTCCCGGACCTATCCCGCAGTTAAAGCCGATTCCGTCAATCTCCTCCATCTGGGCCGCCTCTTCCAGCAGTCTGGACGCGGGGATACCATATTTGGAATAACCGTAGCCGTTGACGCAGAAGGATACGAAGACGGCCGCATCGGACTTCTCTTTTAACCAATGGATCACGGGCTTTATATATTTCAAATCAGCAAAGGTTTCAAATAAAAACAGATCGGCCCCCTCACTCAAAAAAGAGTCGCAGATATAGCGGTACTCTTCTATCACATGCTCAGCCGTCTGGTGGATATCCATTGGAATCGGACCGATATCCGCCGCTGTCAGGACCGTACTCGTATCAGCCGGCTCATCCGCGTGTTCTCGGCTATAAGCCTCAGCCGCAGACCGGGCAATCCGGTATCCCGCCGCCGCGACCTGTCCCGCTTCCCTGCGGCCGCATTCCAGCCGCCTGGTGTTGGCCGCAAAGGTATTGGAGCGCAAAAATCGTGCACCGGCTTCCATATATGCCCGGTGCACCTGCCCTACCAGATCCGGCCGGCGCAGGTTATCCCATTCGGGGATTTTCGCGGTTCCGCCCTGCAGCCCGCTGTAATAGGTGCCGAAGGCCCCATCCCCTAAGAGTCTGTGCTCTTTCAGTCCTTTTATCCAATCCTTCATGTCTTCCTCCATGCCTGCGGTTTTCTGCATATACAGCTCTTTGTCCAACCGTTAATCTTCGAAATCAAACCGGAAATCCCACTGTTTTCGGCAGGTATCCATAATTTTCATCACGGTCAGAGTATCATCAAGCGGCACCCTGCTGCTTTCGGTCTTTCCCTCCCGCAGGCAGCGCATGGCCTCCATCGCCTCATATTCATAGCCATTGCAGATAAACGGCTCTTCAAAATGACGGATCACCTGATTATCATAATCCAGCACTGAAATCTTTGTCGCCTGGAAAAAGAATTCCCGGTTCAGCAGTACCTTCCCTTTAGTACCCTGGATATAGAAGAATACCAATTTCTCTGGCCCCAGACCGCTGGACAGTTGTGCATAAGCGCCGTTTTCATACTCTAACACGACACTGTTGGTATAGTCTACCTTTCTTTCACCCATAAATGCATGGCTGATCACTTTTACCGGTGTCTGCTGAAAAACGGACTGGGCATACATGATCGGGTACATACCCAGATCCAGTAAGGCCCCTCCCCCGTTCTCATAAGAATAGAGCCTGTGTGTCGAAGGCGCCGCGGTAAAAAAACGGCCCTCCGCCATCCGGATTTCTCCTAAGACCCCTTCCTTGATCCACTCCTGCAGTTTCAAAAAGGCGGGATGACATTTTGTCCAGACCGCTTCCATAAAAAACAGTTTCTTTTCTCTGGCCAGAAGAATCAGTTCCTCCGCCTGAACTGCATTGATCGTCAGAGGCTTTTCCGCCAGCACATTCTTTCCGGCCAGCAGGCAGCTTTTGATTCCCTCATAATGATATCTGGCCGGAGTCGCCACATAAACGATATCCACCTGGCGATCCGCCAGCAATTCCTCATAGGAACCGTACGCCTTCTGAATCTGATTCTGCCTGGCAAACCCATCGGCTTTCTCCAAAGACCTGGAACCGACCGCATACAGGTTCGCCTCCTGGCATGCACGCAGCGCCGCAGAAAAAACCCCCGCAATCCTGCCCGCTCCCATAATTCCCCAGTTAATCTTCTTCATTTTCATCCGCTTCCTCTCCCTATTCATCCTATTAGTCCATTTGGGACATGTCCATTTCAATTTGGGACATGTCCAATCCAGTCTGGGACATGTCCATTTTAGTCTGGGACATGTCCATTTCAGTCTGGGACATGTCCGTTTCAGTCTGGATCTTGCCCAATCCAGTTTAACCCGTCAAAGTTTACAACGTGACTGATTTACAAAAACAAGCTGCCTATCTGGTAAACCAGTACCGCCCCAAGCCATGCGACCACTAACTGAAACACTACCATTCCCAGCGTCCACCGGGTAGAATTAGTTTCTTTGCGAATCGTAGCGATCGTAGCCATACAAGGGGTATATAAAAGGCAGAAAATCATAAGCGCGTAAGCATTCAATGATCCAAATCCGTAAGCGCCCAAAGCCTCAGACATCTGCATCATACCGGCTGCTGAATTCACATTGGAGATTCCAAAAAGCACGGCAAAGCTGGATACCACTACTTCTTTCGCTGATAAGCCTGAAATTAGAGCTACGGCGATCTGCCACAGACCCAAACCAGCCGGAGCCAGGACCGGCACCAGGAACCGTCCGATCGAAGCGCCGAAGCTCATCGAGATATCCGACACCATCCCGGAGGGCCCGAAGTTCAGAACAAACCAGATCACTATGGAAGCGATGAAAATGGTCGTCCCCGCTTTGCTCAAGTAATCTTTCACCTTTTCCCACACATATATGACAATGGTACGTGCATTTGGCGATTTGTATTCAGGCAGTTCGATCAACAGGCTGTTGCTGCTTTTCCCTTTGAATACCCGATTGGATAGGAGGGCGATCAAAATGGCGAGCACAACCCCAATCACATACAGGGAAAACGCGGCCACCATCGCATAATCCTCGAAGAAAATATCCGCGAACAGTACATAGATCGGCAGTCTTGCCGAACATGACATAAAAGGGGTAACCAATATCGTCTTTTTCCGGTCGCTCTCGTGCTCCAGCGCCCTGGTAGCCATGACAGCCGGAACCGTACAGCCAAAGCCGAGGATCATAGGCAGAAATGCTTTTCCGGACAATCCGGCTTTTCCCATGATACCGTCCATGACATAAGCCACCCGGGCCATATAACCACTATCTTCCAATATGGCCAGTGCCAGGAACAAAATAAAGATGTTCGGCAGGAAGGTCAGTATTCCTCCCACTCCCGCGATGATTCCATCCACGATCAGTGAATTCAGCCAGCCGGCCGCGTGCAGGCTGGTGAGCAGATTCGACACCGTAACCGAAAACCAGCCCAGCGCCACTTCAAATCCGCCTTTCAGAAAATCGCCCACCGTAAACGTCAGAAAAAAGACCAGTGCCATAATTCCCAGAAAAATAGGGATCCCCCAGATCCGATGGGTCAAAACCTCATCAATCCGGTCCGTGCTGGCCAGTTTCTCTTTCTTATAAAATAGGCAGTCCTCGATTACTTCCTCAATATAATCATACTTCTGATTAATAATATCTTTTTCATAGTTGCGGTCGATGATCGCGGTCACATCCACCGGATGATGATTCATCACTTCCTCATCGTATTCCAGAAGCTTAATCGCATGCCACCTGAGATTTGCCGCATCCGGATAGCGTGCCTTGATCACCACTTCCAGCTTCGCAATCTTTTCCTCAATGGTGTCGTCATAGGTTACGACATGTTCCGCAGGTCCCTCCTGATAATGATGAATTACTGCATGCAGCAGCACGTCCAGGCCCGTCCTCTTCCTGGCGGATACCGGGACGACCGGAATCCCGCCTAACATTTCCGGAAGGCGGTGCAGATCCAGCTCCATCCCCCGCTCCTCCACAATGTCCATCATATTTAGGGCCAATATGACCGGCTTGCGAAGCTCAAGCAGCTGCATGGTCAGATAAAGATTTCTCTCCAGGGAGGACGCATCCACAATATTGATAATCACATCCACGTCATCACTCATAATACACTGGCGGCTGACCTTTTCCTCGATCGAATAGGAAGTCAGGCTGTAGATGCCCGGAAGGTCGATCAGCTTTAATTTGCTTCCTTTATAAGTGGTGGAACCCTCCTTTTTCTCAACCGTAACTCCCGGCCAGTTGGCCACCTTCAGATTAGCTCCGGTATAGGCATTAAATAAAGTCGTCTTACCACAGTTGGGATTTCCCACAAATGCGACGGATATCTTATCTTTCATTGCGCGATCTCCTTTACTTCGATTCCTTTGGCCACCTGTTTTCCGATTGCCCAGCGGGTCCCCCGCACCTTGATGATCACAGCCCCGTGCCGTTTTTTGTTGAAAATCCCGACCCGGGTCCCTTCATTGATCCCCAGGGCTTCTAATCTGCGGGTAATATTTTCCTCCAACCCCAAATCAACCACCTGATAAGATTGACCGATTGCTCCATCATAAAGCCTCATGTTTTCCTCCAGTGACGCATTTCGCTCTTCTCTACAAAATACGACTAATTTTTCTCTTCGTTTATCTTACGATTTTTCCAGGGGGATGTCAATAAAGTTAAATGCCCGTTATGTTACCCTCTAACAGAAACGATTTTTTTCGTGTTCGCGTGATACAGGTAAGCGAAGCCGGAATCGGACAGGATTTCTTTTCGCTGTTTCCGAAGATTCAGGCGGCTGGCGGTAACTTTTATCATACCGTAGCTTACGGCGCTGAGGACACGGGAGTGAGATCCTACAGCGAAAGCGGACAGAAGGGCCGGAACCGAAGAACTGTCCAGTTCGATCAGGGATTTGACGGTGGTCAGGGCGGCCTCGATACCGGACTGATGCATGATTCTGGTAAGTTTCCCTGTTTCCAGCTCTATTTTTTCCCGGAAGCTTTCACTGGATTTTTGTATTTCCTGCACGTCTTTGCATGATTTTAAACTATTTTCATAGGAATCTAATTCATGCCGGAATTGGAGCAGCTCATCCCGGTATTTCTGCCGGAAGGCAAGGATTTTTTTAAGAGGCACAGATTTATGGGGGGTCGGAAGTATATTCTGCATTACACAGTCAAGGCACCAACTGCCATTTTTCAAAGAAGAGTGCGTATTCCCATAGGCATAGGACAGATTAACCGGCCGATCCGTACCTACAGCGACAAATTGGCCGGTTCGTACGCCTTCGGCCTTCGCAAGATATTTTGCAAGTAGGGACATATAGAGCCTGGCGATTTCTTCATCCAGCACATACCAGTTGCCGATGCCGTCCCAGTGCAGAAGATTATGCCCGCGCATAAAATCATATAGTTTCCCGGTGGTTTTTTCCTGATGAAGCATAACGGGTAATTCATAGCAAGGCAGATTGTCCTCGTGCAGGTAATAGCGGCTGTAGTCCGTGTCGGGGAACCGCTGAGCCTGGACGCGGGCAGCCGCTCCCCTGGAGAAGCTTGACTTATGTAACCGCTGATCCGGCAAGCTCAGAGGATCGGATAACCGGTCTATGACTTCATTTTCAAAATCCGGCAGGAATTCTGATTGAAACAGACTGGACGGATACATGGGACGATAGCATTCCTGTTCCATGAGTTCACATATTTCAGGAGAAAGGGAAATCGTCTTATCCCCTTCCGGAACGATGGAGCTTACTTCGTCCCAATATAAGATTGCATTCCGAAGCCAGTTCTGGTCCTTAATGTTAATATTTGGATAATATAGAATTGATCTCAATTCATCCCTCCATTCCCATTCCGGGCGCTGCGGTTTGCCTTTTAGCCGCTTATCGGCCGGCATAAGCGGCAAACAGCTTCTTCGCCACAGGTACCGCGTAATCACTTCCTGCTCCGGCGCCCTCCAGGATAACGGCCACCACCAGATCCGGAGATTCCACATTGGAAAAGCCGACGAACCAGGCATGGCTTTTCGCTTTGTTGCTGCTGTACTCAGCGCTGCCTGTTTTCCCGGCCGCCGTGTAATTCTGGCCGGAAAGCTTGGTGGCCGTCCCCTCTTCCACCACATCGATCATGTAAGATTTCAGAAGCGCCGCTTCCCCTTCTGAGAGCAGGGCGCCATATTCGGCCGGCTTGTACTGTTTAACCTTATCCCCGGTATAATTTTCGATCCGGTCGATGAAATAAGGCTTCATCAGCACGCCGTTGTTGGCGATGGCTGAGGTGATCAGCGCCATATGCATGGGAGACACCAGTGTGCCCTCTCCCTGGCCGATGGCCGTCATCAGCTTCTGCGCCGTATCATCCTGGGCAGGCGCTATGAATTTACTCTTGCTGTAAGGGAGGGAGACCGGAAGTTCCTTGTTAAACAAAAGACTGTCACACAGGCTGTTAAAGGACCTCATATTCAGGTCCATCCCGATATTGGCATAGGAGGAATTACAGGAGTGGGCAAAGGACTCCATCAGATTCTGAACGCCGTGGGATTTGTGCTTATAGCAGTTGATCGTCACGTCATCAGCCGTAAATTCTCCATGGCAGTCATAGCTGTATTGCTCGTAATTCCCGTTCTCCCGTACATATTCCAGCGTAGTGATTATTTTAAAGGTGGAACCGGGAGGATACAGCCCCTGGGTCGCCCGGTTCAGTAACGCGGTACTTTCATTATCCTCTGCGGTCAGCGTATCCCACTGCTCCTGTATCTTATTCGGATCATACGTAGGTTTGGAGACCATGGCCAGCACTTTTCCGGTGGACGGTTCCAGTGCCACCACGGCGCCGTCATATTTGCCCATAGCGTCATAAGCGGTCTTTTGAAGCTCCACATCCAGAGTGGTTACCACATTATCACCGATGTTTTTCTCCCCTTTGAACTCATTTTCCAGCTGTTCCAGGAAAAAGGCGTGGGAGGACAGAAGGCTGAAATTTCCCAGGGATTCGATTCCGGTTTTTCCCACCGTGGAATACCCCACCACATGGGCAAACAGGTCTTTGTAGGGATAGCGCCTGGTCTCCGTACCGTCCCCGGACAATGCGGTTTCCGCCAGGACTTCCCCGTCATTTGCCAGGATTTTCCCCCGGATGTAACGGTCCGCAAAAGTATCCTGCCGCGAATTATAGGGATTGTTGATCACATCATCCGCCTGGGTCGTATTAAAATATACGAAATAGGCCATCAGCAGGGTAAACATCCCTACAAACAGATAGGCAACCAGTAAAAGCTCTCTATTTTTCTTTTTTCCGTCTCGCTTTTTCGGGCTTATCGTCCCGTTTTCTCCGTCCTGAAGATCCAGGTTCAGAATTTCCTGTTCCTTTTCGGATTTTTTGTTTTTGAACTTGAACATTGGCCTTACCATCCTCATCTTCTCTTAATAAATACATGCCCTGGATGATGGCAAACAGAATCAGCGTGCTGAGCATTGAGCTTCCGCCGTAGCTGACAAGCGGCAGCGTAACCCCGGTGGAGGGGATGAACTTTGTGACACCCCCGATGGTCAGAAACACCTGAAAACCATAGACGGTTCCCAGACCCAACGCCACCAGTTTATAAAAATCATCCTTGATCTGCATCGCGATATTGATAAACATCAAAAAACAGCTGACACAGATCAGGATCAGACACAGTGCAAAGATCCCGCCCAGTTCCTCGGAAATGGCAGAAAAGATAAAATCCTGATCCACCACGGGAATCTTATCCGGCGATCCCTGGAATAACCCCATGCCGAACCAGCCTCCGGTCCCTATGGCGAACAGGGACTGCGTGATCTGATATCCCTCTTTTTCAATCACGTCCCACGGATTACTCCAGGCCAGTACCCTGGTGCGCACATGGCCGAACAGGAAATAGCCGGCCACAGCGGCGACACAGCCTCCGGCCAGCCCGCCCATCAGGTACAAGGGTTTTCTCGATGCCACATAAAGCATGATCAGATAGACAACGAAATAGATCAGCGCCCCGCCCAGATCTTTGGAAAGCACCAGGATCAGTACATGAGCCACCGCCACTGCGGTTGCCTTTACAATATCCTTAAATTCCGTAGACCTGCTAAGCAGCGCCGCCACGAAAAACACAAAACTGATCTTAACAAACTCGGACGGCTGTACCGAAAGCTGCCCGAAGGATATATTCAGTTTTGCCCCGTATACCCTGCTGCCGGCGACGGCCACGACTCCCAGCAGCCCGATCCCCGCAGCCGCATACAGCCATGTAAGATTCCGCAGGAACTTCATCTTCCGCACCAGGAAGGGCACGAGAAGCGACACGGCGGCTGAGACAGCCACGATCACAAACTGCCGCTTGGATTTGTCAAAAGAAAGCCTGGTGAGAATAATAAAACCGATGGAAAGCAGCATACACATATTATTGACCACCAGACGCGAAGCCTTTGGGTAAGCCACATGATAAAAAGCCAGGATCGCCGCCAGCAAAATCACCTGCTCCGCATAGAAAAACAGGATCTGAAGATTATTTGTTTGCAAATACATCACCAGATAAGCAGTCAGATGAATGAGAAACATCAGCGTATTCTGTTTCCGGAAAATATTCCTCTGCCGGACCGGGTCGCCATGCGTGAATACCGTATAGCTCTGGAACGTATACATGGCAATCAATATGATCATCAGATATTTGGATAACTCAACGATGACATGAACCATTATTCAACGCCTCTCTTGAAATGTCCTCTTGTAAATTCCTTCCAGGGCATGTCTGTCTGAATGCCATGAATATAGCGGTCTATATAAAGCCGTGCCGCTTTCAACGCCTCCGCCCCGGTCTCGATGGTAAAATCCAGCCGGATGGCCGCAGGCCTCAGGGACTTGATGTCCGTGTCCTGATCCAGCAATACCAGAGGAACGGAATTGTAAATCACATTATAGCAGCTTTCCGGCATACAAAAATTCTTGACATAAAAATACTTCTGATACCTGTCCTTCAGCCGTCTTGTCTGCGGAACATGGGTACAGGCATCCGCTGTCTTTAACAGGCACTGTGCCGATACCATCATGGGCAGATGCCCATAGGCAATGATTTCACTGCCTTCGCAGCCTCTTGCCCTTAACTCTTTTAAGTTCAGCTCCACAGGCGCGGTATCCCGGCCGCAGCCCTTTGCCGCCCAGAATCCGCGGCTTCTTTTGTTAAAAGTATATACGTTGGCATCCACGACCACGGGTTTTGCAAAGGAATGACGCTCCAGGAATTCGTATTCCTCGTAATTTCGTATGACGATGCCGTCAAGACCGGCTTCCATCAGCCTGTCCCAGTTCGCATCAAATGCATGTCTTAAGCTTTCCCTGAAAATGACCGGAAGAACCAGATAACATTGTTTCTTATGCCGGTGAATCTCTTCCGTCCATCGCTTCAGATCAGCCGGTTCTGCTTTTTCCTCCAATACAGAGGGAAATAGAGAGTAGTTCACATACAGATCCGATATCTCTTCCAGTGTAACAAGAACCTCCAGCTGTTCTGCTTCTTCCACATAAGCCCGGATACGCAAAATAGCTTCCTGCTCTTCGCGGGTACCCGCATCCGCAGCTCTCTTATCGTTCTCCCCCTCCCAGATACCAGGAGCGGTCCGCCTAAAAGGAGCTAACAGTTCCCGCTCCAGGGCCTCCAGGGCATTCCTTCGAATTTCATTGACCGCCTGTAACGGGAAAAAGAGACCCTCTTCCATTTCGATCTGGAGCTGTCCGAACACAAAGGGGGTATTTCCTGTTTTCCGGAGCTGCTTTTCCACCTGTTCCTTTTGAACAGGCCGTTGTTTTGCCTGCTCCGCACGGGCCCCCGTCACAGTGACGGATGCATTCCGGGTACTTACACAGAGTTTAGCATGATTATCTTTAGAAAGTATTAACATACCATTAATTTTTTCTTTGGATTGGTTCCCGACATAGTCTCTGCGCAGCGTCTCCATGAGGTCTCCCATACGGATCTCTCCGCCCCCATTGTTTAAGCTTAACATCTTCCGGCCGTTGTGCTGGAGATAATAGCCTTTTGTGAATCCTTCCCGGCTGAACAGACATTCCAGTTCTCTGCGGTCTTTCTCCGAAACCCGATAGTTTCTCCTCCCCTGTTCCAGATAAAGATCCAGATATTTCCGGTAAATCCGGACCACACCCGCCACGTATTCCGGCTGCTTCATTCTTCCCTCGATCTTCAAGGAGGTCACTCCGGCTTCCAGAATGTCTGGAAGGAGATCAATGGTGCACAGATCCTTCATACTTAACAAATGTGAAGCAGAGGCCGGTACCGCTTGTTTTCCCCGGCCTTTCCATTCATAAGGCAGCCGGCAGGGCTGGGCACATCTGCCCCGGTTACCGCTTCTGCCTCCCAATATACTGCTTAACAGGCACTGGCCGGAATAGCAGTAGCACAGCGCCCCATGGATAAACGTCTCGATCTCCAGGCCGGTCTGTTCCCGGATCCTGCGGATCTCCACAAGCGTTAGTTCTCTGGCAGGAACCACACGGGATACCCCTTCTTTTTCCAGGAATCCCGCTCCCAGCGGGCCGGTGATGGTCATCTGGGTGCTGGCATGTACAGGCAGATCCGGAAAATACTTCCGGACAAAGGATAAAACCCCCACATCCTGTACGATCACCGCGTCCAGTCCTTCCTCATAATAAGGCAGCAGGTACTCGTACAGTTCCGTCTCCAGTTCCCGTTCCTTCAATAAGGTATTCACCGTCAAATAGATCTTCTTTCCGCGCAAATGGGCTTCCCGAAGTGCCTGCAGCAGAGAATCCTCCTGTGGATTATCCGCGTAGGCTCTGGCCCCGAATCTGCTTCCGCCCATATAGACCGCATCCGCGCCCGCCTGCACCGCCGCCCGGAAGCTGTCATAAGAACCGGCCGGAGCCAGCAGTTCGATTTTTTTTCTGTCTATCATATCTTCTACTCCCATTCATTTCGATCTTTATCATACAGGGAATCATCTTTTTTTCCGACTTCTTCTATCTGAATGAAAAAGGACGTGGGATTTCGACAATCTCACGCCCCCGCCTTATCCATTTATCCTGAGTATCCGTCATCTTTTACGCCCGTCCAGTTCGGTTTCCAGCTTCACGATCTGTTTTTGGAGATCGTAGGTCTTAGTCTGCATTTCCTTCATGGCCTTTTCCATATTCTCCAGCTGTACCTGCGCGGCGATCATTTCATGCTTCAGATCATACATCTCTTTGTCTTTTGCTTCCATCTCTTCGGACAGGAGATCCGACTGCTTTTTGGCTTTAAAATAATCATCGGCAATGTTCAGCAGAACCATCAGATTCCGGTTCTCGCCGGACTGCTTGCGAAAATTTTCTACCTGGTTGAATTCTTCCAGCCTGTTATTGATATAAGTGGCAACCTTATGCAGGTATTCTTCGCCTTCTACCCCTGCCAGATGGTAAACCTTACCGTCGATCAGCACTTCCGTATGATTCTTCTCTGCCATCATTCCCACCCCTTCTGTCCTAAGCATCCTATTTCTATTATAAACAAATTTGTCTAAAAAACAACCTTTTTATAAGGTCTCATTTCCCAAACCCAGATGCCGGTAAGCCAGATCGGACGCCATCCGTCCGCGGGGCGTGCGGAGCAGAAAGCCGTTCTGCACCAGATAGGGCTCATAGACATCCTCTATGGTACCGGCATCCTCGCCGATGGCCGCCGCCAGGGTATCCAGTCCCACAGGACCGCCGCTGAACTTCTCGATCAGTGTGCGTAAGATCGTCCTGTCGATCTGATCCAGCCCCATCCGGTCCACATCCAGCAGATCCAGTGCGAATCTGGCCACATCCTCTGTGATATTTCCGTCGTATTTTACCTGGGCGAAATCCCTGGTTCTCTTCAAAAGCCGGTTTGCAAGTCTCGGCGTGCCTCTGGAGCGTCTCGCGATCTCCTCCGCTCCCTTGGCATCGATCCGTACCTTCAGCACTTTCGCCGAACGGATGACGATGGTCTGCAGTTCCTCCACCGTGTAGAATTCCAGATGATGAACTACCCCGAACCGGTCCCGCAGCGGAGCGGTCAAAAGCCCAGCCCTGGTCGTCGCCCCCACCAGCGTGAATTTCGGCAGATCCAGACGGATCGAACGGGCGGTAGCCCCTTTTCCGATCAGGATGTCAATCGCGTAATCCTCCATCGCCGGATAGAGCACCTCCTCCACCTGCCGGTTCAGCCGGTGAATCTCATCTACAAACAGCAGATCCCCTTCCTGCAGATTATTCAGGATCGCCGCCATCTCGCCCGGTTTCTCGATGGCCGGCCCGGAGGTGACTTTTATATTCACTTCCATCTCATGCGCGATAATACCGGCCAGTGTGGTTTTACCCAGACCGGGAGGGCCGTAGAACAGCACATGGTCCAAAGCTTCCCCCCGCTGTTTTGCCGCCTGTATAAACACTTTCAGATTCTTTTTGGCTTTTTCCTGGCCGATGTATTCATCCAGGGTCTGCGGCCGCAGACTATGCTCGATTTTCAGATCCTCTTCCAGGGTCTGTGTGGTTATGATCCGTTTCTCCATACTAATCTCCCGCTATTCTTTATAAAAAGGACATTTTTTTCAGCGCGCCTTTTAATATCGCCTCTACATCCATATCGTCCGTGATATCAACCGCTTTCACCGCATGCAGCGCGTCGGTGCTGGAATACCCAAGTGCCACAAGCGCCTGCACCGCTTCGTCCCTGGCATCTGAAGCAGCCTTTTGCTGTCCGGTCAGGTTATGCTCCCGTTTCCGTTCAAAGGCATCCTCCAGTTTTAATTTATCCTTTAATTCCAAAATAATCTTCTGGGCGGTT
Organism: Diplocloster hominis; assembly: GCF_032380655.1. Classification (NCBI taxonomy): domain Bacteria; kingdom Bacillati; phylum Bacillota; class Clostridia; order Lachnospirales; family Lachnospiraceae; genus Diplocloster; species Diplocloster hominis. The sequence continues at coordinate 43,545 of NZ_JAWDIY010000016.1, read as the reverse complement.
TTTCCGCCGATCCCGGGAGCTTTGGAGATGGTCTTCGCGTCGTCTGACAGGACCGCGAAACGAAGATCGTCTGCCGACAATCCGGATAGAACCCCCAGAGCCGCTTTGGGGCCTATCCCATTTACATTTAGCAGCAGCTGGAATATTTCCAGATCATCCCTGGTCAGAAAACCATAGAGCTGCATGGCATCCTCCCTGACATTAAAATAGGTGTGCAGCTTTATCTGTGCCCCCACAGCCGGAAGCTCCGATAATGTCTGTGTACTGATAAAAACCCGGTATCCGATATTCCCCGCTTCGATAATCAGGGCGTTATCTTCCACCTCGGCCAATTCTCCTTTTATATAAGCGATCATTTTATCCTCCTGTTCCCGGCGGGCAGTTTTTTCAAAACCTCCCTGGCCGCTACACCGATCAGCATTCCGGTAATCACTCCGGAGACCAGAAGCGGCGGCATATAATACGCGAGGCTGACGTTCTCCACAACCGCCATGGCCACCAGAATCTGGCCCACATTGTGGAACACTCCGCCTGCCATGCTCACTCCAATCACACTGAAACGGTTCCACCTTCTCAACAGCACCATGACCAGAAAGCTCAGCATCCCTCCGGCCAGGCTGTATAAAATACTGTATAGATTGCCAAACAGAAAGCCAGCCAGCAGAATTCTGGCAAAAGATACGGCCAGTGCCTCCTTTGTCCCCATCAGATACAATACCAGTACGATCACAGCATTCGTCAATCCCAGCTTCACACCCGGGATACCAAAATAAAATGGAATCAGGGACTCTATATAACTGGCAATAAGGGCAAATGCGGTAAACATTCCCAGAAACGCTATTTTATGCTTCAACTTTCACCCTCCTAATGCGCAACTGCATCTACCCCTGCCGCGTCTCCATCCGGATTTTTGCCGCCTTTCACCTCGGCCACTACCTGATTAGGCAGGCATACGATGGTTTCCCCGTTGCGCTGTATCGCCTTTTGATGCACACAGAGCTTATCCGGGCAGTCCGCCCAGACCATATCCGCTTTACCGTCCCGGATCTCCAGGCGGTTCGTCCCCTGAATATCGATGACCGTGTCTTGGCTTAAGGGATACGTCCCATATAGTTTTCCCTCCACGGTTACCACGACTTCTTTCCCCGGCTTATGAATCATCCAGGTATTTACCACATAAAGGCCGGCCGCTATCACAATCACTGCCGCCAGCAGCATCCAGTCATTTTTCCTCATACTCTGCTCCTTACAATCTTGTACCATTCTAGCACAAATACTTGCCCGGTTGCAATGTTTATAAACGATTTGGGAGGGGACTTGCCGTACATAAAATATTTGCGGCTCAAGAGGGATTATGGTAGAATGGGTCTATCATGAAAAAAGGAGTTTGGCTATGGGTGTTTATAAAAAACCGGAGGAACGATACGAAGAGACCCGTTCTTCGGCGTATACATTTTTGATTGTGGGGGGGATCGGACTCATTCTGGATCTGCTGGGCTTCGCCGGTATTCTGCCGCTCCCCTTTGGAAGGGAAAGCAATACTCTGATGCTCAGTGTGATGGGGATTCTATTCGTGGCCTGTGTGGTTTTTGGGGTGTATTCCATGAAGTCTGCGAAAAAGATATCGGAACAGGTGGCGGTGGAAAACGCGCAGACAGAAGAAATCCTGACCTGGTTTCAAAAGACGATCGCCGCTGACGCACTGGAAGCTGGGATTGATACGGATTTTTCTGAGGAAGAACGCTATTTTAAACGGCTGGAAAATATTAAGGATGTCATTATCCGGTCATATGGGGAACTGGAAGAATCCTATCTGGATAAACTGGTCGATGACCTGTACCTGATATTTTTTTCGGAAGATTAAGTATATGGGGTGGGCTGACTCAGCCGGTTACATGGATAAAATAAAATGCAGTCTCTTGTTTATAAAAAGAGCAGCCTCCATTTTCAGGAAGACTGCTCTTTCTTATTTCATAGGAAAGTGCTCCGATGAAATGAAAAAGAGTTTCGCAAGCGAAACTCTTTTTCATGTTTATTATCAGGACTCTTCAGAACCACTCTCCGCAGCCGCTGCTCTGGCCGCCACTTCTTTTTCCTGGATATCGGAAGGCGCCTGTTCATAACGGGCGAACTCGTATCTGTAATCACCCCGTCCTCCGGTCATGGAACGAAGGTCGGTGGAGTATCCATATAATTCCATCATCGGGATATCTGCCTCGATCACCTGTTTACCGCCGGCTGTAGGATTCATACCGAGCACACGGCCCCGTCGTTTGTTCAGGTCACCCATTACATCACCGGTAAATTTATCCGGAACCGTTACCTTCAGGGAAGCGATCGGCTCTAACAATACGGGGGAAGCATCCATAAAGCCTTTCTTGAAGGCCAGAATCGTCGCCATCTTGAAGGCCATTTCCGATGAATCCACCGGATGGAAGGAACCATCATATAAGGTGGCTTTCACGCCCACTACCGGATAACCGGCGAGAGGGCCCTTCTGCATGGAGTCCGCAAGTCCTTTTTCCACCGCCGGGAAATAGTTCTTCGGTACGGCACCGCCCACAACGATCTGTTCAAAAATGAAAGATTTCTCCAGATCACCGGAAGGTTCAAAGGTCATCTTCACATGACCATACTGGCCATGGCCGCCGGACTGCTTCTTATGTTTTCCTTCCACATCGGATTTCTTCCGGATCGTCTCGCGGAATGCCATCTTCGGCTTGGTCAGCTCAATTTCTACTTTATACTCATCCTGCAGTTTGCTGGTAATGATATCCAGATGCTGGTCTCCCATTCCGTATAACAGGGTCTGACGGTTTTCCCCGTCATTGACTGCCTTAATGGTCAGATCTTCGATCATCAGCTTATTCAGTGCCTGGGATATCTTATCCTCGTCGCCCTTATTCTTGGCTTTGTATCTCTTGTATGTATAAGGTACGGACATCTCCGTCTTGCCGTAGGCGATCGGAATCGCTTTCGTTGCCAGGGTATCACCGGTTCTGGCGGCTGAGAGCTTGCCAATCGCACCGATATCACCGGCATGAAGCTCTTTTACCTCGATGGGTTTGTTCCCCTGGAGTACATAGAGCTTGTTCAGTTTCTCTTCTGTATCTTTATCTGTATTGTACAGCACATCGTCATTCTTGATTACACCGGAAACCACTTTGATCAGCGAATACTTACCGATGAACGGGTCTACGATTGTCTTAAAGATATAAGCAGATTTTGCTTTCTGGAAATCATAATTTCCTTCAAATATCTCATTGGTCTTCTTATTCAGGCCGACGCACTGGCGTTTGTCCGGGCTGGGGAAATATTTTACGATATCGGTCAGCAGATTATGGATGTTCCTCAGTTCCACAGCGGAACCCATCTCCACCGGTACGATCGAGCAGTCATCAATATTAAACCGAAGGGCTGCGCGAATCTCATCCACGGAGAATTCATCTCCTGAGAAATACCGCTCCATGAATTCATCGCTGGTCTCAGCTACAGAATCCATCAATGCCTCACGGTAAATATCCAGGTACTCTTTACAATAATCCGGGATCTCACACTCTTCCCTTTTTCCTTTGTCTATAAAACGGCGGCCCGCCATCTTAACAACATTGACATAACCGACAAACTTTTCATTTTCACGGATCGGCTGGAACAAAGGTGCTATTTTCTTTCCATACATATTGGTTAAAGTTTCCACTACTTCACGGAAACTGGCATTGTCCACGTCCATGTCGCTTACGTAAAACATTCTGGGCAGATTGTATTTTTCGCAGAGATCCCAGGCTTTTTCCGTACCGACTTCCACGCCTGCTTTGCCTGAAACGACGATAATCGCCGCGTCAGCTGCCGCAACCGCTTCTTCCACTTCGCCCACAAAATCAAAATATCCGGGAGAATCCAATATATTAACCTTCACGCCTTCCCATTCCAGAGGGATCACGGAAGTAGAAATTGAAAACTTTCTCTTGATCTCTTCTTTGTCATAATCACTTATGGTGTTTCCGTCCTCGACTCTTCCCATCCGGCTTGTAATACCAGCTAAATATGACATAGCCTCTGCCAAAGTAGTCTTTCCTGAACCGCCGTGGCCTAATAAAACGACATTTCGAATTTTGTCCGTGGTATAAACGTTCATATGAATTCCTCCGATACTGTTAGATTTACAGCGGTAAACCGCCCCGCTGCATGCTGGAAATGTCCATGGGTATATTCTACTAAAAATCAACTATATTTACAAGTGTTTTATTCATATTATACAAAGTAATCTGAATGAGTGGGTCTGGTATATGGGGGTCCGGGAAGGGAGGGAAACGGCGGAGGACGGGGGAGCGGGCGGCTCGGACAGTGTTCCTGAGTCTGCCGTCTGAATTCACTTAGCTGCTGCCGGCATCCAGCCCGTCGCCAGCCAAAGGACCGATACCCGCCCCCGCAGCCCCTAACAGGAAAAGCGTCTCCCAGGGTTCTTCCCGGCCCATAGCAATCCCCCCTAATACCAGCAATCAATTTCTTCACTTTAAAGCGAAAAAGTGTTGACAATCCAAACCGGCAAACGTACAATGGATACAGAAAAAATTGCCGTTGTAAAAGCGAAACGGTGTTGGAGGAATTGTAGATATGATTATTGTAATGAAACCCGGCGCTCCGAAAGAAGCGGTCAATAATGTGGTAAAAACGATTGAAGATAACGGACTGACGCCCCATCTGTCGGAAGGAAGCCAGCTGACGATTATTGGCGTGATCGGCGATAAATCCAGATTGAATAACCGGAATCTGGAACTGGCGCCTTATGTGGATAAGATCGTTCCGGTTACGGAGAGCTATAAACTGGCAAACCGTAAGTTCCATGCGCAGCCGTCCAGAATCAGGGTGGGCAAGGCTGAGATCGGCCCGGATACACTGGCTCTCATGGCCGGTCCCTGCGCGGTTGAGAGCGAGGATCAGATTATGCTGATCGCTCAGGCTGTGAAAAAAGCGGGCGCTAATTTTTTAAGAGGCGGCGCTTATAAACCCAGGACTTCTCCTTATGCATTTCAGGGGCTTGAAGAAGAAGGGCTTAAGTATATGCAGGAGGCGGGCAGGGCCACAGGGCTTTATACCGTGTGCGAGGTGACCAGCCTGGAGGCGATCAATGCGGCGGTTAAGTACGTGGACCTGATCCAGATCGGCGCCCGGAATATGCAGAACTTCTATCTGCTGAAGGAGGCCGGGAAATGCGGGCTTCCGGTGATACTCAAACGCGGGTTGTCTGCGACGCTGGAGGAATGGCTGAATGCGGCCGAGTACATTATGTCTATGGGCAATGAAAATGTGATTCTGTGCGAGCGCGGTATCCGGACCTTTGAAACCGCTACCCGTAATACGCTGGATATCAGCGCGGTTCCGGCCCTGAAGTCCAGAACGCAGCTGCCGGTTATTATAGATCCAAGCCATGCCTGCGGAGTCCGGGCTTATGTACCGGCATTGGCGAAAGCGGCCGTTGCGGTGGGTGCGGACGGATTGATTATGGAGGTACATAATAATCCGGAATGTGCGCTCTCCGACGGCCCTCAGTCCCTTACCTTTGAACAGTTTGAGGTTTTGGCCGGTGAGCTGAAAGCTTATGCGGCGCTTTCCGGGAGGACACTGTAATGGAACAGCTGCGCATCGGTTTTATTGGCCTGGGTCTGATCGGAGGCTCTATCGCAAAGGCTGTCCGGAAGTTTTATCCGGACAGTGAGATGCTGGCTTATGATACCAACCGCACCACCTTGTCCGCCGCTCTAAAGGACGGCACCATGGATCTGGCCTGTACCAGCATTGACAGTCAGTTCGCCGGCTGCCGCTATATTTTCCTGTGCGCGCCGGTTGCCAGTAATTCTTCCTGCTTATCGGCCCTTAAGCCTTATCTTTCGAAAGATACGATATTGACGGATGTGGGAAGCGTAAAAACAGGGATTCACCGGGAGATCGCTGCCGCCGGTATGGAAGCGAATTTTATCGGCGGACATCCCATGGCCGGTTCTGAAAAATCCGGGTACGGGAACTCGAATGATCACCTGATTGAAAATGCCTATTATATACTGACTCCCACCGCGTCGGTCAGCCCTGAAAAGGTGGCGGCCTACAGCGAGCTGGTCCAATCCCTGGGGGCGATCCCCCTAATCCTTGATCATCAGGATCATGATTATATCACCGCGGTGATCAGTCATCTTCCTCATATTATCGCGTCCAGCCTGGTGAATCTGGTGAGGGATTCGGACTCTGCGGAAGGTACTATGAAGGCCATCGCCGCCGGCGGCTTCCGGGACATTACCCGAATCGCTTCTTCGTCTCCGGTTATGTGGCAGCAGATCTGTCTGGAAAACCGGGAAAATATTTTAAAAACGCTGGATGATTATATCCGTACGTTAGAGACGGCCCGGGAGGAAATCAGCCGATCCGATGAGGATTCACTTTATCAGCTTTTTGATACCGCCAGGGATTACCGCAATTCCATGCCGGAATCGTCGCTGGGACCGATCAAAAAAGCGTATGCTGTCTATTGCGATATTATCGATGAGGCAGGAGGCATCGCCACCATCGCCACGATTCTGGCCAGTAATCATATCAGTATCAAAAACATAGGGATTATTCATAACCGGGAATTTGAAGAAGGCGTCCTGCGCATTGAATTCTATGAGGAAGAGGCCTCCCGCCTTGCGGCAGAGCTTCTGCGCAAGTACCACTATACGGTTTATGAACGATAAAATGGGAGCGAAACTCTTTTTCACACCCAGACGGGTATTCTATATCGACAGATTGGAGTTTTAACTATGAATTTTCATAAAGTACATCATATAAAGGGCCAGGTTCAGGTTCCGGGGGATAAATCAATCTCTCACCGCGCCGTCATGTTCGGAGCACTGGCGAAAGGCACCACTGCCGTCACGAATTTCCTGCAGGGCGCGGATTGCCTGTCAACCATCTCCTGCTTTCAGCAGATGGGAATTCCGATTGAAAATAACGGAAACGAAGTGCGCATCCACGGAAAAGGCCTGCACGGCCTGACCAGGGCGCAGCAGCCGCTGGATGTCGGGAACAGCGGGACTACCATGCGGCTGCTGTCCGGTATCCTGGCCGGACAGGAATTCGAATCCGTACTCACGGGGGATGCTTCGATACAGCAAAGGCCGATGGGACGGGTCATCGAACCCCTCTCCCAGATGGGGGCCGGAATCATCAGTATCCCGGGCAACGGCTGCGCTCCGCTTCAGATTACCGGCGGCAGGCTTACCGGCATTCATTATCACTCAAAGGTCGCTTCCGCACAGGTCAAGTCCGCGGTCCTGCTGGCGGGTCTCTACGCAAACGGGCCTACTGCCATAACAGAACCACAGCTCTCCCGCAATCATTCGGAACTGATGCTTCGGATGCTCGGCGCCCGAGTCACATCCCAGGGTACTACCGTTTCCATACAGCCGGAACCGGAACTGGCCGGACGTCCGATCCAGGTGCCCGGTGATATCTCATCCGCCGCCTATTTTATCGCAGCTGCCCTCCTGGTCCCGGGTTCCGAAGTCCGGATAAGAAATGTGGGTATCAATCCTACCCGGGATGGAGTGCTGAGAGTCTGCCGGGATATGGGCGCTGATATAACACTGGAAAATGTCATCGACACGGATGGAGAACCTGCAGCTGATCTGATCGTCCGCCACAGCAGGCTGCACGGGACAGTCATCGGCGGTTCCATCATACCCGCTCTGATCGATGAACTGCCCATTTTGGCCGTACTAGCCTGCTTTGCCGAAGGTACAACGGTCATTCGCGATGCCCAGGAGCTGAAGGTCAAAGAGTCCAACCGGATCGACGTGATGGTAAAAAACCTTACCGCCATGGGCGCCCGTATACGCGGAACGGAGGACGGCATGATCATCGAGGGCGGATTTCCCCTTCATGGAGCGGTCATCGACAGCCGGCTGGACCATCGGATCGCCATGTCCTTTGCCATAGCAGGACTGGCCAGTGACGGAACCACACAGATCCTGGGCAGTGACTGTGTAAAGATCTCCTATCCGGAATTTTATTCTGATCTTCGGAAGCTGACTTTGTAGATGGATATATTTACTGAGGGCCGGAGTGTGCAGGCGCGAAGGCGGGTTCCGGGAGGGGGCGCAAAGGCAACAGGAGCCGAATCGCATCGGCCGGGCCTAAGAACGGGTAACTCCGAAGAGGAAGAAACCCCTGATTCGCAGGACCCGGGGCAAACTCGCCATAATACGGCTCAGACAGTGCCCCGGGTCCTGCCAGGTTTCTTCCTCTTCTGCGTAACCCGTTCTAAGGCCCGGCCTCAAGCGATTCGGCTCCTGTTACCTTTGCACCCCCTCCCGGAACCCGCCTTCGCGCCTGCACACTCCTGCTTTGGTGATAAAAATGTTTTTAACTTGACGCATAGTTGTCATATTTTAAATGGTATAATGTTTCAAAACCAGAAAGGGGAATGTATATGGCATTTGACTATAAAAAGGAATATAAAGAATTTTATCTGCCAAAAAACAAACCGGAAATCATAGAGATTCCTTCCATGAATTTTATCGCAGTCAGGGGACAGGGGGATCCGAATGAACCGGAGGGGGATTATAAAGCATCCATCGGCCTCCTCTATGGCATCGCCTTTACCCTGAAAATGAGTCCAAAGGGGGATTATAAAATTGACGGTTATTTTGATTATAAAGTTCCTCCCTTGGAGGGATTCTGGTGGATGGACGGAATGAAGGGAATCGATTATAGCCGGAAAGAACATTTTCAGTGGATATCCGTTATCAGGCTCCCTGATTTTATACAGCGTAAAGATTTCGACTGGGCGGTAATGGAAGCTACCCAAAAGAAAAAAGCAGACTATTCTAAAGTAGAATTTTTTAATTATACGGAGGGCTTGTCTGTCCAATGTATGCACATCGGACCATATGACGATGAACCACAGACCATACGTCTGATGGATGAATACGCACAGGAAAATGGTTATCAGATCGATATCACAGATGAACGTTTCCATCATGAGATCTATCTCAGTGATGTGCGCAGATGCAATCCTCAGAATTTGAAAACTGTAATCCGCCACCCCATCAAAGCATTATAAACACACTCGTGGAATGATTTTATTTAACATCACCCACAATCTAGCATACTTTACGAAGCCTGTTCCAATGCTGGGGTGATGGATTCCAGGGGATTTTACTCATGACCGCCCGGGCCTTTTTTGCGGGATGCTATTTTGCGGGACGACACTCTGGGCCTTGACGGTCAGTGTGTGGTGTCCTGCGAAAAATGGCCGGACAGGAAATGGGTTAATGCTCGTGTATTATATTGTAACACTATTATTTTACAGGCAGTCTTATCCCTTTATTCCGTATAATATAAGGAAATTTCATAGAAAAGTTAATGTTGATATGATAAAATAGAATAGATTGTTTCAATCCACGCTCGGTAATTTCACAGAATACGACTTTTATTGCTGCGTGCCTTGACCTCATGTCAGTGGGGGATACCGATTTCTCTCCGCCCACCACTGCCGTTAATCTTGTTTTGGGTGATTCATCTCGCCACCTGCAGAGGTGGGAGAATTCTCACTTATTTCGTTAAAATCATATTATTAATTGGAATTTTACGGCTTCTCAATATATGGAATTTAAATCTATGTAGCTTAAATGGACCACATGGAACATAGCGGTAGCTTAGAAGGGAATTGTAATGAAAATAAATAATAAGAAAAATCATCTGTCTCGTATGTTGTTCTTTTTCATTATGCTTCTTTTTGTTATGGGCTTAACTATGAATGTGTTCTTATGCAGTAATTATAATCTTTATGGATTATTAGATAAGACAGCTGTAATTGAGACGTGGGCAAATTCGGAAAGTATTGTTTCCAATGAAGGCGGTGACGATACTCCCCATTTTAAGGCTTCCTTTTTGGGCAAAAATAATTCTCATACTGAAACTATAACGAAGAATATATGTCCCATACCTATGATTGCAGCGATCCCCAATGGATTCAGCCTGCTTCTTTTTCTTATCATAGTTTTTCTGTTTTCCTTTTCGGCCTTCTTTATATTGTTGCCTGATGAGTGGACATTAATTAATCAAAAGGTACGTCTGGACGATTGAATCAACTCCTTTTCAAATCATTGCAAGTGTGCTGATGGTTGTAAGCCATTTTTCGAATCAAACAATGGCTTCCTTTTTGTATGCAAACAGACAGCGGATATCAGCCACTCACTTATTATGAGAGTGAAGCTAATCAGAGATTGAAATGGAGGACTATAATTGAAAGAAAAGATTTATAAATTATTTCTCATTCTAATGGTGAGTCTATCCTTGAGTTCGGGTTCCCTGGCCCAATATAAGATACGCGAGCTGCTTGAAGCTCTTTCGGGAACAGGTGATGCACAGGTGGTTCAAGAACTTGATGAAGAAGATAATGAGTCCGAAGAAATAAGAAAGAAAAATTTGCCGGAAAAATAGCCCGCACTATCCGGCGTAATAGCTGAACGCCGGATAGGAACGGCAAATTTTTTTATACTTCTTTTACTTCTTTCTGGCACATAAGCAAAAACCCCTGGAATCCCTCAAACCCGGTTCCCAGAAACGCCTCCGCCTCAAATAATAATGCAGACGATTCCGCCATTACTATCGTTCACGATCTTCTGCATCGTCTCCTGTAGCTTCACCTGGCTTTCATTGCTGATCTGTGAAATCTTCGTGCGGATTCCGTCTTCCACCAGCTGCTGTACGGATTTGCCGAATATATTCGTATCCCAGATCCCATTCTCGCCCTCGCTGTTGGCCTTAATGTATGTGATCAGATCCTGGGCCTGCTGTTCACTGCCGACGATCGGCGCGATCTCGGTCTCTATGTTGGCTTTGATCATATGAATGGACGGGGATTCGGATTTGATCTTCACGCCGAACTTGTTCCCCTGCTTGATAACGGTCGGTTCATCCAGCACGATCTCTTCCAGATTCGGCGTAACGACTCCGTAACCCTTGTAGCGCACATCGGATACGGCTTCCAGCACTTTGGCGTACTCCCTCTTCATGGCGGACAGCTCTTTGATGGTGGCGATCAGCTGGTATTCCCCGGAGATCGGGGTACCGGTCAGTTCACTTAATATCTCATAGTAGAAGCTGTCATCCACATCGATGGTGATCCGGATACAGCCGGTTGCCATATCGATCTTATCCAGTTTTGTTTTTTTCGCAAAGTCTCCGGTGAACTGGATGTTCTCATTGGTCACATCCCGGATCGTGTTTATTTTCTTCAGAAGCTCCCTGACATTGGCGATCATGTCTGCCTTTACTTTGTGGTCAGGCGGCAGCATTTCCACCCATTTGGGCATAAAAAATTCCATCTGGGCGACCGGGAATTCATATAAGATGCTTTCCATGATTTTATGTATGTCGTCTTTTCGAAGCTGCTCGCAGTTTACCGGCATGGCGATGACGCCATATTTCCCTTCGATCTCCGAAGCAACCCTCTGGGCATCCTCGCTGTAGGGCTTCTCCGAATTCACCAGCACCAGGAACGGTTTGCCCAGTTTCTTAAGCTCCAGGATCGTCTTTTCTTCCGGGGCCAGATAGCTTTCCCGGTTCAGATCACCAAAGGAGCCGTCACAGGTGATCACGATACCGATGGTGGAATGATCGTTGATGACCTTCTTCGTTCCGAGCTCCGCCGCCTGTGTAAACGGGATTTCATAGTCGAACCAGGGGGTTTTGACCATTCGCTCCGTGTCCCCCTCGATGTGTCCGGTGGCGCCATCGACCATATAGCCGACACAGTCGATCAGCCGCACTTTCACCTGTACATCTTCACCCAGGGAGATCTGCGCCGCCTCTTTCGGGATAAATTTCGGTTCCGTTGTCATGATGGTCTTTCCTGCTGCGGACTGCGGCAGTTCATCCCGTGTGCGGTTCTTGGCATGCTCATCTTCCATGTTCGGTAATACCATCAGGTCCATGAAACGTTTGATAAATGTGGATTTTCCGGTGCGTACCGGCCCTACGACCCCAAGATATATTTCTCCGTTCGTCCGGGCCTGGATGTCTTTATATACGTTAAAGCTGTCCATAAAAGTAACCCCTTCCATATGTGCTGTTACAATATATGATGGAAGGGGTTTTGATATGACAGGAAGTTCTGTATAGAGGGGACTGGCTCCTCCCTAACGCGTCAGATCTGATGAATAAACAAACCGCTGCGCAGCTTTGGCTCAAACCAGGTGGATTTCGGAGGCATCAAAAGATCTGCGTCCGCCACAGCGAAAAGCTCCTGAATAGAGGTGGGATACATGGCAAAAGCCACCTGGCTGTCGGCCGCTACACGCCGTTCCAGTTCTTTTAACCCGCGGATACCGCCGACGAAGTCGATCCTCTTATCAGTTTTCGGGTCCTGGATATTTAAAACCGGATGCAGCAGCTCCCGCTGCAGGATAGACACATCCAGCCCGTCTACCGGATGCCTGGAACGAAGCTCCTGCCTGACGGTCAGCTTATACCAGCTCTTGTCCAGATACATTCCGATCTCGCCCTTGCAGGCTGGGCGATAAGGCTCTGCCCCCACTTCTTCCAGCTCAAACGTCTCTTTTACTTTCAGCAGGAATTCCGGCACGCTCAGACCATTCAGATCTTTGATCACCCGGTTATAGTCCAGGATCATCAGCTGGTCATCCGGAAATAACACGGAGAGAAAATAATTGAATTCTTCCGTCCCATTGTAATTCGGATGCGCTTCTCTGCGCATTAAACCCACTTTCACCGCCGATGCCGCCCTATGGTGCCCGTCCGCGATGTAGATCCGGTCTTGATCCGCGAACGCTTCCCGCAGGCCCTCTACCAGTTTCCGCTCACAGATACGCCAGACACGGTGTCCCACCCCGTCCGGTGAAACGAAGTCATAAATCGGTTCTTCCCTCTTTTTCCATTTGACAATCATATTAATCCGGTCATCTGAACGATAGGCCAGGAAAATGGGACCTGTCTGGGCACTGCAGGCGTCCACATGCCGGATTCGGTCTTCTTCCTTATCCGCCCTTGTATTCTCATGCTTCTTAATCACACCGCTTAAATAGTCATCTATGGAGGAACAGGCGGCGATTCCGGTCTGGGACCGTCCGTCCATGGTCAGTTCATATATAAAATAACACTCGTCACAGTCTCTCAAAAAATATCCGTCTTCGATCATTTTCTGCAGGGTGGTACGCGCCTTTTGATACACTTTCGGATCATAGGTGTCCACCTCCGGCCCGAACTGAGTTTCGGCCCGGTCGATCTTTAAAAAGGACATCGGTTCCCGCTTTACCTCTTCCAAAGCCTCTTCCCGGTTATATACGTCATAGGGCAATGCCGCTATCCGGTCCGCCAGATCAGATCTGGGGCGGATACAGCAAAATGGTTTCACAGCTGCCATACGATTTCCTCCCTTGTTCATGATAGAACGCTCTTTTTCAACGTGATTTCCTGCTGAATGGGAAGAGACGGAAAGCAGATACCCTTCCGTCTCTATGCACCTTGCGTTACTATGAGTCTTTTCTTTGTTACTATGAATCTTTCATTAACACACTATTTTTTGATTACACGGACCTTTAACACGCCGTCAACCGCCCTTAATTTTTCGATGACCTCTTTGTTCACTGCGGTCTCCAGATCCAGAAGCGTGTAAGCGTAGTCGCCTTTGCTCTTATTTACCATGTTGGTGATATTGACATCAGCCTCAGCCAGCATGTTGGTAAACTGTCCCAGCATATTTTTTACATTTCTGTGATTGATCGCCACACGGGACACACTGTTGCATACGCCCATGTTACAGGACGGATAGTTTACGGAATTGTTGATATTCCCGTTCTCCATATAATCGACCAGTTCCTTGACCGCCATAACCGCGCAGTTGTCCTCGGCTTCCTCTGTGGAAGCGCCCAGATGGGGAATGACCAGCACGCCCTTTGCGTTGGCTACCTTGGGATTCGGGAAATCGGTGATATATTTTTTCACCTTTCCGTTTTCAAGCGCAGACAGCATTGCGTCCTCGTCTACAAGGACATCCCTGGAAAAATTCAGTATGACAACGTCGTCCTTCATCATATCGATGGCATCCTGGTTGATCATCTGCCTCGTTCCGTCGGTCAAAGGCACATGGATCGTGATATAGTCGCACTCGCTGTAGATGTCCTCCACTTTTTTGATGTGCTTGATACTTCTGGAAAGATTCCAGGCAGCATCTACGGAAATGTAAGGATCATATCCCAACACGTTCATTCCCAAATGAGTCGCCGCATTGGCCACTTTGACACCGATGGCGCCCAGGCCGATAATACCCAGCGTCTTTCCCTCGATTTCCTTTCCGGCAAACGCTTTTTTCGCTTTTTCCGTCGCTTTGGCGATATCCGGATTTTCTTTTTCTTTCTGCACCCAGTTGATGCCGCCGATGACATCTCTGGCCGCCAGGAGCATACTGGCGATCACCAGTTCCTTCACACCATTGGCATTCGCTCCGGGCGTGTTAAAGACTACGATCCCTTTTTCCGCGCATTTATCCAGCGGGATATTATTGACACCCGCTCCGGCTCTTGCGATCGCTTCCAGCGTATCCGGAAGCTCCAGGTCATGTACGCTTGCGCTTCTGACGAGAACGGCATCCGCTTCCGCGAATTCTTCTACTCTCTCATAATCATCACTGAACAAATCCAATCCTACCTTGGCGATGGGATTCAGACACTTATATTTGAACATTTTTTTGTTCCTCCTGTCTAATCAGTTTTTTATCCAAACTGTCTTTTATCTATGGACATTACCTGTCCTATTAAAACGACAAATTCGGATTACAGATTCTTTCCTTCAAATTCCTTCATGAAGGCAACCAGCTTCTCCACACCCTCGATCGGCATGGCGTTATAGATGCTGGCACGCATACCGCCAACGCTTCTGTGGCCTTTCAGGTTCTCGAATCCGGCCGCTTTGGCTTCTTTCACAAACTTGGCGTCCAGCTCTTCCTTTCCGGTTATGAAGGGCACATTCATCAGGGAACGGTCCTCTTTGCGCACCGTGCCCTGGAACAGCTTGCTCTGGTCCAGGAAATCGTACAGGATCGCGGCTTTCTTTTCATTGTGGGCTTTCATGGCCTCCAGGCCGCCCATGGACTTAATCCATTTGAAAACTTTACCGCAGATATAAATACCGTAACAAGGAGGAGTATTATAAAGGGATTTGTTATCTGCATGAATCTTATATCTGAGCATGGTGGGTGTTCCCGGGAGAACATCTTCTGTGATCAGGTCTTCCCGCACGATCGCGATGGCTACGCCGGCCGGTCCGATATTTTTCTGCACGCCGCCGTACATAATCCCGTATTTTGTGATATCCACCGGTTCGGAAAGGAAACAGGAGGACACATCCGCTACCAGGGTTTTTCCTTTGGTATTGGGAAGGGTTTTGAATTTGGTGCCATAGATCGTGTTATTTTCACATATGTACACATAGTCGGCGTCTTCGCTGACCGGCAGATCGGAACAGTCCGGAATATAGGAGAACACTTTGTCCTCGGAAGATGCGATGGCATTGGCTTTTCCATACAACTGCGCCTCTTTGAACGCTTTCTTTGCCCACTGTCCGGTTATGATATAATCGGCCACCTTATTTTTCATCAGGTTCATGGGAATCATAGCGAACTGGGTCGATGCGCCTCCCTGTAAAAACAGCACCTTGTACTGATCCGGAATCCCGATCAGATCCCGCAGGTCCGCCTCCGCCTCATTGATGATCTCTTCGTAAGCTTTGGAACGATGGCTCATCTCCATCACGGACATGCCGGTCCCCTTATAATCCAGCATCTCCTCTGCCGCTTCTTTCAGCACCGCTTCCGGCAATACCGCCGGCCCTGCTGAAAAATTATACACTCTGCTCACTTTCATTTCCTCCTTGCATTTTCATTTATCTGAATAGTTGTGGCTTTTCACGCGGCGTTTTGTCCACCGGATGACGCCGCATGTCCGCCCGGGGAGTCAGATTCACCTGCTCCCGGACGGCTGAACTATTATCAGCTCTCTGGTTCTTCCCCTGTCTCCTGAACCGGCGCTTCTTCCGGAGGGGTGACATTTTCAGGTCCGTAGTAAAAGACACAGGGCGTTCCCGTCTCAATGTTCTCAAAGATAACTTTTACCGCGCTATACGGCGTGTTAATACAGCCATGGGAACCATTTTTCACATAAATCTGCCCGCCGAAAGATTTTCTCCAGCTGGCGTCATGAATCCCGATATCTCCGGCCACAGGCATCCACATCTTCACCGGCGTCTCATAGTCTTCCCCCCGCAGCACCGCATTGCGCTGCTTATAATGGATAAAGCCCACCAACGGCGGAGTAGCCCGTTTTTCGGTCATCATTCCGCTGACGATATCGGTATCTTTTATCAGGGTTCCGTTTTTATAAAACCACATATGCTGCGTGGTCAGATTGACTTCCACATACGTATTCCCGATATCATTGGCGCCTCTTAACGCCGCCGTCTGGGAATAAATCGGTTCTCTGGTCTCACGGGCTCCTTTTTGGATCAGTTCATAGAGAGCTTCCCTTTCTTCCGCCCGATTGATCTTCCAGCCGTAGGGGCCCCCGCTGACCTCCTGGACATAGCCCCCGCTGGTCTTGAATTCCCGTTTTTTACCCACGGTATCGTAATTGACGGCCAGTTTTTTTACATAGGAAGCCACCTCGTCCTCGCTTAAAACCGCTTCATTCTGCTCGTCAATGCTGATCCACTGGTGTATCGTATCTTTATCCAGCACCTCTTTGTCCGAACCGAATTCATAGGTGATCTCCGTCTCCAGATATTTCTCAATCTGTGCCTTCGGCTTGCTGATCTTTTCGGATTCCATGGTAATCTCCGGTTTGACATAGCAGTCCGTTTCTTCCAGGGATAACTGTGTATCATTCGCGTTGACAGCGGCTATGACCTGCTCTTTCACCTGGCTTTTTACCAGTTTGTTCCCCTGCACTTCTTCCACGAAGACAAAACCGGTATCCGTGTGCTCGATATAGGCGTCCTCCGGCCCGGTCACGTTGGAAGGATCAAAGCAGGAAAGCGAATCCAGCACCTCATCCAGCTTTTCTTCCTCAAACTGCACCTTGGGCTCTATGGTAAAATTTTTATGGTCCATCAGCAGCGCCGGCCAGGCGAACGCGCTCTGTGCATCCAGGAACTCCTGCACTTCTGCAGAATAATCCCAGGTAAGCCCGATATCAGGACCGCTGATCGTCTCCGTCTGACCGGAGCGTTCCTTAAGCGTCAACTGATATTCGGATGACTTCGCAGCCAAAAGCTGTGAAACCTTCTCCGGAGAACTGCCGAAGCAGTCCACTCCGTTTATCGTGGTTCCATATAGGAAAGAATTCATGAAAAAAACGGATATGCCAATATAGGCAAGCAGCAATACCCCTAAAGGAATTCCTATGCCCAAAACCAGTTTCTTATGCGACTTCTTTGGTTTTACTCTCCGGTTGGCCTGGTCAGTCAGATCCAGGATGACCGCTTCCGCAGTTGACGCGGTTTCGCCAGCCGGATCTTTGGGTGTCTTTATTTTTTTTTCTCTCTTGGTATTATTCACTCTTCGGGTTTTGTTTTCTTCCATAATCTGCTATCTTTTTTTCATAAACTCCTCTCTGGTTTTTTTAGATATTTAGATATCTGTCCCCCACACAATATATATGACTCAGAAACAAGCATTATCCTCTATTTTCCAAATCCTGCTGGTCAAAGGATTCTTCAATCGAAGCTCCGGGCGATACCATCGGGAATACTTTATCATCACAGTCGATCTGGAAATCAATGACAACCGGCTTGTTCAAAGCGATCGCCCTCTCGATGGCAGGAGCCACCTCTTCCTTTTTACTCACCCGGATTCCTTCCGCTCCCATGGCTTCCGCCAGCTTCACAAAATCCACCGGGTCGTTTAAGACCGTATAGGAATACCGCTGCCCATAGAACAGGGTCTGCCACTGGCGGACCATACCCAGCACATGGTTATTGATCACCATCTGGATAATCGGAATATTATATCTGGTCGCTGTGGCCAGCTCATTCATATTCATCCGGAAACAGCCGTCGCCGGCGATATTGACTACCAGCTTATCCGGGCACCCCACCTTGGCTCCGATGCAGGCTCCCAGGCCGTATCCCATCGTACCGAGCCCTCCGGAGGTCAGGAACGTCCGTGGCTTCGTATACTGATAATATTGGGCGGCCCACATCTGATGCTGCCCCACATCCGTGGTAATGACAGCTTCCCCCTTTGTGATCCGATACAGCTCTTCTATAATATAAGGACAGGATAAACCATTTTCGTTATATTTTAAAGGGTATTTTTCTTTTAATTCCAAAATGTGGGATACCCAGGTGTGCCTCTGGTTCTGTTCAATCAGGGCATTCAGCCGTTTCAGCACTTCTTTTAAGTCACCGATGATGCTGAGGGACGTCATCACATTCTTGTTGATCTCCGCCGGATCCACATCGATCTGCAGCACCTTGGCGTTTCTGGCAAACCGCTTGATATTGCCCGTAACCCGGTCGCTGAACCGCACGCCCAGAGCGATCAGCAGATCGCATTCGGTTACGCCCAGATTCGAAGTCTTGGTTCCATGCATTCCCAGCATACCGGTATATAACGGATCGGTTCCGGGAAATGCCCCTTTGCCCATCAGGGAATCCGTTACCGGCGCGTGGATCTTATGCGCGAATTCTTCCACTTCCCCGCTGGCGCCGGAAATAATCGCGCCGCCGCCCACAAAGATGTACGGCCGTTTGGAGCGGTTGATCATGTCGACCGCCTCTTCCAGATGCGCCTGGACGATCGTATCCGTAACCCTGTGGATGGGGGCCGGAACCGCAGGCTCATACTCCGTGACGGCTGCCGTCACATCCTTTGTAATATCGATAAGCACCGGGCCGGGCCGGCCGGATTTGGCTATGGTAAATGCTTTGCGGATCGTATCCGCCAGCTTGGTTACATCTTTTACAATATAGTTGTGCTTGGTAATCGGCATAGTCACGCCGGCGATATCGATCTCCTGGAAGGTATCCCTGCCCAGAAGGGGTACCGCCACATTGGCGGTGATGGCGATCAGCGGCACAGAGTCCATATACGCCGTAGCGATACCGGTCACCAGGTTCGTGGCGCCCGGTCCTGAAGTGGCGAAGCACACGCCCACTTTGCCGGTGGATCTGGCATATCCGTCCGCCGCATGGGCAGCTCCCTGCTCATGGGATGTCAGGATATGGCGGATTTCACTTTGATGCTTATATAATTCATCATAGATATTCAGTATCGTACCGCCCGGATAACCGAAAACGGTGTCTACTCCCTGTTCTTTCAGACACTCTATGACGATTTCTGATCCATTTAACTGCATAGACGAAACCTCTCTTTCTATTTCTTCTGTCCCGGGACTTCCAGGACCGCGCCGCGGTTACCGCTGGTTACCATCGCCATATATCTGGCCAGGTATCCGGTGGTTATCTTCGGCTCTCTGGGCTGCCATTTTGCCCGTCTGGCTTCCAGCTCTTCCTCGGAAACCTCAAAGTTCAGCGTATTATTCGGGATATCGATCCGGATCCTATCCCCTTCTTCCACCAGCGCGATGTTACCGCCCACAGCAGCTTCCGGTGATACATGGCCCACACAGGCGCCCCTGGACGCCCCTGAGAAACGGCCGTCGGTAATCAGTGCGACGGAGGAGCCCAGTCCCATCCCCATAATCGCAGATGTGGGGTTAAGCATCTCTCTCATGCCGGGTCCCCCCTTAGGGCCTTCATAGCGGATGACCACCACGTCACCGGGGTTGATCTTTCCGCCCTTGATCGCGTCGATCGCGTCCTCTTCACAGTCAAAGACTCTGGCGGGCCCTTCATGAACCCACATCTCCGGAGCCACCGCCGAGCGTTTGACCACGCCGGAGTCCGGAGCCAGATTTCCCTTCAGTACGGCGATACCGCCGGTTTCGCTGTAAGGGTGATCGATCGGCCGGATTGTCTCGGGATCTTTATTTTCACATCCCTTAATATTTTCCGCTATGGTCTTGCCGGTTACGGTCATCAGATCCGTATAGAGCAGGCCTTTTTTGTCCAGCTCATTCATAACCGCATAGACTCCGCCCGCTTCATTCAAATCTTCCATATAAGTCGGGCCGGCCGGCGCCAGATGGCACAGGTTCGGGGTCTTTGCGCTGATCTCATTGGCAATATCCACATTTAAGTCCACACCGGCCTCATGGGCGATCGCCGGCAGGTGCAGCATGGAATTCGTGCTGCATCCCAGAGCCATATCTACAGTCAGGGCATTTAAGAACGCTTTTTCCGTCATGATATCCCTGGGTTTTATATTTTTCTCAAGAAGCTCCATCACTTTCATTCCGGCGTGTTTCGCCAGCTTAATCCGCTCGGAATACACCGCCGGGATCGTACCGTTGCCCTTAAGCCCCATGCCGATCGCTTCGGTTAAGCAGTTCATACTGTTGGCCGTATACATACCGGAGCAGGAACCGCAGGTGGGACATACCTTGTTCTCGTACTCCGTCACCTCTTCCTCCGTCATCTTCCCGGCACTGTAGGAGCCAACGGCTTCGAACATGCTGGAGAGACTTCTCTTCTGCCCGCTCACCTTGCCGGCTAACATCGGCCCGCCGCTTACGAACACAGTGGGTACGTTGATCCGGGCGGCCGCCATCAATAGTCCGGGTACATTCTTATCGCAGTTTGGCACCATCACCAGAGCGTCAAACTGATGGGCCAGGGCCATGGACTCCGTGGAATCCGCGATCAGGTCCCTGGTAACCAGAGAATATTTCATACCGGTGTGGCCCATGGCGATTCCGTCACAAACCGCGATCGCCGGAAATACGATGGGCGTTCCTCCGGCCATAGCCACTCCAATTTTTACCGCTTCCACAATCTTATCCAGGTTCATATGTCCCGGGACGATCTCATTATACGAGCTGACAATCCCCACCAGCGGCCGTTCCAGCTCTTCCTTCGTAAGTCCCAGCGCGTTAAACAAAGACCGGTGCGGGGCTTGCTGCATACCTGTTTTTACTGAATCACTTCTCATATCCATTCCCCTTTACTGTACCTGTTTTCTTGTACATCAATTCTTTTGCACATATATACCTATTTGTCATCTGTTTTCAGCCAGATTCTCTGCGCGATCAGTCCTCCTGTTTCATTCAGATCCTCTGCACGATCAGATCTCCCATCTGCGCAGTCCCAACCTGAGCGCAGCCTTCCGATGCGATATCCACCGTCCGGTATCCTTCCTTCAGCACCTGCTTCACGGCCGCTTCCACCGCATCCGCCTCCTGGTCCAGATCCAGGGAGTATCGGAGCAGCATCGCCGCGGACAGAATCGTGGCGATCGGATTGGCGATTCCTTTACCGGCGATATCCGGAGCCGATCCATGGCTGGGCTCATACAGTCCAAGCTTCGTATCATTTAAGCTGGCGGATGACAGCATACCGATGGAACCGGTCACCATGCTGGCCTCATCGGAAAGAATATCCCCGAACATATTCTCCGTCAGGATCACATCAAACTGGCCCGGATTCTTCACCAGCTGCATGGCGCAGTTGTCCACCAGCATATGCTCCAAAGTCACATCCGGATAATCCGCAGCCACTTCCTGAACCACTTTTCTCCACAATCTGGAGGAATCCAGCACATTGGCCTTGTCCACGCTGGTCACTTTCCTGCGTCTTTTTCTGGCTACGTCAAATCCTCTTATGGCAATTCTTCTGATTTCGTTTTCGTTATATGTAAGCGTATCGACAGCTGTCGTGAGACCATTTTCTTCAAATGTTTTACGTTCTCCGAAATATAGACCTCCGGTCAGTTCCCTCATAATCAACATGTCGAATCCGTCGCCGATGATTTCGTCCCGAAGCGGGCAGGCGGCTTTTAATTCATCATACAGAACAGCCGGTCTTAGATTTGCAAATAGATTTAATTCTTTTCTGATTTTCAGCAGTCCGGCTTCCGGGCGCAGCTCCGGTGCCAGCTTATACCAGGGCGAGGTGGTCGTATCCCCCCCTATGGAGCCCATCAAAACCGCGTCACTCTTCTTCGCGGCGGCTACAGTCTCATCTGTCAGCGGGACTCCGGTGGCATCGATGGAGGCGCCTCCTAACAGCAATTCCTGATATTCAAACTCATGCCCATATTTTTCAGCAATCCGGTCCAATACCTTCCTGGCCTCAGCTACAATCTCGGGGCCAATCCCGTCTCCCGGAATCAACGCAATATGATAGTTCATTGTCCTCTCTCCTTTGTTTCTTTCACCTAAATAGAGTTCCGCCTGCGAAACTCTTTGCCAGCGGCGGGCCGTGCAAGCGGCTTTTTCCGTTCCCGCAGTGCGATCCCCCCGGTGGCGCTCTTTATTCATTAGGAACACTTACCTATTGAAAAAAAGCGATATTAGTATCATGATAGCCTATTTCTTTCGAGATTTCAACTATTTCTTCAATATAACCGGGGCCAACCGGGTCCAACATTCTTCAATTAACCAGGGTCACGAGCCGGTATTGGGATTGTTGGGTATGTTACAGTATGCTCCTATTCCCGAAAAAGCAGGTATTGCCGCAGATCGTTTCGTTCCAGGATTAACTACATTCATATCCATGATTTACTATATTCATATCCGGGATTTACTATCTTCTTAGTTTAGTGTTATTATTTTCTTACAATAGAGTTATTATCTTCTTACAATAAAGTTATTATCATCTTAGTATAGATTATTATCTTCTAATCCCGTACTTAATAACTTCCTATTATATATGCAGCAGCGTCATAGGAATACGCTGCTGTGAGACCCTTTGCAGGCTTTTTTATCCGACAGGGTACTTATTTCCCCAACCAAAAAACACCTCCCAAGCATCTAAGCTTGAGAGGTATAAAGGCTGTGGTAAAGCTCATCCGTCACAGGCTCCAGCCACTCATTGGAAGTATCCACACCCGGACATTCTACGGCCAGATGGCTGAACCAAGTGTCCGCTTTCGCTCCGTGCCAGTGTTTTACTCCCGCGGGGATCGTAACGACGCTTCCCGGTTTTAAACACTGTGCGTCCTTCCCCTCCTCCTGATACCAGCCTTCGCCATCCACACAGATGAGCAGCTGGCCGCCGCCCGTTTTTGCATGATGGATATGCCAGTTGTTCCGGCAGCCCGGTTCAAAGGTCACGTTCGCAACAAATACGGTTTTCTTTGGATCAGTCAGTGGTTTCAGATAACTGTTGCCAATGAAATACCGGGCGTATGCGGTATTCGGCTCACCCAATCCGAAAAAACCTCCATGCTCCCCGGTATCCGGGCCCTCCTCATACACCTCCTTTGCCATGCGAAATGCCGCCCATGCATTAGGCCAACCGGCATAGAAAGCAAGATGTGTCAGAATTTCCGCCATTTCCGTCCTCGTAACACCATTTTTACGGGCCGCTGACAAATGATAGTTCAGGGAGCTGTCCACGATTCCTTTACTGATGAGCGCTGTCATTGTTACAATGGAGCGCATCTTCAGGGATAGCTTATCCTCCCTGGCCCAGACTTCCCCAAATAGCACATCATCATTTAATTCGGCAAATTTCGGTGCGAAGTCATTTAAGGCATCTCTGCCCGCTGTTTGTTTTTCCATAATCGTATCCTCCCGTTTTCTCATCGATAATTTACATTTTATTGCAATCTGGCCCTGAAAAACTCCGTCATCTGTTCAAATGGGATGATATCCATCTGATCGTAGAGGTCTGTATGGACGGCCCCGGGGATAATAAGAAGTTCCTTGTTGTCACCCTTCAGTTTTTTAAAGGCATCCTTACTAAAATAGCAGGAATGGGCCTTTTCACCATGGATCAGGAGAACTGCACTGCGGATTTCGCTGCTATACTGCAGAATAGGCATATTTAAGAACGGCAAAGCGGATGTTATATTCCAGCCGTCATTGGAATTCAAGGATCTCTCGTGGTAACCGCGGCTTGTCTTATAATAATCATGATAGTCTTTTACATAGAACGGCGCGTCCGCCGGCAGAGGGTCCACAACACCGCCTCCCCTTGCATATTCTCCAGTTTTGTAATCGCTGGTTCTTTGCGCGTTCAGGGCTTTCCGTTTCTCATAACGGGCCTCTTCGCTGTCCTCGGAATCAAAATACCCTTTTGCGTTTACCCGGCACATATCATACATGGTAGATGCAGCCACTGCTTTAATTCTCGTATCGATGGCGGCCGCATTTAACGCCATCCCTCCCCAGCCGCAGATACCGATAATACCTATTTTTTCAGGATATTTCTCTTCCATTTTTATCCTCTTCCATTATTTGATGGATGCTCCCATGTCATAGGCCTTTTTCAGTGACGGATGGTCTTTTATTTCACCCGCATCATTTACCCCTCCGGCGAATACCTTGCCGGATAAATGGCATTTGTCATAACAGGCGATCCAGCCTTCCAGGCCCTGGACCGCTCTTTCGTCCACACCCTCCTCATCCTCCGCCGCCGAGGACAGGAAATAAATATCCCGAAACGCATAGTCTGCCGAGTAGAGCGCATTCGCACGGTCGAGCAATGTTTTCATCTGTCCGCTCATTTCATAATAGTAAATCGGAGTGACAAATACGATTACATCTGCTGTTTTCATTTTCTCCGCGATCTCAACCGCATCATCTTTTATGACACAGCGGTGCAGCGTCAGACAGTTCAGACAGCCTTTACAAAAAGCGATGGACTTGTCCTTTAACGTTATTTTTTCCACATCATTCCCTGCCGCTTTCGCCCCCTCTATGAAAGAATCTGCCAGTATCTCCGAGTTGCTGTGATTTCTTAAGCTGGTGCTGATAACAAGAACTTTCCTGGTCATGTATATCCTCCTTAAATGTCAGATTGATCTTTTTACCAATCTGTGATATTATCATGATAATACCTAAACCTAACTTCAGGTCAAGATCTATTTTTGCATTTTTCCATTTTTTCATTTTTGTGTTTTTGATCTATTAACTATTAACCTATTTTTAAACTATTAAATCTGTTTCTGTGAGGTAAATCTTATGTATACGATAGGACAAGTATCGACGATGTTCCAGCTGCCGGTTTCCACCCTCCGCTACTATGACAAAGAGGGCCTGTTTCCCGACATAAAGCGTTCTTCAGGTATCCGCAAATTCTCTGAGAAGGAACTGGAAGCCCTTCGGGTAATCGAATGCCTGAAAAAATCCGGCATGGAAATAAAAGATATTAAAAAATTTATGGAATGGTGCTCCGAGGGAAGCCGGACTTACCCACAGCGGCTGGAGCTTTTCCTTAACCAAAAAGAAGTGGTGGAAGCTGAAATAAGGAGACTGGAAAAAGTGCTGGATATGCTCCGGTTCAAATGCTGGTACTACGAACAGGCACTAAAAGACGGCAACGAGGACCGTCTGAACGAAATGCTGCCGGATAAACTGCCGGGTGAAATGCAGGCCATTTATAACCGTGCCCATATTGATCACCCTCCCGTTCATCCCTGAAGATTGTTCCGTGGCGCTTACATTCATTCCTCGGTACCCGTATTCGGTGAAGTGTTGTCGATAATCGTCCACTCGCCGGTTTCTGTGTCCTGGGTTAAGTAAAAATACTGTTCCGTGTAACCGTCATCAATAAAAGTCTTTGTGTGGTCGTACTCCACATAATATTTAGCCCACACAACGACAAAGTTTTCTGCAAGATACCCGTTTGTCCACCCCCGGGCTTCTGCGAGCTCGCTGCCGGAATACATAGCCGTTACACGCGCTGTTTCATTATAATCCACCTTAATCTCCTCAACGCGCACACTGATCGTATACTCCTTGCCGATTTGATTTTCAATCGCACTTTGAACGGTTTCGGTTGGATTGGCAGACGGCTTTTGCAGCCACGGGTCAAACAGCCCAAGTTCATAAGCGGCAAAACCGCAAAGAGCTAATAATGCGATAAAAGCAGCAGCCAGGATAATTATTTTTTGGGGACTGGGATATTTTATTGCGGAGCGGTTCTTGCCGTAAGATATGGCTTCTTCAATATACTTGTCGTCAATCTCGCTCATAGCGTAAGAAAAAATCTTTGTGTTCATACGAACACCTCTCTTTCAATCAGATATTGTTTCAGCTTCTGACGGGTACGGGCAAGCCGGACAGATATGTTTTTTTCGGTCAGTCCTACACGTTTGGCTATGTCCTTGTAACTATCGGAAAACCAATAGCGGCGCATGAAGATCACGCGGTTTTCTACTGTAAGCGTATCTAGAAAACTTTCAATGATACGGGCTAATTCCCTTGCTTCAATCTCCATTTCAACTGTGTTCGGTGAGGATAGCTGGAAGTTCAGTTCTTCCATCGCAATATCATAGGTGCTGTTCCTTTTCGCCGCTTCCTTTCGGTAATAGAGTTTCAAAGAAATGTTCCGAACGATTTTGCAGATGTATGCTTGTAAAGGATTCGGTTTTGCCGGCGGTATTGCATTCCATGCGCCTAAATAAGCGTCGTTCACACATTCTTCCGCGTCCGGCCAGCTATTCAAAATATTGTGTGAGAGCCTATGGCAAACTTTGCCGTATTTTATATCCAGCTCTCGTATAGCCTGTTCTGAACGCTCGAAAAACAATTTAATGATTATTTCATCTCCTGCCAATCATATCTCCTCCTTTCCGGCTTCACTATATAACTACGGTTTTAGCCGGAAAAACTACATCCTACACAAAATTTCTATGATATAAAAACGCTGCCGCGTCTGCGATGATTCCATCGCAGACGCGGCAGCAGCCTGTCTGTTTTTAAAACAATCTTATTCGATTTCCGCTTTTTCCACATCTGCGATCGCGGATTTTTTCATTGGAATCCTGCAGTTTTTGTTACTGCCGAATTCTACGATCACATCTTCGTCGGTAATATCGATAATGACGCCATAAAATCCGCTGGTAGTGATGACGCTGTCGCCGATTTCAACAGAGGACAGCAGTGCGGCCATTCTCTTTTGCTCTTTTTTCTGAGGACGGATCGCGATGAAATACATCAGACCGCCAAATACAACAACATAAAAAATCAACAGCACCCAGGGACTGCCTCCGCTTTGTGTTGCTAATAACATAATAGTTCCTCCTAATCTCACTATAATCTCTCCTGGTATTTTTACCCATTACGTCCATTCTACACAATTGCCAAAGATTCATCAAGTACTTTCTTAGATTTTATATTTTTTTAATATATGGGAGGGACAGGCACCTTTTCGGTAAGAAAGACAACTCTCCCCTGAGAACCGCCCATTTACTCTCCCGCACGCATGCGGGCTATTTTCTCCCTCTTATATTCCTGGTAACGCCCGGCATCAATCGCGTCGCGTATTTCAGCCATCATCGTGTTATAGAAATAGAGATTATGGAGGACACATAGGCGCATGCCCAGCATCTCTTTGGCCTTCAGCAGGTGCCGGATGTAGGCCCGGCTGTATCTGCGGCAGGCAGGACACTGGCACCCCTCTTCCAGCGGGCGGGAATCCAGTTCGTATTTGGCATTGAACAGATTTAACTTGCCGCGGTTCGTATATACATGGCCGTGCCGACCGTTTCGGGTGGGATATACACAGTCGAAGAAGTCCACACCCCGGTCCACGCCTTCCAAGATATTTTCCGGAGTTCCGACTCCCATCAGATAGGTAGGCTTATCCACCGGCAGATGGGGGACCGTCGCGTCCAGAATCCGGTACATCTCTTCGTGGCTCTCTCCTACGGCCAGACCGCCGATCGCATAACCATCCAGATCAAGGGCAGCGATCTCTTTCGCATGGGCGATGCGGATATCCTCGAAGATGGCTCCCTGATTGATTCCAAACAGCATTTGATGGGGATTAATGGTCTCGGGCAGGGAATTCAGTCTCGCCATCTCCTCTTTGCAGCGCAGAAGCCATCGGGTAGTCCGGGCTACGGAATCTTCCACGTATTTGCGCTCCGCCACACTGGACGGACACTCGTCGAAGGCCATCGCGATGGTGGAAGCCAGGTGGGATTGGATCTGCATGCTCTGTTCCGGGCCCATGAAGATCTTGCGGCCATCGATATGTGAATGGAAGTAGACCCCCTCCTCCTTGATTTTCCGAAGCCCTGCCAGGGAAAACACCTGGAATCCGCCGGAGTCGGTCAAGATCGGTTTGTCCCAGACCATAAATTTGTGCAGGCCGCCCATTTTATAGACGACATCATCTCCGGGCCTGACGTGCAGATGATAGGTATTGGATAATTCCACCTGGGTGCCGATGGCGTTCAGATCTTCCGTGGATACGGCTCCTTTAATAGCCGCCGCGGTTCCGACATTCATAAATACAGGGGTCTGAATCACGCCGTGAACGGTGTGGAACTCCCCTCTTTTTGCTTTTTCGTCCTGTTTTAGTAATCGGTACATTTTATTCTCCATGATTTATAAGTTGTAGTGTTTCCTAATATTCTGTTAGAGTGTACCATATACCTGGTCAAGATTCAATAGAGAGGGTTGCCGGCTCATACCGCTTCCTCTTTCGAAAAACGGCAGGTAAGCAGATAGACGAGATCGTAGGTGCGCAGTGTCTCTTTGTCCGTGGGATCTATGGAGATTAGTTCCAGCCGGTTATCTGCATCCATAATCAGCTGGGCCAGTACGATCGGCCGGCCTTCTTCTATGACCGTTTCTTTTTCTGTGGGTAGTTCTCCAAGGCAGCCGTAGGCTGCCCCGATAAATTCGGGTTCCCGGGGCAGCCTTATACTCCACTTGGTTGTAACCGCTGCTTCCGGATTCGTGCGTTTTCGGAAGAATCCCTCCGGTATCTGGCGGATACCGGCGCGCCATCCGATCTCCTGGTTTTCCTGAAAGATTGCGTCGGAGTCAAAGGCAGCTGTAAGTTCCCCTTTTGTCTCCCTTAAGGGCAGCGTCTGCTCACCCAGGATGTCCTGTAGTTCCCCTTTTTCCCACATCTCCAGCTGCAGCGTTACTCTGCGGTATGATCCATCGATTTCATAGGAATATTTGGCGGCAGTACCGCTCATTTCCCTGTTGGTGATTTCATTTTCTTCCTCCTGCGTCAGGTCGAGCCTTGTCAAAAGATCCCGGCCGGCTCCTGGCTGCTGCAGCTTGAACAGACTGCCTGTCAAAAGCAGGAGGAGCGCTGCCGTTATCGCTGCCGCCACCGCTGTGCCAAGCCGTTTTTTCCGTCCGTTCATCACATTTCTCAGGCGTCCTTCCAGCGATTTCCTGTTTTCTGAAAATCCGGTAGGAAACACACCGCCCGGCTGTTCTGCGTAAGAGACCGCAGAAAGGAGAACCTGCGCATACGTTTTTTTCCCGTAGGGGCCGGTATCTTTTATGACCAGCTCATCGCAGCGGCACTCCATATCCTTGTACGCCTCCCGGCGCATCAGATACACCAGGGGATGGAACCAGTAGAGCGCGTTTACAATCAGGAACAGAAGCTTATACCAGAGATCATGCTGCCTGATATGATACAATTCGTGTTTTAACAGGCAGCTCAGCTCCTGTTCTTCCATCTTCCGTTCCGGCAGGCAGATCCGGGGCCGGATGTATCCATAGGCACAGGGAAGGCTTATTTCGCTGCTCCAAACCAGCGCGATCCGGTCAGGCTCTAAGCCCAGCTGCCCACAAAGTTTTAAAAAAGTGTTCCGGACCACAGGGTCGGTGACCTCTCCGGCACTCTTCTTTAATTTCTGTGAGAACGAGAGATATCCGGTCAGGCAGAACAGGATAAAAACAATGGCCGTCAGCGCCCATATCCACATCAGAACTGTAAGCATATTGGAGTCACCTGCTGCTGCCGCGTCTTTTCCCGGTTTGCCGGCCGATCCTTCCGCTTCCCTTTCGCCAGCCTGATACAGCCCGATTCCGTCTCCCTTCATAACCTGGCCTGCCGGTTCCCTTTCCGGGACTGCCGCGGCGGCGGTCCGCATTTCTCCATCCGGAATCCGCACGTGAAATACCGCCTCCGGAAACGGAATCGGAATCAGCAGGCGGACGGCCAGCATGAACCAGATTCCTTTTTTCCAGCTCATGCGGATCCGCTGGTTCAGGAATCCGGAAAACAGCAGCAGCGGCAGAAGGAGTGCTCCAGCGGTAACAGACACAGCCGCCATGTTCAGAAAAAGTTCAGTCATGGATATCCTCCTCTCCCGCCAGCTCATCGATCATCTTTCTGAGTTCCAGCAGATCCTCTTTTTGTATCGCTCTGCCATTGTATAAGGATGCTACCATATCCGGAAAGGAGTTTCGGTACAGCTTTTTCAGCATGGTTTTCCCCTCTGCCGCCTTATACGCTTCTTCTGATACGGCTGGGCGGTAATAATTATTGCGCCCCTGTTTATCACAGATCAGGAACCCTTTCTGTGTCAGCCGGGACAGCACGGTCATCAATGTGGGAAGCGCCCAGGCCCGGCCCGTCTGCTTAGACAGGATATAGCTTGCGCTTACCGGTTCCTTACATTTCCACACGACCTGCATAATCTCCAGCTCCGCTTCCGGCAGATGCTTCCCGCATACCCTGTTATGATTTGATTCTTTGGTTCCCATACCGATATAGTCCCTCCTTTTCCGGCAGAATTTCTATTTATACACATGTATAATTATAATCATATTATACAAGTGTATAATACGATTGTCAATGTATGTGCAGAAAATTTTGGGAGGGGACTGGCATCTTTCGGCAGTAAAGGGAAACCTTCCGGCAACTGCGTGGAGAAAGGGGCCTGTCCCCGGATGTTGACTCGAATAGACAGGCATCCAGGGGGGCAGGCGTCTTTTTTCCTCATACAGGCCGGCGTCCGGGGACAGGCCCCTTTCTCCACGCAGTCGCCGGAAGGTTTCTCTTTACTGCCGAAAGATGCCAGTCCCCTCTTGTACCTCTTGTAATATTTAGAATATTATAAGAGAAATTTTATACTTTTTTAAATGACAATATGTGAAATAGCGTTATAATAGATTACATAGAAGATAGGAACAATACGAAAAATGGAGATTATCCAAATGAATACACAACTGGAAAAAGGGATTGATATCCGCGGCGGCCTGACCTCTGAGGAGGTCGAACAGCGGCTGAATGACGGCCGTTTTAATTATCAGGAGGATGCGAACGCAAAGAGTATCAAACAGATCATAAGAGACAACCTCCTGACGTTTTTCAACTTAATCAATGCGGTCTTAGCGGGCCTGATTATATTCGTCGGTTCCTTTAAGAACCTGTTCTTTCTGGGAATCGTGATCTGCAACACCGCGATCGGGATATTCCAGGAAATCCGTGCAAAAAAAACACTGGACAAACTATCCTTAATCACCGCTTCCAAAGTGACCGTCCGCAGGAATCACAAATCCGAGAAGATTTCCATCGATGACGTGGTGCTGGACGATATCATGCTGCTCACTACCGGCAATCAGATCTGCGCCGACTCTGTAGTCCGCCAGGGAACCCTTGAGGTGAATGAATCCCTGATCAGCGGGGAATCCGATATCATTGTGAAGCGTCCGGGAGATCATCTGTTTTCCGGCAGTTTCGTGGTATCCGGCCAGGCGGCTGTCCAGGTGGAGCATGTGGGGGAAGACAATTTCGCTTTTAAAATCATGTCCGAAGCACGTAAATTAAAAAAACACTCCTCCGAGCTGCAGCGTTCCATCAATATTATCCTGAAGATCATCAGTATCCTGATCGTTCCGCTGGGCGCCGGCCTGTTTGCCAGCCAGTATTTCATCAGCAAAGCCACGTTTGCCGACTCCATCGTCAATATGGTGGCGGCCGTTCTGGGGATGATACCGGAGGGTCTGGTGCTGCTGACCAGTATCGCGCTGGCCGTCGGTGTCATTCATCTGGGTAAACGCCAGGTTCTGGTGCACGAGCTGTTCTGTATCGAGACATTGGCCCGGGTGGATGTTCTGTGCCTGGACAAAACCGGTACGCTGACAGAAGGTACCATGAAGGTGGAGGACTTGATTTTGCTTGAGGAAAATGTCCCCGCGGAAGAAATCATCGGAAATATCATGTACAGCCTTCAGGATGACAATGCCACCTTTATGGCGATGAAGGAACATTTCCCGGAATATCAGAACTACCGGGCTGTCCATACGATCCCCTTCTCTTCGGCCAGGAAGTACAGCGGTGTCTCCTTTGAGGGGAAAGGGACATATATCATGGGCGCTTATGAGTTTATGTTCCCCCAGGAGGATTCATTCCTTCGCCAGAAAATAGATATGCACACCTCCAAAGGAATCCGGGTCCTTGTACTGGCCCACAGTCCCGCTATGACCGATGGTACCGGTCTGCCGGAGGGCTTAAAAGCCTGCGCTATCATCCTGTTAAGCGATGTCATCCGCAGCGATGCCAAAGACACACTTCGCTATTTTGCCGAGCGCGATGTCCGGCTGATGGTCATCTCCGGGGATAATCCCGCCACCGTAGCCAATATAGCGAGAAAGGCAGGTCTTACCGGGGCGGATGCTTATGTGGATGCCACGAAACTAAAAACAAAAAAAGAGATTCAGGAAGCTGTTGAAAAATACCAGGTATTCGGCCGGGTCACACCGGAGCAAAAAAAAGAGATTGTGCTTGCTCTGAAAAAAGCCAAACATACCGTTGCCATGACCGGCGACGGCGTCAATGATGTACTGGCGTTAAAGGAGGCCGACTGCAGTATCGCCATGGCGGCCGGAAGCGATGCCGCCAAAAACTGTTCCAATCTGGTACTGCTGGATTCCAACTTCGGGTCCATGCCCTATATCGTACGGGAAGGCCGCCGCGTCATCAACAATATCCAGAGCGCCGCATCCCTTTTTCTGGTCAAGACGATCTTTTCCCTGATCCTGACCATTATGTCATTACTGATCAGCGCCTCCTATCCATTCATTCCCATCCAGCTGTCGATTATCAGTATGTGGGCCGTCGGTATCCCCACCTTTGTGCTGTCATTGGAACCGAATTTCAACCGGGTCAGCGGAAGCTTTTTAAAGAACGTATTGCAAAATGCTCTGACCGGCGCACTGACTATCGTACTGGAGATTATCTGCATCACCGCGTTCTGCCGGCTGTTTGACACCCCTGTGTCCGTGCGTTCTACCATGTGTGTCCTTACTACCGGCATCACAAGCCTGTATATGATCCGAAAGGTGTATCCGCTGGAATCGGTTATTCGGAAAGTCATTTATTATGTAATGTTTTTCCTTTTCCTGGTCAGCCTGCTCCTGGTTCCGGATATGTTAAATATGGTGGACATTAAGTTCCGGGAGATCATCGTGGTTTTGGGGCTGGTGCTCTTTACTCCGCATTTGATAGATACCATTTATGAGATTTTGAATTATGGGAAACGGTTGTACCGGAAAATTACTGCTTACTTCCGTAATCGGAAACGGCAGAACTCTGCTGCTCCGAAGGTTCTTCCATAGGCGTTTCGTGAAGGCTGAAAAGAGAGGGGGACACCCCTTTCGGCTGTAGATCCAGGCTTTCAAGCAACCGTGTGGAGAAGGGGGCCTGTCCCCTCCTATAATTGCTCCTGAATCACAACTTTCCAGTGTTTTTTATTGACAGCAGGAATCGGAAAGTGTACGATATTATACACTCAGGGGTTACTATGAGTCCGCATACATGCAGGGATTAAAAATAATAAGAGGCGCTTTTTGCGGCGCGGTTTATTCTGATTAAGCAGGGGGAAAATAACATGATTCGGCGGGAAAAAGGCAGACGCGTTTCGAACCGTTTTGGCGGAAAAGGCGAGATCGAATTGTATCCGGTGTTGAATGAGGAGGATCTGATGGGAAAAGGCGAGGTCATGCTGCGCATGGTACTGCCGCCTGGATCGTCTATCGGTTATCACCAGCATTTAGGGAACTTCGAGGTTTATTATATTCTCTCCGGAGAAGGGATCTTTCAGGATCAGGAGGAGGAGAAGCCTATTCAGGCCGGGGAAGCCGGACTGATCCGGCCCGGTCAGTATCATGGACTTATGAATACCGGAAGCCGGGATATGGTGGTGGTTGCTCTCGTCCTCTATGCATAGGCTTGCGGAACTCTTATGCCTGAACTTATGTGAAAAAATATTCGAATACGATAAGGAGTTGACTTCAAATGTCCGGATCTACATATGGAACAGTATTTAAAATAGCTACCTGGGGCGAATCTCATGGTAACGGTATCGGCGTGGTGGTGGATGGCTGCCCCAGCGGCCTTTTGCTGACGGAAGAAGATATTCAGGTGTATTTGGACCGGCGTAAACCGGGAACGTCCAAATTCGCTACACAGCGCAAGGAAGGGGATCAGGTCGAGATTATCTCCGGAGTTTTTGAGGGCCGTACTACCGGGACGCCCATCGCTATGCTGGTGCGTAATACGGATCAGCGTTCCAGGGATTACAGTGAGATCGCCAATTATTACCGTCCGGGTCACGCAGACCTGAATTTTGACGTAAAATATGGCTTCCGGGATTACCGCGGCGGCGGACGTTCTTCCGGGAGGGAGACGATCGCCCGGGTGGCCGCAGGCGCCGTTGCATGTAAGCTTCTCCAGACGCTGGGTGTCACTTTGACAACTTACACGAAGTCCATCGGACCGGTGGATGTAAAACCCGAGCGTTTTGACCCGGAAGAAATCAACCGAAACCCGTTTCATATGCCTGACCCGGTCGCTGCCGGGGAGGCTGCCGCCTATCTGCAGGAATGTATGCATAATCAGAATTCTTCCGGCGGCGTCATCGAATGTGTGATCCGGAATTTCCCCCAGGGAGCCGGTGAACCTGTTTTTGAAAAACTGGATGCTAACCTGGCCAAAGCTATTATGTCCATTGGCGCCGTGAAAGGGTTTGAGATCGGTGACGGCTTTGCTGCTGCCCGCTCTACCGGACTGGACAATAATGACCCATACAGTATCGACGCTTCCGGCAATATCACGAAAGCAACAAATCACGCCGGAGGGATTCTGGGCGGTATCAGCGACGGTTCCGACATTATTTTCCGGGCCGCGGTCAAGCCGACACCATCGATCGCAGCCCCGCAGATGACGGTCAACCGCAGTCAGGAGACTCAGGAAATCTGCATCAAAGGGCGTCACGATCCGATTATCGTCCCCAGGGCCGTAGTGGTGGTGGAATCTATGGCCGCTGTTACTCTGATCGATATGTTGTTCCAGAGTATGACTTCCCGCCTGGATAAAATTACGGAGTTTTTTAAATGATAACCAGCTGCACAGAGAACTGGCACGGTTGAAAAAAGTAATTCCCGAAGGATCAGGAATCCTCCGGGAATAATTGATTTTTCACATCCTGGATATAAGCGGATACATCTTCTGCTTCAATCGTATCAGAAAACGTGGAAACAATTTTCTGGCTGTCATACTGAAACACAGAAGCCCCCGTCGTGTATAATACGAGGAATCCCAGGAAAAGAACAACTGCAATGACACAGCGCACTTTGAAAAAGCTAACCTTTCCTTCTGTCTCCTGCTGTTCCTGCGTTCTTGCGTATCTGGGATGAATCAGGCCGGGATTGCGAAACGCAGACTCCCCGTGGCTGGAAGACATGGTTGCTCTGGCTTCTGCCAACAGCTGCTGCCGGTATTCCATCGGGTTTTTGGGCATCTTATTTCCTCCTTATTCTCACTTTGGACAGCGCATCCCGTTCATTCGGAATAACTTATCCATCCTTTTGTATACTATATGTGAGAAATATGAGGTTTATGCCGCCCGACTGGTAATATCTGCCTTTCGTTTCTATCTTCTGGCCAGTTCTCTCATGATATCTTCCCAGGTCACGCCCCGCTGCGCCATCAAAACCATAACATGATACAGGAAATCTGATATTTCATATTTTATCTCTTCCGGATCGGGATTCTTAGCGGCGATAATGATCTCCGTCGCTTCTTCCCCCACCTTCTTCAGGATCTTGTCGATTCCCTTATCGAACAGATAGTTCGTGTAGGAACCCTCCTTCGGATGTTCTTTGCGGTCCATGATAACGCCATAGACATCCTCGAACACTTTCCGGGGATTTGTCTCATCATACTGCTTTTTAACCAGTTCGTTGAAAAAGCAGGAAACCGCTCCCGTATGGCATGCCGCTCCCACCTGAGATACCCTTGCCAGAATCGTGTCCTTATCGCAGTCCGCGCTCAGTGAGCGGACATACTGGAAATGTCCGGATGTCAGGCCCTTCACCCACAGTTCCCTGCGGCTTCTGCTCCAATAAGTCATTCGTCCTGTCCGCAGAGTCATCCGGAATGCTTCTTCATTCATGTAGGCCAGCATCAGGACCTGGTCCGTGCGGTAATCCTGAACCACCACAGGAATCAGGCCGTCA
Source organism: Diplocloster hominis (assembly GCF_032380655.1). Classification (NCBI taxonomy): domain Bacteria; kingdom Bacillati; phylum Bacillota; class Clostridia; order Lachnospirales; family Lachnospiraceae; genus Diplocloster; species Diplocloster hominis. Next base: position 7,204 of record NZ_JAWDIY010000016.1, on the reverse strand, counting down.
CTGTTTAACTGAAACTCCTCCCAGGCTATTGCGCTCTCCATGACATCCATCGGATATCCTTTGGCCCGGAACTGTTCCTTTAATTCCATATAATCCACCGTATCCCGACTCAATGACACGCTGGATACACCGGTCAGCCCGGACTGTTCCAGATAAGCAGGGATCGCAGCCTCCACGTCCACTGTCAGGAAAATAATCCAGGGCACCACCATATTCCGTTCCACTAAGCCAGCGTCTTCCGAACCATAATAGACGACCAGAGAGGCGTTTTCCTGAATATCGGCCCGCTGTTTCATCAGAGATTCCAGATCATCTGCCGACACAGCGATTTTATCTTTCCCGAAACGTTTGGAAGCATCCTTAAGAAGTGCCGTGTGTGCTTCATTGGACAGCTCCAGCAGCGCTTTATCACAGCCGGCGTAGAGAAGTTTCTTCACATCCTCCAGCCGTTTGATATTCCCACCCGCGATGATGGGCAGATCCACCTTCCGATAGATCTCTTTTATTTCCCCGATCACTTCATCGTGACGGATATCGTCTGCGGAACAGTCCAGGATCAGCAGCGCGTCGGCTCCCCGGTCTGCGAAGCTCTGAGCCTGCGCAAGCGCATTGTCCGAACGGTCGTGGATTCTTATATATGGTATGAGTTTCTTCTTATTCATAAGATTTGCCTTACACTCCTTACAGTTGACCTTTTTTATAAATTCTTTTATATGTGATAATTTTTACGTGCTTTTTATATACGGGCTTTCTATTAACAGGCTTTCTATTTACGGGCTATCAATTTACAGACTTTCTATCTACAGTCTATTTATTTACAGACTTTCTATTTTACGGGCTATCAATTTACAGGCTTTCTATTTTACAGACTTTCTATCTACAGTCTATTTATTTACAGACTTCCTTTTGTAGACAGTACATTCTGTATTCTTCTGTCATACACGGTTGCCTCATCCAATGCTTTGGCGAAAGCCTTAAACATAGCCTCAATGATATGATGGTTGTTGCTGCCGTACATCAGCTTCAGATGCAGGTTCATTCCGGCCGCATAGCTGACGGCATAGAAAAACTCCCGTACCATCTCCGTATCCAGATAACCGACTCTGTCCGACGTAAATTCTGCGTCATAGACCAGATACGGCCGCCCGGACAAATCTACCGCGCACAGGACCAACGACTCGTCCATGGGAAGCATAAGGCTTCCATACCGTTTGATCCCCTGTTTGTTCCCCACAGCTTTGCGAATCGCGTTCCCCAGCACGATCCCCGTATCTTCCACTGTGTGGTGACAGTCCACGATCAGATCGCCCTCCGCTTTCACATCCAGGTCAAACAATCCATGCCGGGCAAAGCCGTTTAACATATGGTCGAAGAAACCGATCCCGGTATCGATCTGGGCTTTACCGCTCCCATCCAGATTCAGCTCCATTTTTATCTTTGTCTCACTGGTATTTCTCTCAACTCTTCCGATTCTCTGCTGCATGACACTCTCCTATTCTTTCAAAGGGGTATTCCCAAATAGTTAATCTTCAAAGCGGACTCTGATGGAATTGGCATGGGCCGTCAGACGTTCCGCCGCAGCGAATTTGATAATATCCTCATGAACCGGTTCTAACGCCTCTCTGGAATAGTAGATGATACTGGATTTCTTGATAAAATCATCTACGCTTAAGGGGGAGAAGAACTTAGCCGTCCCGTTGGTGGGAAGCACATGGTTCGGTCCCGCGAAATAATCGCCCAGCGGTTCACTGCTATATTCACCGATAAATATCGCTCCCGCGTTCCGGATCTTTGTCATTACCTCAAAGGGATTGGCTGTGATGATCTCCAGATGTTCCGATGCGATCTCATTTGCCGTCTCGACAGCTTCTTCCATATCCTTCGCCAGCAGAATATAGCCGTAATTATCCAGCGATTCCTGCATGATTTCCGTTCGGGAAAGCTCCGCTGTGAAGGTCTCCACCTCTTTGGACACCTGTTCGGCCAGCTCCCTGCTGGTCGTTACCAGGATGGCGGACGCCATCTCATCATGCTCCGCCTGGGACAGCAGATCTGCCGCCACATAACGGGGATTGGCCGTCTCATCCGCCAATACCAGGATTTCACTGGGACCCGCGATAGAATCAATGCTTACATGACCGTATACGGCCTTCTTGGCCAAAGCTACATAGATGTTTCCGGGCCCTACGATTTTATCTACCTTCGGTACGCTTTCCGTTCCAAAAGCCAGTGCGGCTATCGCCTGCGCTCCCCCCACACGGTAAATCCGGTCGATGCCTGCCTCATTAGCCGCTACCAGGGTAACGGGATAGATTTTTCCATCTTTCATCGGAGGAGTCGTCATAATCAGCTCATCCACACCCGCGACCTTGGCCGGAAGCACATTCATCAGCACGGAAGAAGGATATGCCGCTTTCCCTCCGGGTACATAGACGCCGACCCGCTTTAACGGAGTCACCTTCTGTCCCAGCATGGAACCGTTGGGCTTGCTGTCGAACCAGCTGTACTGGCGCTGTTTCTCGTGGTATTCCACGATATTGGCCTTGGCCTTCTGGATGATCTCTACCAGCTCCGGATCGACCAGCGTATAGGCTTCCTCGATCTCCTCTTTTGTAACCAGAATATTATCAGCCGTAACTACAGTATGGTCAAACTTTTCAGTAAAGGAAAATAATGCCTGATCCTTCTTTTGCTTTACATCGTCTACGATCTGCGCCACCCGCTCCTCAAACTCTCCGTAGCTGGAAGGGCTTCTTTTGAGCAGCTGTTCCTGAAGGTTTTTTCTGGATTCTTCCGTAATCTGTATGGTCTTCATGGTAACCTTGCCTCCTGTATATAGTACTTTCTGTATTGTTTCATTTCTGTATTGTTTCATTTCTGAATTGCTGCGCTTCTTATTGCCGTGCTTCTGTATTATTGAATTATTTTCACATGCGCATTCTTCTGTATGCCGCATTTACGTTACAGGATACTCTTCAACTCCTGAATCATCCGGCTGATCCGCTCATTTTCCATCTTCATGCTGACCTGATTCACCACCATCCGCGCGGACAGCGGACATACCTCTTCTAATACCTTCAGGCCGTTTTCCTTAAGCGTGGAGCCGGTCTCCACTATGTCCACGATCACTTCCGACAGCCCCACGATCGGCGCCAGCTCGATGGAGCCGTTCAGCTTAATAATTTCCACCGTCTGATGTTTCTTATTATAAAAATAATCCTTTGCGATATTCGGATACTTTGTTGCCACCCGGATCAGCTCATGATGTTTTAATAACTCCCGGGCAGATTCCGGTCCGCACACACACATCGTACATTTTCCAAAGCCCAGATCCAGTACTTCGTACATTCTCCGGCCCTCTTCCAGTATGGTGTCCTTGCCTACGATCCCGATATCCGCAGCGCCGTACTCCACATAAGTGGGTACATCCGGTCCCTTGGACAGGAAAAACTTAAGTTTCAGCTCCTCGTTGACAAAGATCAGCTTTCTGGAACCCTTGTCCTTCATCTCTTCACAGGTAATGCCGATTTTTTCAAACATCTCCAGCGTTTTGCTGGCAAGCCGTCCTTTGCCCAATGCAAATGTCAAATATCTCATTCTTACACTCCTTCAATCAGATCTTTCAGGTTCACGGTCTGCCTGCTTCCATCCGACATATGTATCATTTCAATCTGCCCATCAGGCCTTAGGACCAGTATTCCCCCGATCCGGTTCTGCCTTGCGTACTCCAGATATTCATGCATCCCATGGTCCGGGCTTTTCCGTATCATTTCCACCTGAGCCCCCGTCTTTCTAAGCCCCACAGCCAACGGAATCGCCGCCTGCCGCAGCGGTTCTTCGTAGAGCAAAAGAGTCGTGCTGTTCGAAAGGGGAATATCGATCTTCTGCCTGGACAATGCCATCATCAGCTGGTCAATCACAATCGCAAAGCCGATGGAGGGTGCTTCCTTGCCAAAATGCCCCAGCAGATTATCATACCTGCCGCCTTTCACAATCGCGTCTCCGGTTCCATAGGTATAAGCCCTAAAAATCACCCCGGTATAATAATGATATTTACTGATCATCCCCAGATCAAAGGAAATATACGGTTCATAGCCATAACAGCACAATACCTCATACAGCTCCCGCAGCCGTTCCAGCGCCTGTAAGGATCTGTCATTGCGGGTCAATTCTTTCGCCTCATCCAGCACGGCAGCGCCGCCGAACAGCTCCGGCATTTTCAGGAATACTTTTTTCAGTTCCTCACTGAGCTGCTGTTCCTCCACCAGCTCCTCGATTCCGAAATGATTTTTATTGGAGATCAGTTCCCGCAGCATTTCCTCGGTATCTTCCTCGATTCCGGCCTGATCCAAAAGACCTTTGAAGAAATCAATCTGTCCGATACTTACCTGGAAATCTTTTAACCCTGCCTTCAGCAGCGCTTCCACCACCAGCGCGATCACCTCAGCGTCAGCATCCACACTTCCGTCCCCGATCAGCTCCGCGCCCATCTGGGTGGTCTCTTTTAACCTGCCCTGATAGCTGGAATGATTAATGAATGTATTTCCCATATAGCACATGCGCAGCGGAAGCTTCTCATCCATAAAATATTTGGCCGCGGAACGGGCCACGGACGGCGTGATATCCGGCCGCAGAACCAGAGTGTTCCCTTCCCGGTCAAAGAATTTGTACAACTCCCTGGACGGCGTGGTCCCGATCTCCTTACTGAACACATCGAAAAATTCAATGGTAGGCGTCTGAATATCCCGGTATCCGTATAACTGCATAACCTGGTGCAGATTTTCCTGCAGCACATTCTTCCTGGCACATTCTTCATTATAAATATCCCGGACTCCCTCCGGCGTATGTAATAATTGCTGTCTCATAACTGCCTCCGTTTCCTGACCCTTGCCACCCGATACATCCGGCTTTACTTTATTGCTTTAAAGTGGTAATTCTCTAATTTGGTAGCTAAATAAATCCCATTTATTATAATAGACAATCCGCACACTTGTCAATCCCTTTGATCCAGATCTTTCTGCAGTGTTTCCAGATACGGGACCATAACTCCCTTTCCCGGATGTATCTGAAACCCCGGTTCCAGTTCCTCCATGCGAAAGCTCTTACGGCCCCCGTTTTCAGCCCTGTTCCAGAACTTCTGCAGCTGCCGAAAAGTAAGATAATAAAAAAAGTTCTCAGAAGTATAAAAAAGAAGGAGAAATGCGATTCCTCCCTGATGTTCAAACTCGTTCATAAATTGCATCTGATGCGCATGAATATTCTGAAGCGGAAATGTCTGGGTCGTGCACTCTTTCGCGTCGAAGCAGACCGGTATCCCCTGAACAGCCCCAATATAATCCACTGTACTTTTCTGTTCAAAATACGCCAGGGTAATATGCCTGTTATCCTTATCAATCTTAATCGGGGTAATAGGAGTCGGAACCTTTTGAATCAAAGCCAGCCCCTTCTCCCGGTACATATCATTGGTTCGGTTAATAAGCTCCTCCAGGGTAGAACCCCTTAAGCCTCTTGAATTCCAGGTAGCCATCTCATCCCTCCGTCAATGCAGCATCTGAAAGCCCGGATAATACTTAAAATAAGCTTTCCCGATCAGCTCATCCTCGGTCACATAAGTATGATTCCAGAATCTAGAGTCATGGGAATCATTCCGGTTATCCCCCATCATGAAATAGCACCCCTCCGGTACGGTAAAGGTACCAAAAGACCCATAAGGAGTCTCTTTCAGATAAGGTTCATCCAAAGGTGTATCGCTGCCATTGATATAGACTTTTCCGTCCACAATCTCAATAGAATCCCCGGGAAGCCCAATCACTCTTTTCACAAAGTTCTGAGACTCGTCATCCGGGAACTTAAACACAACGATGTCCCCCCGTTCCGGTCCTTTGAACCAATAAGACACTCTCAGGCCCATAATATGGTCTCCGGCCTTGATCGTATTCTCCATCGATTTGGTAGGGACTTCCGCATTAACCAGAATAAACGCGTTCAAAAACAACGCCAGCGCCACTGCAAATACGATAACTCCAACCCAGCTTAAGATCTCCCTCCCTATACTCACTTCTCTGTTTTCAGTATCTCTATTGTCTTTTGCCATGAATTAACAGCCTCCGTTACTTGATAAAGCGCAAGCGCACTTCCCAACTATTATAACACCTCTTTCATAAAATTACCAATAGATTTGATATTAGCCCCCCAGTCCCAAGCAAAATAGAACCGCCGTCAGCATATACAAAAGCTGACCCGGCGGTTCTATCATCTATTTGAAAATTTTGCTCCTCGCTATAGTTTGGGGTCTGGAGTGGATTCTTTGACTTCTACGAAGTCGAGGATCATTTTGACCGCTCCGTCGATACCCAGGACTCCGCTGTCGATACCCAGGTTATATCCGGTGGCCTCGCCCCATTTTTTACTGGAATAGTAATTATAATAGCTGGCTCTCTTTTTGTCGGTCTTATGGATGATATCTTTTGCCTTCGCATCCGTCAGATCATAGATTCGCGCAATACGACGGATTCGAGCCTGAATGTCCGCGTGAACAAATACACTTACCATATTCGGATAATCCGCCAGCGCGTAATCCGCACAGCGGCCAACTAATACACAGGGACCTTCGTCAGCGATTTTTTTAATGGCATCGAATTGTGCCAGGAATACCTTGTGGTTGATGGGCATATCTGAGAATGCCGCGGAAGAATATCCCAAGGAATATGTATCCATAACCAGGGAATATAAGAAGCTGTTGGTGGGTTTTTCGTCATGATTTTCAAATAATTCTTCACAGATCCCACTCTCTTTGGCTGCAACTGCCAGCAATTCTTTATCGTAACATTTGATTCCGAGCTTTTCCGCTACTTTTCTTCCAATCTCACGGCCACCGCTGCCGTACTGCCTTCCGATCGTAATTATAGTATTACCCATACGATTCACTCTCCTTTTGGGCTTCGGCATCTTCTTTCCCGAAGGATGTCTGATTACCAATGTTAAAGCCGCTCCTTGTTGTATATTTATTATAACCTAATCGCTGTGAAATGTAAAATATTTTTAGGGGCGGAAGCGGGCGGTAAATCAGGGGCGTTACGATTCATGGCCATCTTTGGTAAATGGGGATTTTGAGAGGGGACTGGCACCTTTCGGTAGGAAAGCTAAATCTTCAAGTAACTGCGTGGAGAAAGGGGCCTGTCCCCGGATGTTGGCTTATCCGGGG
>NZ_JAWDIY010000015.1:0-136314 GCF_032380655.1 Diplocloster hominis | reverse complement strand
GATGGACCATTACAGTCAACATCCGGGGACAGGCCCTTTTCTCCACGCAGTTACTTGAAAATTTAGCTTTCCTACCGAAAAGTGCCAGTCCCCTCTCTAAATCCCCATTTACCAAAGTTAGCCGTGAATAGTAACTCAGGGGCTTCACAGGATGGTTAGCAGGTCGGAGAAGTAAGAGGGAAGCGGAGCGGTGAATTCTACATACTCCCCGGTGGCGGGATGGATAAACCCCAGCACCATGGCATGCAGGGTTTGGCCTTGCAGGCCTTTTACGGGGCATTTGGAGGGGCCGTATACTTCGTCTCCTAATAGCGGATGGCCGATGCTGGCCATGTGGACACGGATCTGATGGGTTCTGCCGGTCTCCAGTTCACATTCAATGTAAGTAAAGCCGCGCAGAGTCTCCAGAATGTGATAATGCGTGACAGCTTCCTTTCCGTTTTTTGGATTGACTGCCATTTTTTTGCGGTCGATGGGATGCCGCCCGATCGGGGCGTTTATGATACCATCTTCTCGCAGGACTCCATGCACAATGGCGCGGTAGCGCCGGGTGATGGAATGGTCCTTGAGCTGGCCTGCCAGGCTATTATGGGCATTGTCATTTTTGCAGACGACCAGGACGCCGGTGGTGTCACGGTCGATCCGGTGGACAATACCGGGCCGGGTGATTCCGTTGATTCCGGACAGCTGGCCTTTGCAGTGGAACATAAGGGCGTTAACCAGAGTACCGCCGGAATGACCGGCCGCCGGGTGCACCACCATGCCCTTGGGTTTGTTGACCAGGATCAGGTCGCTGTCCTCGTACAGGATGTCCAGGGGAATGTCCTCCGGCTGGATATCCGGTTCTGCAAGGTCGGGTACCAGGACTTCTATTTTGTCTTCAGCGGCAGTTTTACTGCTGGGCCGGGCCGGCTGGCCGTTGATGGTGATTTGCCCGTCTTTTAGCATTTTTTGCAGATAAGCACGTGAGAAATCTCCCATCATGGATGAGAGATATTTGTCTATTCGCTGGCCGGACTGCGGATCAGACACCTGGAATTCATATTTGGTCATTGTCTGTCTTGGACTCCTTTTGGGATCGGTATTTCTTAGGGATCAGGTTCTCAAAGTCTCCGTCTTTGTAGTAAAACAGATAGAGTAGAATCAGCATGGCTGCGGAAATGGTTACATAACAGTCGGCCACATTGAAAATCGGGAAATTGATAAGTTCAATGTAGAAAAAATCAACCACAAAGTTTCTGGTCAGCCGGTCAATCAGATTCCCCAGCGCCCCCGCCAACAGGAAACAAAGGACGATGCGCAGAATCCGGAACCTCCGCTGATAGGGCAGGCGGTAATAGGCATAACCAAACACGCCCACGATGATCACCGCCATTACGGCGAACAGCCACTGATGGCCCTGCAGCATGCCGAATGCCGCGCCTCTGTTTTCCAGGTACTGCAGACGGAATACACCGTCGATGAGCGGGTAAGAACCATCCTTCAGATGGCGCACTGCCAGCAGCTTCGTCCACTGATCCAAGAGGATCAGGGCAATCATGCCTATTATCCCGCATATACAGCTGTTACGTTTTCTCTTCTTTTCGCTAGTCATTTAGGTCCTCGCTTTTTACGGATATATAATCTATGGCTTCTTTCATTTCCTGTTCCGTTACGGTTTTGTCAATTACAGCTTTTCCGATCCCCTTGAGCAGGATAAATTTCACCTGGCCGCCGGACATCTTCTTGTCGGATCTGCTGGTATCGATGATATCTTCTGTATTCAGGCCGGTGAAAGAAATAGGAAGCCCAAAACCTACAAACATATCGCGGATCTCGAAGAATTCCTCCTCTAAGAGACTGCCCCGCTGCCAGGAGATATAGGCGGCGGCTACGCAGCCCAAAGCGACACATTCCCCGTGAAGCATCGTAAAATCTTTTAATTTTTCTATGGCGTGGCCAATGGTGTGGCCGAAATTTAGCAGGGCACGGTCTCCCTGTTCCGTCGGATCTTTTTCCACTACCGCTCTCTTTATTTTGCAGCTTTCGGATACCAGGTGCTGCAGTACTTCCGGTTCCTTTTCCTCGATTTCATAAAGGTTCCCCAGAATCCATTCATAATAGGAAGCATTCCGAATCAGGCCATGTTTGAGTACTTCCCCCATTCCGGAAGCAAACTGTCTGTCGTCCAGGGTGTCCAGGGTGTGTAAGTTGATGTAAACCAGCTTCGGCATATGAAAAGCACCCACCATGTTTTTATAACAGTCAAAATCCACACCTGTCTTTCCGCCGATACTGGAATCCACCTGGGACAGTAATGTGGTCGGAATCTGGATAAAGTCCACTCCCCGCAGATAGGTAGCGGCGGCAAAACCGGTTAAATCCCCCACCACACCGCCTCCGAGAGCGATAAGGATATCTTTTCTCTCGAAATGATTCTGAATCAGATGCTCATAGAGTTTCTGCACTGTGGCCAGCGTCTTGCTGGCTTCCCCTGCCTCAAATACAAACTCGGTTACAGACTCCTCGATCGGAATCAGATATTCTTTCAGCTGATCTGAATAGAGAGGGGCCACATGGCTGTCGGTGACTATACATACTTTTTTCCGGATGATACCGGTTTCCTTCAGCGCAGCCGGCAGCGCCTGAAAATCCTGTTCCAATAGGATATCATAACACTTGTTTCCATCTTTTTTTACCGGTAATCTCTCGGACATTTTTTCCTCCAGTATATTTGTTTCAATCCACGCTCGGTAATTTCACAGAATACGACTTAAACGATGCCATAACTTCTCAAAAGAAAGAGCATCAGGAGTAAAAGCTTCTTACTGACGCTCTGCACAAGCATAGCCGCCGGACCATCTCATCCCTTCGGATGTAATCTCCCGTCCCGGCTATGTAAAATATGTAATTCCTGTCTCTTAGTTGGTATCTCTTGCCCTGCTTGTCCTGCCCCGGCTGCTTTAGAAATCTGTCTGGATAGCCGGCACATCAAACGCACCGTTTAATATATCCTGAAGATCACCGGAAATATCCACGCTGGACGGAGTTACAATGAAAATGAAACTGGAGATCTTTTGCAGATTACCGTTGATGGCAAAACAGGAACCGGAGGTAAAATCAATGATCCGCTGTGCCAGCTCCATATCCAGCCCCTCCATATTCAGTACTACGGTCCGTTCAGACAGAAGGGTCTCCGTAATCTCTCTGGTATCCTCAAAAGAAGTGGGCTTAATCACACAGACTTCCATACCGCTTCCTGTCCTCCTGGGCTGGCGCATCGGGGTTACCTTACTGCTTGCCTGCTGCTTCATGGGTTTTACCTTTGCAGGCTTCTCCTCCATAAAATCGTCATCATCGTCTATATCGGTTTTCTTAAATTTTCTTTTCTTTGGTGTATCGTCAAAATCTTCATCATCGAAGAAATCGTCATCAAAATCGTCATCATCATTCAGCTTCATAGCATCCAAAAACTTGTCCAAAACGCCCATGACTAACTCTCCTATCTATATACTATTCGTCCCCATGCGGTAATCAACCGCACGGCATACCCGCAGGGCATGTATTACCGGTTGCCGGGAATGGTATAGTTTCTGGCACCAAAAATACCTGTGCCGACCCGTACCATCGTAGCCCCCTCTTCGATTGCTACCTCATAGTCACCTGTCATTCCCATCGACAAGGCACTCATAGATACATTATCAATGTTTTTCCCTGTTATGTCAACAGATAATTTCCTTAAATTACGGAAATGAATCCGGTTATCTTCGGGGTTTTCCACAAACGGGGCAATGGTCATCAGCCCGCTGATCCGGATACCCGGAAGCTTAGCGGCGGCTTCCACCAGCGCAGGCGCAGCCTCCGGCGTGACGCCGAACTTGGAATCTTCCCCCGCCATATTTACCTCGATCAGCACCGGCACCTCCACATTCTTCTTTACCGCCAGTTCACTGATCGTCTCGGCCAGCTTCAGGGAATCCACCGAGTGGATCATGCAGACTTTGTCTACAATGTATTTTACTTTATTTCTCTGCAGGTGTCCGATCATATGCCAGTTCAGATTTCGCGGGAGAACTTCGTATTTGTCCACGATTTCCTGCACTTTATTCTCTCCAAAATCCACGATTCCGGCCCCGATGGCCTCTTCCATCATAGATACCGGTTTTGTCTTACTGACGGCTATGAGTGTAACTTCTTCCCGTTTCCGTCCGGCCCTTTCACAGGCCTGGACTATGCGTGTTTCTACTTCTGCCAGATTCTCTTTTACCATGGAATCCATCTCCTTTTTACTGTTAATCTGTCCGTTTTCTATCTGTCCAGGCAGAGTTATTACCTACTGGTAAATAATATCATCTTCTTTCACCGCGGAACCATCCAATGCGATATGGTCATAGATAGACAGACCATATTTGGTTCCCTCTTCCACAATACAATATTCTTCATTCTGATACAGGATATTGACCTGACGGAATACCGCATAGCCCTTGTTGATATTATAAACGCCTTTTAATGTGGCTTTTTTCCCAATCTGATAGCGTTCCTGGGATTCCGGTTTGATCACATAATCCCCCAGATGGAATTCCACCGTATCCACATAGGCCTCCGTCTCAGAGACCGAATAAACCGTGGGATAAATCATTTCCATAGACGCCTGTCCATTCTCGTCGTAGGTCTCCAGCATAAAACCTTCCTGGCTGCTGTTCCCTCCAACAGTCAGATAATCCAGAGGGATCAAATAAAAATCCTTATCGACCAGTGAACTCGTCGGTATCTTCAGCCCCTTTGTCTGATCCAGCATCAGCTCTATATTCAGATACCGTTTATCAGCATAGCGGATCATAGAATTCCTGAATTCCAATTTCCCATAGGTATTCCCATCCCTGCTGGACATACTGAAAGAAGCCCAGGCCTTTGTATTATCATCCAGGAACCGGACCTGCACATACTGCATGTCCTGCATTCGGCGCACCTGGTCTTCCTCCATCTGGATCACCACAGACCAGTCCTCACCGGTAATCAATTTATATGCTGGGTCACCCGGGTTCACGATCTCATTGGTACGAAGATTCGTCTTTTTATAATTTGCCTCGTTGAACATATCCGCAGTCACTACATCAGCCGTAACCCCTTCCAGCTGATCTACATTATAGACCACGACCCCAGGCTCGGATGCGGAATAAGTGTTGAACATTCCTCCGGCCTGCGAAGCGATATCACTCAGATCCGTCAGCATGGCTGTATTCATTAATTCTATAATATCCCCCTCGAGGCTGTATTTAAAATCATAGACGCTGGTAAAATCCGAATCAGCGAAACTATTGCTGAAATTCTGGATTTCCGACTTTATGGTTTTCAGATTATCACCTGAAAGGATATTTTCTTCCTTGGCGGATTCCGCCAGGGCTTCCATGGCCTTTCCGCTTTCATCTATGGAATAGACAACTGTTCCGTTGGCTACTTTTTCCTTTTCTCTTGCGTAATAGTTGACATACCCGGACTGCTCTGCATTGACCACAGTTTCCTGGCGCAGAATGAGGCCTGTATAGGTGTTATCTTCAGCCAGACTTCCAGCTTTTACCTCATAAGGTGAGATACGTACACGCGTGGCATACATATAGACGCAAATCACTAAATAAATAAAAATCGCTGCAAATATAATAACTCCAATATTTATGTGAAAAGGTTTCCGGTACTTCGTAACCTTTTTATTCTTGCTGCCTGACAACTTATAACCTCCGATCCTTTCGTCGCTTTTTCGATTATACCACTTTTTCCCTCTTTTGTGTATAACTTCTTGTAATTCAGCCAATAATAGAATCAGACTGAAAAGGAGGTATGATATTATGGGTTCTAAAGGTATTGACTATACGGTTCTCACTATTGTTATCATCGGAGCAGTCAACTGGGGCTTAATCGGCTTCTTCGGATTTGACCTTGTTGCTTTTCTCTTCGGGAATATGACCTGGCTATCCAGAATCGTATATGGACTCGTAGGTATCTGCGGTTTATATATGATCAGCATCTATGGTCGTGTTACTGATTTGGGCCATGCTCATAGTAACTAAGGGGTGAAGCTGCTCCGGGCTGGGGCTAAAGATTCAAAAACAGAGGGAATAGGGCGGTGTCCGGTATGGATTCGCCCCGTTCCCTCTGTTTTCTGTTTTGGTTCGGGATTAGTTGCTGACTGTCCATTGCCATATCGTCACAGGAATGTTAAATTAATAGTAGGCTTAACCAAAAGTCAATTCAGGAGGTACCTTATGGAATTTGATATCAAAGATATGAAATGGATTCATGAACCAAAATCATATGAGATCGCGGGAGACCGGATCAGGATTCAAACAGATCCGTTTACGGATTTCTGGCAGAGGACGTATTATGGCTTCCAAAACGACAATGCACCTGCCCTTTTGTATGAGACCGGCGAGCAGTATTTTTCGTTTACGGTCCGGACTGATTTTGAGAGCCAGCACAGGTTTGATCAGTGCGGTATCGCAGTTTATGAAGACAGTGAAAATTGGTGTAAAGCATCCGTAGAGTATGAGAATGAACAATTCCAAAGGCTGGGAAGTGTAGTAACGAATCTGGGATACTCGGACTGGGCGACCACAGATATCTCTGCGGAAATAAAAACAGTCTGCTATCGTCTCAGCCGCCGTGAAAGTGATTTTTGTATTGAGTGCTCCATGGACGGCCAGCAATACCGCCAAATGCGTATCTTCCATCTGTTCAAGGGCACAAAGAACGTACACTTCGGAATATATGCATGCAGCCCGGAGGCCTCTTCATTTTCAGCATCATTTAGTGAAATAGAGCTTTCAGACTGTAAATGGCCTGCACATCAATAAGGTTCCTCCGAAGGTTTGGGCTGTTCCTTCCCTATGAAATAAAAAAGGCATTCCCGTGCAGTCAATCTGCCGCAGAATGCCTTTTTTATTCTATTTTTTCTTTCTTTAAATTCAAATTGTAGTTTTATGAAGCTTAAAAGTTATTCCCTATGTATGTTTACAGGGAAACCAGGATGTTCTGTTTTACTGACTCAGGGAGTTGGTCCTCATCCAATGAGATACTTAATACAAACTTAATACCGAAGGTTTCTCCGATCTTTTCTATTTTTGAGATTACAGAAGAGATATCCTGCCCTTCCAAACGGGCGATTTTTAAGAAGCTGTCTAAATACATCTGCTCAAGATCATGATCCTGGGAAATAATCCCGCTTAAAAAACCAACAAATTCATCACTGTTTTCAATCAGATATTCTGAAACATCGATCAAACGAATCTTGTTATTTAACTCATACATGTGCTTCACACTTTTATCCAGATATACAATGTTTCCGGAAGCGGCTTTGATCTCCTGATTTACTTTATCCAAGAGATGTTTTGTCTTTCCTTTCCCTTTGTTGCCTACGATTAACTGTACCATTGCAATCTCCTCCTTGTTTCCGGGATGTTCTTGTTCGTTAAATTTACCAAAAACATCTGTTATTTATACTTAATTATAGTCTGAATGGTAAAGAAATACAACCTTAATTATTAATTATACTCAACAATTTATTCATCTGCGCATATAACGCGTCTCTGTCCTTCGCTTTGAGAATTGTGGAAATATATGGATTCCCGGATGCGTCCTGGGCCAGCACGGTCAGACAGGACTGGGCCTTCTCCGTGGTCCCTGTTTTCCCGCCGATTACGACTACGTTTTCGGGGGCGGTGGTGTCGCCGGTGAGGTAATGGTTCGTATTTTTCCAGTTAATCTCTCTCGTTGAGCCGTCAGCAGATGTTACCGTCGCCGTATATTCCTTTGTCTGCATCATATCCAGGAAGGTTTCATTTTGTGTCACTTTCTGGAAGATCAGATAGAGGTCATAGACGGTGGAATAATGGTTGTCGTCATGGAGACCGCTGGCGTTTACAAAGTGGGTATCCACAGCTCCCAGTTCCCGGGCTCTCTGGTTCATCCGGTTGGCAAATTCCTCCTCGCTGCCTGCAATATGCTCCGCTACCGCTTTTGCGGCATCGTTACCGGACCACATGATCATCCCGTACAGCAGATCCCGAAGAACGATCTGGTCCCCTGCCTTGATCCCGCTCTTCTGCGCTCCGGCTTCCAGGGTCACCGCGTTCTCACTGACGGTTACCACATCGTCCAGATTTCCCTGTTCCAGCGCGATCAGCGCAGTCATGATCTTTGTGATGCTGGCCGGATATAATACTTCATGCACATTTTTCGCATACCGCACATCCTGCCCGTTGATACTAAACAGACCCGCGCTCTCTGCCTGCGACATATCGATATCCGCGTCCACATCTTCCGCTGTAACGCACAAATCCGCAGCAAAGGGCTTCAGCACCTCTCCTGCGTCACTTGCTGCACTGGGGCCATAGGCCGGATTATCAAAATCATAAGCATTTGTAAGCACTGCACTTTGTCCGCAGCCGGATAACAGGACTGTCATAAAAAGTGCGGCACTTACCCCTCTGATCTTTTTATTTATACATCTCACGCCACTCTAAGTCTCCTCTGTCCAGAGATTTGATCAGTAATTCGGCACTGGCCAGATTGGTCGCCAGCGGGATATTATGCATATCACACAGCCGCACCACATTGTTGACATCCGGTTCGTGGGCTTTGGGCGCCAGCGGATCCCGAAGGAATATCACCAGATCGATCTGGTTATGTTCGATCTGTGCTCCCAGCTGCTGCTCTCCTCCCAAATGACCCGCCAGGTACTTGTGAACGTTCAGATTGGTCACTTCTTCGATCAGGCGTCCGGTCGTCCCTGTGGCATATAATTCATGTTTGCTTAAAATCCCCCGATAAGCAATGCAAAAGTTCTGCATTAGTTTCTTCTTCGAGTCATGCGCGATTAATCCGATATTCATTTACGATTCCTCCTAATGCTAATATTTCTTGGGCTGCATCCCTACATTCAGCACGATCCCCATACCGATGAACAGAGTTACCAGTGAAGTCAGCCCATAACTGACAAATGGCAGTGGTATTCCCGTGTTGGGGAGCAGTCCTGTCGCTACACCGATGTTGATAAAACTCTGGAACCCGATAAATGCTCCCATACCACAGCATATCAGGGTCCCCTCCAGATCTCTGGCTTTCCTTCCCATCCAAATACATTCTAACACAATTAAAAACAATAAGATAATGATCGCACAGCAACCGATAAATCCCAATTCCTCACCGGCCACCGCGAAGATAAAGTCCGTCTGCGGTTCCGCGATAAAATTACCGTTCTTGACGGATGAGATCTCGTTGGTATCCAATCCTTTCCCGTACAGCTGACCGGACCCTATGGCCATCTTGGAATTCAACTGCTGGTATGCAATATCCGGATATTTCTCCGGTTCCAGCCACGCCAGCACCCGTTCCTGCTGATAATCATGGAAAAACGGCTGATCCGGCTGAACAATCAGACTGAAAAAAATGATAACAAGAGGAAGCACTACAGCCAGTACTCCACCTATTATTTTATAACTTAATCCGGCAACATACAAGAGGCTGCAGAAAATTAATGTAATTGCAATCGTGGTCGACAGGTTCGGTTCCTTATAAACCAGGAACAGCGGGATTCCGATCAGGATCAGGGAAGCGCCGATCAAGCGCACCGTATTGATATATTCCCGGTAATCGGAAAACAGCTTGGAAAAGAACAAAATCAACAACACTTTCGCCAGCTCTGAGGGCTGGAACTGAATTCCAAAAATAAGGATCCACCTGGTAGCCCCATTCACCTCTTTACCGAATATGAGTACCGCCACAAGCAGCGCCACACACAGCAGATACATCAGCCACTGAAACTTCAGAAGGAAATGATAATCGATCAGAGAACACACGATCAGCGCGACCATACCGATCGCCATACCGAAGATTTGCTTGTCCTGTGACGATTCCTGGGCGCTGCCCACGATCAGGATTCCCATTATGGTGACAACAATAATATAAAACAACAATCTGAAGTTATAGTTTCTAAGCTGATATTGTTTGAACATAAACACTCCTGCTATTTATTCATTTTCTTCATGTCTTTAATCGGAATGTTTGCGTACAGTGCCGGAACACTGCCGTTGCTTCCTTCCGATTCCGTCTGGGTAATCTGAATATCCAGGCCTTCCGGGTCTATTTCCATATATTTTGTGATTACCTGGATAATATCATTTTTTATCATTTCCATTACTTCCGGTGAACAATTCGCCCGGTCGGAGATTAACAACAGTTTTAAACGATCTTTTGCAACGTCTCCTGAATTTTTCTTTTTAAATAAATCTAACAATCCCATTGTTGTATCCTCCCCCTGATCATTTTTTAAATAAACCGGCCAGTTTTGCAAAGAATCCGCTGCTGACTGCCAAATCCATCAGCGGGACGTCTTCCCCTATTACCCTCCTGCAGATATTCATAAATGCCTGTCCGGCCATGGAGTCGCTTCCCACCAGCGGTTCGCCCTGGTTTGTGGCGACGACGATGTTCTCGTCATCCGGGACCGCACCGATCAGATTAATTGCCAGGATATCCACCACGTCGTCAATGGACATCATATCTCCCCGTTTTACCATATCCATACGGATTCTGTTGACGATCAGCTCGATCTTCTTTAATCCATTGGCCTCCAGCAGTCCAATGATACGGTCCGCATCCCGGATCGCAGATACTTCCGGAGTCGTCACGATCAGTGCCCGGTCCGCTCCTGCGATGGCGTTTTTGAATCCCTGCTCGATTCCCGCGGGGCAGTCCAGAAGTATGTAGTCAAATTCTTCCCTTAATTCGTCGGTCAGTTTTTTCATCTGCTCAGGGGTGACAGAAGTTTTGTCTCTGGTCTGCGCGGACGGCAGCAGATGAAGGTTGGGATATCTTTTATCCTTGATTAAAGCCTGTTTAATCCGGCAGTTTCCCTCTATGACATCAACCAGATTATAGACAATTCTGTTCTCCAGGCCCATAACCACATCCAGGTTCCGAAGTCCTATATCCGTATCGATCAAAACCACCTTTTTATCCAATTTGGCAAGGCCTGTCCCCACGTTGGCCGTAGTTGTCGTCTTCCCGACGCCGCCTTTGCCTGATGTTACTACAATTACTTCACTCATGCTGATTCCCTCCAAATGTTTTTATAAATTTAGTTCTCCGATGGATTCTTTGGTAATTGGCTCGATATAGATATTGCCGTCCTCCACATAGGAGATTTTCGGCTCATTATCGCTCTTCTTATGTGATTCATCCGGGCATCGCGCGATCACGTCGCCGATCCTGATCTGCATAGGATGCATGGATAAGGCCGCCACAAAGGCGTTTGGATTTCCATTTGCTCCCGCATAGGCATTCCCCTTAAATGCCCCCAGAATAACGATGTTGCCTTTGGCAATCACCTTCGCCCCGGGGTTTACATCCCCCAGGATTACGATGCTTGTCTCAGACTCCAGCACCTGGCCGGATCTTAAAGTGCCTTTATAAAATTGTCCGTCATGGGCGGAAATTTCATTCAATTTTTCATCCAGTGATTTTTTGAATTCCTGTTCTTTCTGCAGATCCGTGTCTACCACACACAGAATCTTGATATCGGAATTCTCACTGATCGCTTCCAATGCCTGCCCTATCTCTTCTTCCGATAATTTTCTTCCTTCAAAGCTGACAGCCATCTGCGCATCTTTAAAAAATTTGGCTGAGTCACGGAACTTTTCAGCAATCTTGTCCAGCAGTTCCGGGAAAGGCATGTCCCGGTCCAGGATCACGATAATACCGTACCGATTGCTTTTGATGATTACAGGCTGATTCATTGCTAATCCCCCTAGTCTCCTGTTACTGTTTGTGTTTCTGTGGCAGTACCGCTTATGATCTCTTCCGCGCTTGCCAGTTTAAAATAGTATTTTACAATATCTCTAGTGACTTCCGCGGTATTCGCGGATGTATAGCCGTTAGCGATCCGGGTCGCGATGGCGATCTCGGGCTGCTCATAGGGCGCATACCCTACAAACAGCGCATGGTCCGGCCTGCTGGTGGTCTGCTGTGCCGTACCGGTCTTACCTGCGGCCTGCACGGTCAATCCGTCAAAAGCCGAGGTTTTCTCTACTACCATACGCATACCTTCGTGGACTGCATTCCAGATCGTATCCGGAAGATCCACCTGATTGCCTTCCTTGGTCCCAAAAGTTTTTATGGTTTCTCCGGATGGACTGGTCACTTTATCTAAAAGTGTCAGCTCATAACAATTACCGGAGTTGGCTACCGTCATCACATAGCGGTTCAGTTCGGAAGTCGTATAGGCATGGGAACCCTGTCCGATCGCGGAACGCACCGCATCCTCCTCGGAAAACTGCGGCTCCGATTCCGGAATCTCGATCCCGGACTTGGAGGTCAGGCCGAACATCGCCGCATATTTTTTCAGGCGTTCCAGTCCGTATTCGCTCTTATAGGTGCCATTGACAGTCCCCAGCCGGTATCCCACTTCGTAGAAAAAGTAGTTACAGGAATCCCGAAGCGCCGTTGACACGTTCTCCGCGCCGTGAGTTCCATGGGAGCGGTTATAGAGCCAGCATTTCGGTGATGGTGTTATTTTATCATAAACACCCAAATCTTGTATAGTGGCAGTTGTAGAAATCACCTGTTCGGAGAGTCCCGCAACTGCAGATAACATCTTAAAGGTAGAACCGGGAGCCGTACGCTCCTGGGTAGCCCTGTTATACATAGGGGCCGCCTCTTTATCCGACTGCAGCTTCTGGAAGTACGCCGAATCCATGGAATTCGCCAGCCGGTTATTATCGTAGCCCGGATAGGATACGCTGGCCAGAACCTGTCCGGTATTCACATCGGTAATCACCGCGGAGCCGGAGCACGGGTCCAGGCCCAGCTGGCCCGGCGTTATCTGGAGATTCGAGATCTTTTTCATCATAAACTGGTAAGCGGACATCTGGCCGCTCTCAACCGCCGCTTTGTCCTCGTCGTCGGCCGGAAGAATGCCCTGCTCATATAATAACATACAAACTTCTTTCCCGCTAAGGGAATTATCGCGGATCATGTATTTATAAATGAGAGAACTGAACCCTTCCTCATTTTCCAGGGAGGTGATGATATAATCCACCAGCGCGTCATAGATCTGGGCGGAATCCAGATATTTATCTTCAACAGATATATTGGAAATATCGATCCACTCTTTGGAAATCGCATACTCCAGATATTCCTTAAGTCCGATGGTTTCGTCCGTTTTCCAAGCGATATAAGTGGGATCTTTGGTATCCACAGCCTTGGAGATCAATATCTCATTATCCGTCAGGAAGGTATTGACGATATAACTCATATAGGACTGCATATCCTTTGGCAGCGCCCGGTAAGCGGTCGGGGAAGCGGCGGTAAGTTCGGACCGGATCCGGCTTAACACGCTTTGCTGGCTTCCGACGAATTTATCATACACCGCGCTTTCCGTCTCCTTAGCTTCCGGCTTGGCGAAGTGCCCGGTATCCAGTACTCTGTGTTTGAAAAATGCGTAATATACGTCGTCGATGGGAATGACGATATCTCCGGCTCCGCTGTTGGAGGAGGGAGTGTACTCTTTGATATTCCGGATCTTGGATATCAGAATCCCCGCCAGCTTCTGTTCGATAATGTCGTAGACCGCTATCTGCAGATCCCGGTCGATGGTCAGGTACAGATCATTGCCCGCCTCGGGCTCGGTCCGCTCGGATACTTCGAGAACCTTCCCCAGGTTGTCCACATAGAACTTTTCCATCCCCTTTTTCCCCTGCAAGTCGGTCTCCATATACTGTTCGATTCCGGATTTTCCGATGATATCATTCAGGGCATAGCTGTCATCCTGCTTCTTCAGCTCATCCAGCTCTTCCTGGGACGCTTTGCCGGTATAACCGATAATATGGGAAAAGTACAGGCTGTCGTTATATCTGCGGAGAAACCCTTTCTCGATCTGTACCCCCTGCAGCTTATCGCTGTTTTCCATGATAACCGCCACGGTTTCGTCGCTGACATCCGTCGCGATCGTGGTAGCCATATATTTCTGATAACTGTTGCCGGCCATGGCAAACCGCACGCTGGCTATTTTCAGTATCTCTTCTTTTGTAAAATCAGGGGAGATACCGTATCCCGTCTTATTATCCGCGCACAGACGCGCCATAATCGTGTCGGCAGACGCATTTTTCTGATCAGGTTCCAGATCATCTATGGTCTTCTTCCCATACACATCGGCGCGGAAGCGCATCAGGGAAGTGCCCTCCACCGAGAAGATATAGTTATCGTTACTGTCCAGCACGATCTGGAAATCGCTGATCATGGTATCGCCGTTGCCCTCCACGATCTGTATTACCTGATCGATAATATGGTTGAGCTCCTGATTCTTTTTTGAAATGCTGTCATATTCCCCGTTGTCTTCTATGGTAACAGAATAAGCCAGCTCGTTATAAGCCAGCAGATTCCCCTTACTGTCGTAAATATTACCTCTGGTGCCGTTTAAAACCCGCTCTTTTTTTATTTTCAGCGTAAACGTATTTAAATAATCCTCTCCATTCACGATCTGAAGTACAAACAGCCTCTGAATCAATAAGGCCGCCAGCGCGAGAAAGACGATAACCATGACAAACTCTCTGGATTTTACAACGCCCAGGATATAATCCCTGATATCTCTTAGTAACTCTCTAAACAAATTTGTTTGCACTCCTTTTCTCGGCCGCCTCCAGCTTCCGGTTGATCCACAGAATAATCCGGTACAGGATCACGGTAACCACCACGGTGTACACCACCTCCGGTATGATCACGTGGACCAGGTAATACGGAAAGTCCAGCCTGTTGCGCAGCAAAAACAAAAAGAAATAAATCACAAAGCTGAATATAATCTCGCTTAAAGTGATCAGGATCATGGGCAGCTTCACATCCTCGTCGAAAAAGATCTTGTGGAAGAATCCGTTTCCATACCCGATCAGCATATACATCAGTGCGTAGAAGCCCAAAATGTCTCCGTAAAAAATATCTATCAAAAAGCCGCAGAAAAAGCCGATGATCAGCCCTTCCTTTTTGCCTCTCATAAAACCAAAGGAGGAAGTAACGACAATCAGCAGATTCGGAGAAATACTTGCCAGAGCCAGACTCTGGAACAGCGTACACTGCAGCACATAGCATACAATGATCAATACGGTGACCACAAAAGTTCTCTTCACTTGCCTGATGTCCTCCTTTCTTCCGGTGATTTCCGGTATTATTTCAGATCCGTAATCACCAGTACTTCTTCCAGATGCTCAAAATCCACTACCGGAGTGATCGTCCCTGATTTTGTCAGGTTGTTGGCATCCGGTACGATTTCTTTTACATAACCGATCAGTATCCGCGGCAGATACTTACTGCTGATAATCGATGTTACCACCTTATCCCCTACATTGACCTTATTCTCTTTGTCGCTCAGTTCACTGAACTGGATAATCCCCTCATTCATCAGCTGGAGATTCCCTTCCACTATACATCGGTCCGAAGTGGTCTCAATCATGGCGCTGACGTTGGTGGTGTCGTCGATGATCGACCGCACGGTGGCGTAGTCAGGTCCTACCTCGACGATAATCCCCACCAGCCCGCCGCCTGCGATTACATTCATGTCCACCGCCAGGCCGTCATTGGTCCCTTTATCAATCAGAAACTTGTCGAACCAGTTGCCGGGGTCCTTTCCGATGATTCTGGCTCCGACTTTCTGGTAATCAGAATATTCGGAATCCAGTTTCACCAGCTCCCGCAGACGCTCCAGCTCGTATTTATCCTGCTGAAGTATCGTATTCTCCTCCGTCAGCTCGTCCACCTGCTGCTGCAGCTCCTGGTTTTTGGCCCGGACTTCTTTTAGATCCGCCAGGTTCTCCTTTTTATCGCTGATCCACCAGCCGATCTGATTGATTCCTGTCTGGATCGGCACAAAGACGTAGTTCGAGACGGTGCGCAAAGGACCGGTGGCCAGATCCGTAGTGAACGTAAGCAGCATCAGCCCGATACACAGCAGGGTGAGGAACAGCAGCAGATATTTACTTGGTATCGAAAATCTCTTTTTCTTTCTCATGAATAACCTCTGTCCGATTAATGATAAACCCTGGTCTGCCGTACAAAGTTCAGGGAACGCAGGCTGTCATCGGCGATAATGGTCGCCAGCCCTCTTACCACGCTCTCTTCCGGCTCTTCCACGATATTCGCTTTCAGATTCGTCTCCTTGCGGATGAATTTATCCAGATTCCGGATTCTGGAAGATCCCCCGGTCACATATACACCGTTGGCCACGATATCCGCAGCCAGTTCCGGCGGCGTCCTCTCCAGTATGATCTTAACAGAGTCGATAATCGTATGCAGATGATCGGAAATCGCCTCGAAAATCAGAGTGCCCGGCACCTCTACCTCCACCGGCAGTCCGGTCACCACATCGATCCCATATGCTTTCGCGCTGGCCTCTTCACAGTCTGTGGCACATGCCAGCTGCTTTTTCAGATTCTCAGCGGTTTTATCACCGATATAGAAATTATATTCCCGTTTCAGCACATTCTGGATATCCTCATCCAGCTGGTTTCCGCCCACATGGATCAGGCGGCTGATCACGATCCCTCCCAGCGAGATAATGGCGATCTCGGTGGTATCCGCCCCGATATTGATGATCATGACGCCCTTGGCGCTCTTGACGTCCACACCCAGACCCACAGCATCGGCTACGGCTTTTTCCACCATATCCACCTGCTTGGGTTTAAAATTGCTGTTTAACACCACATCATGAAACGCCTTCTTCTCCACTTCCGTGATATCGTTGGAGAACGTCATGATAAATTCACTTCCCTTTAAGCTGCCCTTCGAATGGCCGCTTAAGAATTTGGAAAGGAGCTGCTGCATTGCATTGATATTGGAAATCACGCCATTGTTCATCGGGAAAAACACGTTGATATTAGCCGGCGCCTTCTCGTACATCTCAAAGGCCTCATCCCCGATGGCAAACACATCCTTTTTATTGGCAATGGCTATAATATTCTTCTCTTTGTAAATCTGGTCTGCATGCCGGTCGTAGATTTTGATATTGCATGTCCCTAAATCCACTCCAAAAACATTGTTCGTCATTTTGCGTTAGTCCTCCTAAATAATTCCTCTTTCCTGTAAACTACAGTATTTTTGATCTCCTATAATAATATGATCTAACATGCGGATACCGATCAGTTCTCCGGTCTGTTTGATTCTCCTGGATATATCCACATCCGCTTTGCTGGGAGACGGATCTCCGCTGGGATGGTTATGGACCAGGATCATATTGACCGCTCCGTAACGCAGTGCCAGAATAAATATTTCCCGTGGGGATACTAAAGAAGCATTGACGGTACCTTTGAAAATAACCTGTTCTCTCAACAAGCGATTTTTGGAATTCAGAAGCAGCACCATGAGATGTTCCTGCTCTAGATGACGGAAATCTTCCATATAATAATCCGCAACCGTAGACGGCCTTTCAAAACGAAGGCTCTCTGCCGCGGCTTTTTTGGCTATTCTCCTGGATAATTCGGCCACACACTGTATCTGAATGGCCTTCACTTTCCCAATTCCTTTTATCTTCATCAAATCCTGTATCCCAACACGGCAGACTCCCAGAACCCCCTGTCCGATACCGGATAGCTGTAAAATTCGATCCGCCAGATCCAGACTGCGTTCCCCTTTGACGCCGCTGCGGATGATCACCGCCAGAAGCTCTGTGTCGGTCAGCGCACCCGCGCCCCGGGCCAGACATTTTTCATAGGGCCTCTGATCACTTGGCATTTCCTTTACCGTTATGTTCTTTTTTTCCATGTTCCATCACTCCTTAGTATTGTCTCTCTCCAATCGCGACAATACGGCTGCGCCGTTCCCACTAAGGATTCTTACTGTATGAAACGATATGAATCATCGGCATTTCTTACTCGTTATATCATCCGGTAGATAATTATTCCCAGAATGACACCGATAATGCTGGCTATGGTTATTTTAATATGAAGTCCGAACGTGATGACCAGAATCCCCAGATTCAGGATAATAGGACTGTCCAGTCCGAACTGCTGCCCGTAATTCAGCCAGCTTAAGAAGGATACTCCTTCTGTCAGGGAGCCGATAAAGCCACCCAGTACAATTCCTGCCAGAATGAGCAGAAAACATGCCCACGCATTTTTACCTGCTGATGCTCTCATAAACCTTATCCTCCGATTTTTTATTCTAACACAAAACAGGATGCTTGTATATCTATAATTTCCTTAATAATTTGTTAAGCAAGAGGCTTAAATCTCTGCGCAATGGCCTCAGCGGTCTTCATTCCGTCCATGGCCGCCGACATGATTCCTCCCGCATATCCCGCACCCTCTCCGCAGGGATAAAGCCCCTGTATCCCGCTTTCATAAGAAGCGTTCCGCAGGACCCTGACCGGGGAAGATGTGCGGCTTTCCACACCGGAAAGAATACAGTCCGGCCTTGCGAATCCCGGTATTTTATTCGCGAACAACGGCATGGCTTCCAGAATAGACCTGGATAAAACATCCGGGAGGACCTCCCGCAGATCCGCGAATTTCCATTCCCCTTTGATGGAAGGCGCGATATCTCCCAGTTCCCGGCTGGGCACGGCCTCCTGAAAATCTTTCAGAAGCTGGACAGGGACTCTGCCTTCCCCCGCCCGGAATGCGGCCCGCTCCAGTCTTTGCTGAAATTCGACTCCCCCGAGAAGATCCCCGGAGCCAAAATCATCCGGGGTGACTGTCACCACAATGGCACTGTTGGCGTTACGCCCGTCGCGGGCCTGGTAACTCATGCCGTTCACAGCGATGGCCTCCCGCTCGGAACTGGCATTTACCACATACCCTCCCGGACACATGCAAAACGAATATACGCTGTGTCCGGTGGAGACGGACGCCGTAACCTTATAATCCGCAGCAGGCAGTTTTCCCGCAGCTTCTGCCCCGTACTGTGCCAGATTGATCATGTCCTGGGGATGCTCCACCCGGACTCCCACGGCAAACGGCTTCGGCTGCATGGGAACGGCCAATTCTTTTAAACGGGCAAAGGTATCCCTGGCGCTGTGCCCAATCGCCAGCACCACCAGTTCGGCCGGTATGCGCCCGGTCCCGTTGACGATCACGGAACAGATCCGCTGATTCCGGATTTCCAGATCCGTCACCCTGGAATGGAACCGGATCTCCCCGCCCAGACGGATGATCTCCTGCCGGATATTTTTTACCACGGATTCCAGGACATCGGTACCGATATGGGGTTTGTGTTCAGTCAGGATATCCGGTGATGCCCCCGCTTCCGTGAAAATCTCCAGCACCTTCCGGCTGCGGCCCGCATGATCTTTGACCAGGGTATTCAGTTTGCCGTCCGAGAAGGTTCCCGCTCCGCCCTCCCCGAACTGGACATTCGACTCCGTGTCCAGGACCCCTGTCTGCCAGAAGCGTTCCACCGCAGACTTCCGCTCCTCCATACCGGCTCCCCGCTCCAGGACCAGCGGCTGGTAACCGTGCCGGGCTAACAAAAGTGCACAGAACAACCCGGCCGGGCCGCTCCCGACAATCACCGGCCGGGCTGTAAGCGGCTGCTCTCCCGGTACCGGGAACTGATACCGCTGCTTTTTTACCAGAGTCAGATTCTTACTGTTTCTCTTTTTCAGGAACTGTTGTTCCTTTGGGATGTCCACATCGATAGCGTAGACATAGAAGATGTCCGGCTTTTTTCTGGCATCGATGGAGCGCCTTACGATATGGTAATTCTTTATCTGTTCCGGAGGCAGCTTCAGGGCGTCTGCGACCGCCTGCCGAAGCATATCCGGGGTATGCCCGATGTTCAGTTTTAACTGTTGAATGCGGATCATTGTTATTCCTTTCCTGGCAGCCGGCAGCCGGCCGCACGATTATCTTCTGCTGCACTGGTACCTCCGGCTGCACTGGTGCCGGCAATATAGCCGCTGGTCCAGGCCCACTGGAGATTATAACCTCCGCAGGCTCCGTCAATATCCAAAAGTTCACCGGCCAGATACAGGCCCGGGACGATCCTGGACTCCATGGTAGCGGGATCAACTTCTTCCGTATCTACTCCTCCGGCGCAGGTCTGCGCCTGATCAAAGGAATTGGTACCGGTGATGTCCACCGGATATGCTTTCAGCAGCAAGACCAGCTTCATCACTTCTTCCGGCGCAAGCTGGCTCACCGGCAAAGACGCCTCCAGCCCGGCCTTATGAAGCACCACCTCCGGAAGCTTCCCTGGCAGCATACCGGTAAAGAACTGCCCCAGCCGCTTATACGAGATATGGCGGATTCGCTGCTGAAACAGCGTCAACAGATTATCCGCCGTAAACGCAGGAAAGAAATCCAACCATACCTGGACCTTTTTCTGCTGTTCCAGCGCCTCTGCGGCAAAACGGCTGACCTGAAATACAGGGATACCTGATATCCCATACCCGGTCAGCTGGACTTCTCCCTGATCTGACTGAACCGGATTCCCTCCTACCCGTAAGGTCACCATCGCTTCCGCACGGATGCCGGCCAGCTTCTGGAACTCCTTACCGGCCGCCTTTAACTGCACCAGTGCCGGCAGAGGCTTCACAATCCGATGCCCCAGCTGTTCGGCCAGCTGATACCCGCTGCCGTCCGAACCTGTCTTCGGAGCCGCTTTCGAACCTGTGCACAGGATCAGGGCATCGGCCGGATAGGTCCAGCTTTCTGTTTCTATCATAAAATGCTTATCTGCGGATATAGACCGTATGGCAGAATTACAGGATATTTTTACATGCTGATGTTCATTTTCAGCTCTCAACACTTCCGCCACGTCAGCCGCCTGATCGGAATGCGGGTATAGATATCCGTTTCTGTTTTTTGTATAGATCCCCAGTTCGCCGAAAAATCTGATCGTATCCGGCACGGAAAACCGTTTGAAAGCCTCCCATGCAAATTCCGGATGTGTCCCTCTGTAATTATCCGGTGATTGACTGATATTTGTCAGATTACACCGGCCGTTGCCGGTTAAACGGATTTTTTTCCCGATCTGTGACGTATGCTCCAGGATGGTCACCTGGGCACCTGACCGCGCCGCAGCGATGCCTGCCATCAGCCCGGAAGCCCCGGCGCCCACGATCACGACTTTTTTCATAGGCTTACCACTCCCGCGTCGATCAGCTTCTGCAATGACATCAGTATTCCGAACTTGGCATGGGGCCATGTGAGCCCTCCCTGGAAGTAAACGGCGTAAGGCGGCTTGATGGGACCGTCCGCGCTTAATTCTATGGAGGAACCCGACACGAACGCTCCCGCGGCCATGATCACGTCACTGTCATAACCGGGCATCGCCCAGGGCTCCGGAGTCACATGGCTGTCCACCGGAGCTGCCGCCTGTATCCCTTTACAGAACGCGATCACGCCCTCCGGCTTTCCGAAAGTAACCGCCTGTATAATATCATGCCTGCTCTCCTGCGCATTGGGTACCACAGGAAATCCCAGGGTCTCATAGACATTAGCCGCAAAGACAGCCCCTTTTAATGCACTGGCCGTGACTGTGGGCGCCAGAAAGAAGCCTTGATAAAAAGAATTCAGTATCCCCAGAGTCGCTCCCACTTCCTTCCCCAATCCAGGTGAGGTCAGACGGTACGCACAGTTTTCGATCAGCTCCTGTTTACCGACGATATAGCCTCCGATCGGAGCCAGACCGCCGCCGGGATTTTTGATCAGAGATCCCACACACAGATCCGCCCCCACGTCGGTGGGTTCTACCGTCTCCACGAATTCCCCGTAGCAATTGTCCACCATACAGATCACGTCCGGCTTTATCTCCTTTACAAAACGGATCAGCCCGCCGATTCTCTCTACAGATAAGGTGGGCCGGGTCTGATAACCTTTAGACCGCTGGATGGTTACCAGCTTCGTTTTCGCGTTTATGGCTCTTCGGATATTCTCATAGTCAAAACTGCCGTCCTCCATAAGATCCACCTGCCGGTATGTGATTCCATACTCAGCCAGGGAACCCTTGGAAGGCCGGATCCCAATGACTTCCTCCAGCGTATCATAGGGTTTCCCAACCGGGGAGAACAGCTCGTCCCCCGGGCGCAGATTCGCCGCCAGCGCCACCGCCAGCGCATGGGTCCCGCAGGTCAGCTGGGGCCGCACCAGAGCGCTTTCGGTATGAAAGGCTGATGCGTATACTTCCTCCAGCGTATCCCGCCCCAGGTCATTATATCCATATCCGCTGGTAGCCGCAAAGCACGCTTCACTTACCCTGTGCCGCTGCATGGCGCTGATCACCTTCAGCTGGTTATATTCCGCGTTCTTGTCGATCTGCTCAAAACGTTCTGCCAGGGTCTCTTCTATCTTTTTCCCAAATTGAAATACCTGCGGGCTGATGCCCAGCTCTTTATAGATTGCTTCTGTCATTGCTCTTTTTCCTTTGTTCACCTTTCCTGAATGTCGATTTACTCAAAATAGCTAATGGGGACATGTCCATTTCAGTTTGGGACATGTCCATTTCGGTTTGGACATGTCCCAAACTGGATTGGACATGTCCCCATTTATATTTGGTTTAGCATGAATGCAAGAATCCGGTCTTCGTCGTTGTCAAAATCCGGTTTGTTGACCCAGATCACATCCCGCTCTCTTTTGAACCATGTGAGCTGGCGTTTTGCAAAATGCCGGGTGTCCCGCTTGAGAATGTAGACTGCGTCCTCAAGCGTACACTCTCCGTCGAGACAGGCCAGGATTTCTTTGTAGCCCAGACCCTGCATGGAAACCATTTCTTTTGTGCAGCCCATGGCTTTCAGGGCACGAACCTCGTCCACCAGACCGTCCGCCAGCATCTGATCCACCCGGGCATCAATCTGCTGATAGAGTTTTGAACGGTCGTCATTTAATACGAAGTAGGAGAAACGGTAGGGGGATTCCTTCTGCCTTTCCGACTGATTGTGAGCGGATATGGGCTGGCCTGTCTGCCTGTAGTATTCAAGCGCACGAATGACACGCTTGATATTATTGGCATGAATGATCCTGGCTGACTCCGGGTCAACTTCGGATAACCGCCCGTGCAGGTAAGACGCCCCTTTTTCCCGGGCCAGCGCTTCTAATTCCTCCCGCACAGACGGATCCTCCCCGTTTTCAGTAAAATCAATATCATATAAAACTGCCTGGATATAAAATCCGGTACCTCCGGTAAGGATCGGTATGTTCCCTCTGTCATAGATCTGTTCCATAGCCTGATAAGCCAGCTCTTTGAATTTTACCACATGAAACTCTTCAAAGGGGGACAAGACATCGATCAGATGATGAGGCACTCCCTGCATTTCTTCCCGCCGTATTTTTGCGGAACCGATATCCATATGCCGGTATACCTGCATGGAATCCGCAGATATGATCTCTCCGCCGATCGCCTTGGCCAGACGTATGGATAACCGGGTTTTTCCCACCGCTGTCGGGCCTGTCAGTATCACAAGCGGTCGTTTCATGTTGTCACCTTCTGTCTTAAAAATCTATACTCCGTCATTTCTGCCTCAGACAATCCTTTTAAATTTCTTTTCCAGTTCATATTTCGACATGGAAATAATCGTCGGCCTTCCATGCGGGCAGTTATATGGATTCTCCAGCTCTAAGAGTTCGTCGATCAATGCTTTGGCCTCCGCCCCGGACAAAACCTGATTCCCCTTTACGGCGGCTTTGCACGACATGGACGCGATCTTTTGATTGATCATATCTGCTTCCATCGTAATATGAAAATCCGCCAGCCCGTCGATTAATTCGATCAGCAGATCTTTCTGCGCAATTCCGAACAGATTGTCCGGAACAGCTCGGACTGAATATTCATTGCCGCCGAAGGGTTCGATCTCAAACCCGATCTGTGTAAAATAGTCCTGATAACGCTTCAGCAGCTCCGCCTCCTGCATGGTAAGCGTCAGAATGATAGGCGGGCTTAGCAGCTGGGACGTAAACTCCCTGGACGCCAAACTTTTCATGGTTCTCTCGTACAGGACCTTTTCATGGGCCGCGTGCTGGTCGATGATATACAGATGATCCTGGAACTGTACCAGCCAGTAGGTCTCAAACAGCTGACCGATGATCCGGTGTTCCATTCTGGAGTCCTTATCCAGCAGACGGTGCTCGAACAATTCCAATTGTTCTGCTTTTGTAATTTCAGAAGCATCCGGCCGCGTTCTTATCCCGTCCGCTGCCGCCGCACTTTCAGCTTCCGCGCTTTCAACTTCCACACTTTCAACCTTCGCGCTTTCAGCCTCTTCGCTTACCGGGCCTGTCCATCCCTGCGCGTCCGGCCGGCCGTAAATACTTTCTTCCTGTACAAATGCCGGATAATCTGATTTTCCGTTCTGCGCCTGGTTATCCTTATATAATCTATTTTGATGGACTTCCTTTGACGGAATCTCCCCGCTGTCCTCTCCCGGTTGAACCGTTTTATGAATAGGCTGTATCTGCTCATAGAGACGCTGCGTCTCCATCTGCGCCTCATGGTTGGCAATCACGCGCCTGCGCATTTCCTGCATAAAATATTCCAGGTTCTTCTGGCCCGGATCTCTTTCCTTGTCCGGTGCCGGCTGGACGCTTTTCCTGCTATCAGAAGGATTCCCCTGTTTTTGCGTCTCATATTCCAACCCATAAGAAATTTTTCCTTCCGCGGCTTCCTTTACCGGGACACCAGGACGCTCGTTCCTCCGTGTCAGCCGCAGATCCAGTCTCTCTGACGAAAACGGTCCCGCGTTATCATTTCGCACTGCCTTTTCTTTTTGTTCCAGGTTTTCCGCTTGATCCGCATTTTCATATTGTTCTATGGTGGTCGCTTGATCTGGGATAACATTTTGCCCGGCTGCCTCTTTTTGATCCTCAGCCGCCTTTCCCTTCTCTTTGCCAAAATCCAGAGTAACTTCCGGAATCAGCTCTCTGCCGGACAGCGCATCCTTCAGTGTCCGGACGATCAGCCCATAGATCTCCTCCTGATTGGAAATGCGCAGCTCCATCTTGGTCGGATGCACATTGACATCCAGCAGATCCCCCTCGATGGTAAAATGCAGGACGGCAAACGGGTATTTGTGCTGCATCATAAAGGTTTTATAGGCATCCTCGATGGCCTTGGATATAATCTGGCTTTTAATATACCGGCCGTTGATATAATAATTTTCGTAATTCCGGTTGCCTCTGGATATGACCGGCTTGCCGATGAATCCCCGGATCTGCACTCCGGCATCCCCGGCCTCGACAGCGATCAGTTCCGAAGCGATCTCCCGGCCATATACACCGTAAATGATATCCTTCAGGTTTGTATTCCCGGAAGTGTGCAGCTTCACCTGTCCATTATTGATGAATTTAAAGGAAATGTCCGGATGCGACAGCGCTAATTTGATCAGCAGGTCATTGATATAACCGGCCTCCGTCATAGCGGTTTTCAAAAACTTCTTCCGGGCTGGCGTGTTATAGAAAAGATTTCTAACCAGAAATGTGGTCCCGTCGGGAGCTCCCACTTCCTCCAGACTGACTTCTTTTCCCCCTTCGATAATATAGCGGATTCCCGTGGTATCTGCATGGGGCTTTGTCACCAGCTCCACCTGGGCAACCGCGGCTATGCTGGATAAAGCCTCGCCCCTGAATCCCAGGGAGTGAATCGTCATCAAATCCTCCACTGCCCGGATCTTACTGGTGGAATGACGCAGGAACGCCGTCGTCACCTGATCTTTCTCAATGCCGCTTCCGTTATCTGTGATCCGGATGAAGCTGGTCCCGCCCTCTTTTATCTCTACCGTAACCGAGCTGGCCCCGGCATCGATGGCATTCTCCGCCAGCTCCTTAACCACGGACGAAGGCCGCTCGATCACTTCACCGGCCGCGATTTTGTCGATTGTGTGTTGATCTAATACTTCTATTCTACCCATATTTTCCTCCCGCGGCAAAGCTCCTACCACCGGTTTTTAATCTTGTTCTGCAGGCGGTAAATGGTATTTAACGCGTCAATCGGTGTCAAGGTACTGATATCGATATCCCTTAATTCCAGAATTATATCATCGTCCCGGACCGTGTCGAACAGGGAAATCTGTTCCACGTCCATAGAATGGAGGGATTCCGTAATAAATCCGCTGGAACCGGCCGCGATATCCCTCGCCTTCGCCGTAATATCCGCGTCGCTTAGCTCCTCCACCAGTTCTTTTGCCCGGTCGATAACCAGATCCGGCACACCGGCCAGCTTGGCCACCTGGATTCCGTAGCTCTTATCCGCGCCGCCTTTGACGATTTTTCGCAGGAAGACGATATCATCCCCCTTTTCTTTTACCGCGATACAGTAATTGTTCACATTGTTCAGTTTTCCCTCCAGCTCTGTCAGCTCATGATAATGAGTGGCGAACAAGGTCTTTGCCCCCAGAAGCTTCGGATTGCTTATGTACTCCACTACGGCCCACGCGATGCTCAATCCGTCAAAGGTGCTGGTTCCCCGGCCGATCTCGTCCAGGATCAGCAGGCTGTCTGAGGTGGCGTTCCGCAAAATGTTGGCAACCTCTGTCATCTCCACCATGAAAGTACTCTGCCCGGACGCCAGATCATCGGACGCGCCCACCCGGGTAAAGATCCGGTCCACGATCCCGATATTGGCACTTCTGGCCGGCACAAAGCTGCCGATCTGGGCCATCAGCACGATCAGCGCCGCCTGCCGCATATAGGTGGATTTTCCAGCCATATTCGGCCCCGTGATAATGGAAATTCTCTTATCCCTGTGATCCAGATAAGTATCGTTCGGAATGAACATATCGTTGGCAATCATCCGCTCCACTACCGGATGCCTGCCATCCTTGATATCAATGATCCCCTTCTGATTTATCTTCGGACGGACATAATTATTGCGTTCCGCCACCAGCGCTAAGGAGGCAAACACATCCGTCTTTGCAACCGCCCGGGCTGTGGTCTGGATACGCACCACCTCTTCTGCGATCTGGTCCCGGACCTGGCAGAACAGGTTGTATTCCAGCACTGTAAGCTTATCCTCCGCCCCCAGAATCATATCCTCCAGTTCTTTTAATTCAGGAGTAATGTAGCGCTCGGCATTTGCCATCGTCTGCTTCCGCACAAAATAATCCGGCACCATATCCTTATAGGAGTTTGTAACCTCCAGATAATAGCCAAATACTTTATTAAACTTTATTTTCAGATTTTTAATCCCGGACTTTTCCTTTTCCCTGGCTTCCAGATCGGCCAGCCAGTTCTTCCCTTCGGTCTTGGCGTGCCTTAACTTGTCCACCTCTTCATGGTAGCCGTCCCGGATAATTCCGCCCTCCCGGATTGTGATCGGAGGTTCCTCCTGGATCGATGATTTCACCAGTTCATACAGGTCGCTTAACTCATCAATTTCCTCATAGATCTCCTGAAGCAGCGGCGCCTGCAGATTCTTTAGCAGGAACTTAATATGCGGCAGCATATACAGGGAACCGGCAAAGGCATTCAGATCCCTTGGCCCGGCGGTTTTATAGCTGATCTTGCTGATCAGCCGTTCCAGGTCATAGACCGGATTCAGATACTCCCGGATCTCCTCCCTGGTAATCGCGTTCCGGTTCAGTTCTTCGATGGCAGAGAGTCTTTTTTCGATCTCTTTTTCATTGATCAAAGGCTGTTCTATATAGCTGCGCAGCATACGGGCTCCCATAGCCGTTTTTGTTTTATCCAGTACCCACAGCAGCGAACCCTTTTTTTGCTTTTCCCGCATCGTTTCCACCAGTTCCAGATTTCTCCTGGTGGAGCTGTCGATCACCATAAATTTTCCGGTGGCATAGGGAGTCAGAGTGGTCATATGCTGAAGCGGCGTTTTCTGTGTCTCATAGAGATACTGCAGCATGGCCCCTGCGGCGATGATCCCACAGTCGTAGTCCTTTAGTCCCAATCCATCCAGGCTTCCCACCTGGAAATGCTCCTTGAGCACCCGGATACATTTCTCATCGTCAAAATACCAGGCATCCTGGGAATAAATCGTGATACCCAGCCTGTTCTGCAGATCCTCCAGATCCATCCCGCTGACATAAAAAGAGTCGTTGCAGATAATCTCCGATGGCATATATTTATGGATCTCATCGATCAGTTTCCGGTCCGTATCCAGTTCAGTCACCAGAAACTCCCCGGTGGTGATATCGGAAACCGAAACCCCGTATTTTTCATCCAGATAGACAATGCACATCAGATAATTATTTTTCGACTCATCCAAAGTCTGCGTATTGAAATTCGTTCCCGGTGTCACGATACGGACCACTTCCCGTTTCACCAGGCCTTTGGCCATCTTAGGGTCCTCCACCTGCTCGCAGATCGCCACCTTGTATCCTTTTTTCACCAGCTTCGTCAGATACCCCTCCACCGCGTGGTAGGGAATCCCACACATGGGCGCCCGCTCCTCAAGGCCGCAGTCCTTTCCCGTAAGGGTGATCTCCAGCTCCCGGGAGGCCGTCAGCGCATCCTCAAAAAACATCTCATAAAAATCACCCAATCTATAAAACAAAATACAATCCTGATACTCTTCCTTCGTCTTTACGTACTGCTGCATCATCGGTGTTAATTCTGCCATCTGTGAAACCTTCCTTATCTTCGCGTATTATCCGTTTTATTATAGCACCTGATTTCAAGGAACACAACAACCTGATTTCAAGGAAAATCCAACCACTAGATGTTGGGTTGTAGGAAGGTTTCCCTGGATACAATCGAAAAACGGGATGATTCCGCACCTGAGGCGTCGGTGCCGCGCCAGAGGCTTACGGAATCAGTCCCGGTTTTTCCTGCATTTGGATAGTTCAGAACAGGTGGTTTTCTGCCCATTGCTCAAATTCAGGGATGGGCATGGGCTTTGCATACAGATAGCCCTGGATGAGATCGCAGTGCAAGACTTTTAGAAAACCGAGTTGTTCCTGGGTCTCTATCCCTTCTGCGACTGTTTTTATGTTCAGATTTTTGGTCAGTTCCATGATACACGCCAGAATGTGCTGGCTTTTGGGGTTTGTGATGTCCTGGACGAATTTGCGGTCCAGCTTTATCGTATCGATATCAAATTCTTTTAACAGGCCCAGGGAAGAATAACCGGTGCCAAAATCGTCCAGGGAGCATAAAAATCCCAGTTTATGCATGGCCTTAATATTTTCTTTTACGATTTCGATTCTCCTGTCGTCGAAGAATACGGATTCGGTCAGTTCCAGCTCAATCATGCCATCCGGTATCTGGTGTTTTCGGGCGATTTCGGACAGATGAGGCAGCAGATCCGGATTCCGGAAATGCTGACGGGACAGATTGACTGATATCGGGAAAATTGGCTTATTCTCTTTTCTCCATCGTTCTATCAGGGCGCAGACTTCCCCGAACATATAATTATCCAGACGGCAGATATTTCCGTTTTTTTCAAACAAGGGAATAAACTCCGAGGGAGGGATCATTCCCCGTTTCGGGTGCTGCCAGCGGACTAATGCCTCCGCCCCCATTATGCGGCCGCTGTACGGACATACCTTAGGCTGAAGATAAACCTGAAAATCGTGATTTTGCAGGGATTTGTCGAACAGGTCGTTTAGTTCATGCTCCTTCTGCAGCCGTCTGGTGATCGCAGAATCATAGTAAGCGACCGGCTGCTGTGATTGATATCTCTGGGCGCGGCAGGCTGTCTTGGCTCGGTCCTGAATCAGCGTAATATCCATAGAAGGCTGATCCACCAGATAAGCTCCCTGTGAGATGGTTAAATAATAGGGTTCTTCCCTGTTTTTATTAAAGGAGTTCACCTCTTCCAGTATCCGGTCCAATCTGGATTGGATACGGTTCCTCTCCGCTTCTTTTAAGCACAGGAAAAAGTTATCGGCTTCCCCGCGGGCGCACAGCTCGCCGGGCTTAAGATTTCTCTTCAGGACTTCTCCAATATAACGCAAGGTGGCATCTCCGGACGGGCTCCCGAAATTTTCATTGATCAGTTTGAAGTCCTTCATATTCAGTGATATCACCGTGTATGTACCTGCGGGAGCCTTCTGCAGCATTTCTTTGCATTGCAATTGAAAGGCTGCATTGCTCATACCGCCGGTTACGGCATCTTCAAAAGCGATCCGCTCCAGCGCTTTTCTGTGGCTGCAAAACGTATTGGTAACGATCAGCAGGGACAGCGCGAATACCAGAATGATCCCTGCGGTAATCAGAAAGGTTTTCGTCACATACCGATCCGTATCCTGGCTGATCAGATCCGCCGGAACCAGTGTCAGCAATACCCAGTCATAAGGCTCCAATGTATCATAGGAAAGAACCAGTTCTGAACCGTTAAGGGCTGTAAAGGTAAAGACCCCTCCCTGCCGGCTGCGCATATTATCCCGCATCTGGTATATGGACTGAAGTTCCCGCTGCCTGGTTTTCGTCTCTTGTGTAAATATATGATCCAGTCTTAAAAAAGGGTCCAGATCCGTGGGCGAGATTATGACATTTCCATCGCTGTCCGAGATGCAGGTCAGGCCCTTCCCGTCAAAGCTGTGGGGCTGGATTAGTTTCTGCATATTGGCTTTACTGCGTATTCCGGACAGAACTCCCACAACCTGCCCATCCTCATAGAACGGAACAGAATAGAGAATGCTCTGTCCATCCAGGAAAGAGACCCCGTTATTACCCTTTAAAGCGTCCTGCACTCCGGGAAGCTCCAAAAGATTGTCCACGGTGATTCCGGTCGCATAGCTTCTGCCCGTACAGGAACTTATAATCAGGGAATCAAATTCCAGTACGGCGGCCTTCCGGTCTAAAAATTCTTTTAATCCTTCTACATCCTGGTAATCGTAGATTTTCAGCACACTGTCTTCCAGGGCCAGCATATCCTGGGTGATTTTCTTCAATCTCCCCTCAATATCACTGGTTAATTGAAGAGATACATCTTTTACATATCTCTGTGTCTTATGTGAAATAATGTTATGAAGTTCGGCCGCATTCCAGACCGTAATGACAGACATGGCAAGAATAATCACGGTCAAAGCTATGATTGGTATTTTCACTTTTTTCATAATTGCTCCTGAGTGACTCATTTTCGATCCTTCATTCTCTTTATGATAAATAATATTTTAACAAAACAAAAACTGACACACAAGATAGTATTTGAGTACGTAAGCATATAGCTTGTTACCATTTTTTGTGATACATTAAACAGGGAGGGATTGGAATGAACAATAAAAGAACGTTATTTGACTATCTGTATCAAAATTTGCGCAAGCAGATTACAACCGGCCAATTCGATTATGGCAGCTCCCTGCCGTCCATGAGCCAAATCTGCGAGATTTACCATGTAGGTATACGCACGGTCAAAGATGTACTGCACGTGCTGAAAGAGGAAGGTCTCATCCGTACACAGGAACGGAAACCGGCGGTTGTGATCTACCGTTGGCCCGAAAACGGTGCAGCGTCCTCTTGTGTCCCGTATATCTTAAGATGCCGTACCGCCATTGCGGATGCATATAGAACGCTGGAAATCATCATGCCTCTTCTGCTCTCTTTTTCCGTTTCCGTCTGCGATGTGCGGAGCATGGAACATTACGCTTATGCGCTGTCATACTCCAAAAAAACCAATTCAAAGAATGGCTGGCGGACCGTCAATTTCCTGCTGCACGATGTATTACATGCGTCAGGGAACCTGTTGTTTCATGAATTGTATTCGAGTCTGCGGGTTTATGCCCACGTACCTTTTTTTGTGGAATACCGCTCCCCCGCCGACAAACCGAATTTACAGAATGCCCGCAGGTATCTGTCTGCCATAACCCAGGCCCTGGAAAAAAGCGATTCCCAGAATGCCAAACGCTGTTTCCAGGACATTTATCATGAAATCACTGATTATATCCTTTGTCTGCTCGAAGAATTTTCAGAGAATTATCCGAATGTACCGGACGATACGGATGTCTCCTATGTATGGCATGCAGAGCGTGGCCGGGATCACTATTATACCCAGATTGCCCGGGACCTCATCAATAAAATAGGGACCGGCTTATATCCATCCGGTTCCTATCTTCCGCCGGAAGCAAAGCTTGCGGAACAATACGGCGTATCCGTATCCACGATACGAAAAGCCCTTTCCATATTAAATCAACTGGGCTTTGGCCAAACCTTAAACGCCAAGGGGACTCGGGTGATCATGCAGGATGACCAGGCTACATTTCACTGTATGAAGGACAAAACCTTTCGCCATGATACACTGCTTTATCTGAGCGGCCTGCAGCTCATGGCTCTGCTGATCGGGCCTGCTGCGCTGCTCGTTTTCGACCGGTTCACAGCTGAGGATCTCAACGCCCTGCAATCTCACTTTGAGGAACAGCAGGCGATACCATTAAAAGAGATTTTCTTCTGTATTATGAAATATTTAGATTTGCATCCTTACCGGGTTATTTTAAAGGAAATTAACAAACTGCTGTTATGGGGATATTATTTCTCTTTTTACAGCGGCAAAAGCAATAGTACAAACCAGCTGAACTTAATCAGCCTGAAAGCTTTTCATTGTCTTCAGGCGGGGGACGCCGCCGGCTTCGCCACCGGCCTTTCCGCCTGCTACTGTCATATCCTGACGGTGGTCCGTGATTTTTTGATCAAATGCGGTCTGCCGGAAGCCGTGTCGATCCGGACACCACCGGTTTTTACTCCGTAATCTGCCGGTGATTGAATATCTTGCGGATTGCCCTGCAATAAATAGCTCTCAGCAATATAAAATGCAGCGGTAACCGCTCAGGGTCAATCGCTGCATTTTATTACTTCCCGGATTTTATTACTTCCCGGATTTTTTCTTACAACATTTCTTCCAAAGTCGCTCTCACAGCTTTGATGAATCCCTCGCTGCTCAATACGGTCGGATTCTGAATAGAGGTGATCAGTGCCAGGTCCTTCGTCATCCTGCCGTCTTCTATGGTCTTGATGCAGGCCTTCTCAAGCCGGTTGGCGAATTCGGAGAGCGCAGCGTTCTGATCCAGCTCCCCGCGTTTGCGCAGTGCCCCGGTCCAGGCGAAGATCGTGGCCACAGAGTTGGTGGAAGTCTCCTCTCCCTTCAGATGCTTGTAATAATGTCTCTGAACCGTTCCGTGGGCCGCCTCATATTCAAAATATCCGTCCGGAGAAACAAGTACGGAGGTCATCATAGCCAGAGACCCGAAGGCGGAGGAGATCATGTCGCTCATAACATCCCCGTCATAGTTCTTGCAGGCCCAGATGTATCCGCCTTCCGACTTCATCACACGGGCTACCGCATCGTCGATCAGCGTATAGAAATATTCAATACCGGCGGCATCGAATCTTTCCTTGTATTCGTTATCAAAGATCTCCTGGAAAATATCTTTGAAGGTATGGTCATATTTTTTGGAAATCGTATCTTTGGTGGCAAACCACAGGGTCTGCCTGGTATCCAGCGCATAGGTAAAGCAGCTTCTGGCAAAGCTTTCGATGGACTTGTTCAGATTATGCATTCCCTGGATGATTCCGGGACCGTCAAATGCATGAATCAATTCCCGTGTCTCGGTTCCATCTGCTGCCGTATATACTAACTCTGCCTTGCCCGCTGCCGGAATCTTCATTTCCGTAGCCTTATAGACGTCGCCGTAGGCATGTCTGGCAATGGTGATGGGTTTTTCCCAATTCTTCACACAGGGCTCGATGCCTTTTACCACGATGGGAGCACGGAATACGGTGCCGTCCAGGATCGCACGGATCGTACCGTTGGGACTCTTCCACATCTCTTTTAAGTTGTATTCTCCCATTCTGGCCGCGTTGGGTGTGATGGTGGCACATTTGACCGCCACGCCGTATTTCTTGGTGGCTTCGGCGGAATCAAAGGTTACCTGGTCATCGGTCTCATTCCTGTGCTCCAGTCCCAGATCGTAATATTC
This sequence comes from Diplocloster hominis, assembly GCF_032380655.1. Classification (NCBI taxonomy): domain Bacteria; kingdom Bacillati; phylum Bacillota; class Clostridia; order Lachnospirales; family Lachnospiraceae; genus Diplocloster; species Diplocloster hominis. The sequence goes on along the minus strand of NZ_JAWDIY010000015.1, from coordinate 102,506 downwards.
CGTGTTCAATTCAATGAACGGGAGTAACAACTCGTCTTTGATCATCTGCCACAGAATCCGGGTCATTTCGTCTCCGTCCATCTCTACCAACGGGGTCGCCATTTTGATTTTTTCCATTACTCATCCTCCTAGTTATTGTAGCCTTTATTCTCCTGGGAGTGCCGTATCGTTTCTGCCGGGCCTCAAACGAGAATATTTTCCAGACCGTATTTGCTGATATTTTCCATAGTGTTCATGATATGTTCGTTTGCCAGGCTCTCCGCCTGCCCTTCATCCCTTTCACGGATCGCCTCCACGATTTTGCGGTGCTCCTCATTGGACTTAAACGCCCGTTCCGGGGTTGCGATCGATATCTTACGAACACGCTGGACATAGTGATGAAAATCCGAAAGGACATGATCCAGGATCTTGCTGCCTGACGCATCATACAGCAGCTGATGGAACCGGTTATCCAACTCCAGTACCTGATCATAGTGTTCTTTTTCCGCGTGAAATTCTGACAGATAGATATTTTCTTCCAGCTCGCAAAGCTGCTGTTCCGTGATGAATTCCGTGGCCCACTTGGCGCACAGCCCTTCCAGATACGAGCGGATGACATAGATATCCTTCACATCCTTGATGGTGATTCCGGTCACATAGGCCCCCTTGTTGGGGATCAGATTGACCAGTCCCTCAAGCTCCAGCTGCCGGATCGCTTCCCTGACCGGGGTTCTGCTGACTCCCAGCTCTGTAGCGATGGCCACCTCCCGAAGCTCCTCGTTCTGTTTGTACTTGCCGCTTAAGATATCTTCGCGAAGCTTATGGAACACTCTTCCGCGGAGCGAGAACTTATCCGTCACTTCTTTTTGCACATCGTATTCACTCAAATCGGATCCTCCTATCGATTATAAAACAATCCCCAGCTCTTTACAAGCATTTGTGATAACAACCACCAGTTCATTGTCGGTGATCACGGTGACACGGCCGGTATCATACTCGGCGTCCACCCAGTCTTTTACCTTCTTTACAAGTTCGGAATTCTTATCCACCTGCCGCTGGTCTTTTAATTTATAGTATGTATTGATCCAGTGGGCGATCCCGGCCAGTCCGGATGTATTGGATACCGCTACCAGGGCCGGCCGGTTCAGGAATTTTCCGGTGTCAAAGATGTTGTATATCTCTTCATTCTTCAGCAGGCCGTCCGCATGGATACCTGCCCTGGTCACGTTAAAGTTCCTGCCTACAAACGGTGTCCTGGCCGGAATGTGGTAATCAATTTCCTTTTCGAAATATTCCGCCATCTCCGTAATGACGGTAGTATCCATACCATCCAGGGTACCGCGCAGCTGCGCGTATTCAAAAACCATCGCCTCTAACGGTGTATTTCCTGTGCGCTCTCCGATTCCGAACAGGGAACAGTTCACGCCGCTGGCTCCATAGAGCCAGGCTGTAGTGGAGTTGGATACCGCCTTATAGAAATCGTTGTGCCCATGCCATTCGATCAGTTCCGAAGGTACACCCGCATGGGTGGTTAGCCCGTAGATAATTCCCTGTACCGACCGCGGGATTACCGCTCCGGCGTAGTTCACTCCGTATCCCATGGTGTCACAGGCTCTTACTTTGATCGGAATCTGGTATTCCTCCATCAGTTTCATCAGTTCCACACAGAACGGAATGACAAAACCGAAGATATCGGACCGGGTGATGTCCTCCAGATGACATCTGGGGCTGATCCCTGTCTCCAGACACTCCCTGACAATACTCAGATAATGTTCCATCGCCTGCTTTCTGGTCATTTTCATCTTATAGAAAATGTGATAATCGGAACAGCTGACCAGGATACCGGTCTCCTTCATGCCTATCTCTTTTACCAGTTCAAAGTCTTTTTTATTAGCCCTGATCCAGCTGGTGACTTCCGGGAACCGGTAGCCCCTCTCCATACATTTGTAGACCGCATCCCGGTCCTTCTTGCTGTACAGGAAGAACTCGCACTGGCGGATGATTCCGTTAGGCCCGCCCAGCTTATGAAAATAATCGTATATCTTCACGATCTGTTCCGTGGAATAGGGCGCCCTGGACTGCTGCCCGTCCCGGAAAGTGGTGTCTGTGATCCAGATCTGTTCCGGCATATTGTGCGGCACGATCCGGTCGTTGAACGCGATCTTCGGGATCTCATCGTAGGGAAATAAATTTCGGAATACGTTTGGCTTGTCTACGTCCACTAACGGGTAGATATGCTCTTCCAACTGAAGCAAATTTGTGTGTTCATTCATTTTAACCGGTCTGTTGTCCATAATCGCCACACTCCTCTTTCTCTTTTTTCAAGACTTTACTATTATTTTCCATTATTTAGGTATCATTGTATACAATAATACTCTATATGTCAAGCGCAATCTTGCTGCAGCTCCTGTATCATCCTCTCGCTCCTGTATCTCTTCGTTTTCATGACTGCGGCGAAAACTCCTCTGGAAATTAAAATGCGGCAGTAGATTTACTCTACCGCCGCACCTGTTTGATCCTTCCATTCTGGAAAAGGCCGGTGTCCGTTCCGGCATTCTAATGAACTGGCTGAGGGTGTCCTTCTAAAACATTATCATCTTCTGGCACTTTCATATTTGATATAGGTAAGCAGGCAATTCTGTAATTCCTTATACTTCTGCTGAATATCTTTCCCGCTCAAAGTAAGATCCAAAGACATCGCCAGATCATCCATTAATTTGTCGTCTATCTCCCTGCGGATTTTCTGGAGGATATCCAGTTTCTCCTGATTGGTGGAAGCATCCAAAAATTCCAGAAGCCTGGGATTCACTGTCCCCTCCCCTGAGCCGTCCGGATCGTTTTCTACCGGCTGTTCGCTCTCATCATGAATGTTCAAGCTTTCTATGGCTTCCATCCGACTGGCAACATTCCTGCATTTTCTGGGACGCACACGGTTCGTCTCTCCCAAAAAACGCTCCAATGGTTCCACATAGACCGGGAACTCCCCGCTTAAGGCCTGGTATACTATTTTGCATTTCCCGTCATCCACATCCTGTGCCACTGTAATAATTTGATATAATTTATCCGGATCGCGCCGGTAAAATTCTCCCGGTACTGGCTGCTGTTTATCCATCCTATCCGTCTCCTTTCGCTGCCGCCTCTTTACTGATAATGGATATACAGATATACATTTACAGATATCTATATACATAAGCACTATTTTAGTTGATTCCGGTTAATTTTGCAATACTATCAAAAATAAACAAACCGGAGCCAGCGGCTGGAAAACCGCATCCCCGGCTTGTTATTTCATTTTATTATTTGATTTTGTTATATGATTCCAATTTTTACCAGACACCCAAAAGGTCAGCAGCTTCTCTTATTCTCCAACGGCCCAGGTCAAAACCCTCTTCCACAGCTCCTTGTTCAATTCACTCTCACAAAAGGCTGCCGGCATCCAATGAGGGGCGCAGTCGCTGGCCCAGGCGAAGGTCCGGCCTTTCCCATAAGTACCCAGCGCCAGGATCGGATCACCATCAAATTGGGCGATCACTCTGGCTCCTTCCTTTGCGGTCAGCTTATTATATCCCAGCAAATAGGGCCAGGGGGAAGGAAGTCCGTCAGCCATCGGATCCTGGCAGGCTGTCACGGTAATTCCTTCGGGATGCTCTCTGCGGTCATCGGTCGGCATCATGGTCACCGGCAGAATGTCCTCGATCACCGTTTCGTGATACCGGCCCTTCCCTTCGATTCCCATGAAGGTCATGTAACCGCCGATCATTCCGAACGCGCCGCCCTGCTCCACATAGTCCGCGATCGCCTTCAGTTTGTCCGGCGTCCGGATACTGCGCTGGAAGGTGTCCGGATGCAGCAGAAAAGAATTGGCTCCCACATCACTGACCAGCACGGCGTCGTATTCCTTCAGTTTTTCCGCTGAATCCGGAAACTCTGTGGCTACCAGATGGGCCGGGATATGAGTGATATCCGCATATTCTTCCATATAAGCGCGTACACGGCCGATCTCTGTCTCATATCCCCCTATGGTAAACTGATCAAAACCTTTAGTTTCCGTCGTGGTGAAAAACCAGGATTCACCTGCAAATAAAACGTTAAATTTTCTCATACCATTCTCCTGTAAGATATAATTTTATGTACAGTGGACAGTTGCCTTTCGCTTCGCTCTCTTATCGGTTTTCACAGTGCCTACGCCGTCCAATTTATAATCATCTTCGCATAGGACTCGATGGCTTTGAAAAACTGGTCTTTTGTCAGGTATTCATTTACCACGTGGGCGTTCTGGCAGGTTCCGGGACCATATACGACTGTGGGAACCTTAGCGATATTGGTAAAGTGTCTGGCGTCGCAGCCTGCGGACATTCCCGCGATCACTCTTCTGCCGGTGACATCCAGGGCCACATCTGCCAGCGTCTGTACCAAAGGGTCATTGGCGTCTGTCTCAAAAGGGGCGCAGTCCTGGAACCAGTGGAAGCGGATCGGATGATCCTTCAGCCACTCGTCGCCGTTTGCCATGGCATTTACATAATCTTCCACTTCTTTCACCACTTCGTCTTTGTCTACCAGAAACCGGTTGCCCAGCTTATCCAGCTCCGAGGGATAGTACTCGATTTCGAATTTCATCAGGCAGCTTTCCGCTACGGTGGACGCCGCTACCCCGCCCTGAATGTAACCGAAGTTGATCGTGGGAGGATCTAACAGCGGATGACGCTTGGTGGTCAGCCATTTTAATTCCAGTTCCCGCATACAGTTCATGACTTTTACCATCTTATCGATCGCGCTTTGTCCAAATCCCCTGAGACTGGCATGGATCGGAAGGCCGTCGATCTCAACTTCTCCCAGCCAGGCGCCCCGGTTCACCGGGAATACTTCCAGATTCGTCCCTTCCGCGATGATCACACCGTCGGCCCGGTATCCCCTGTCCACGCAGGAGAGGGAACCATTACCCCCGCCTTCCTCATCTACCACGCTCTGGATCATGATATCGCCCCGGGGCCGAAATCCCGTGGAAAGTACCAGTTCCAATGCCAGTATCGCAGCGGAAAGGCCGCCTTTCATATCGTCTGTGCCCAGTCCGTACAGCTTCCCGTCTTCCTCCGTCATCTCCCACGGATTATATTTCCAGCGTTTCAGCTCACCGGAAGGCATTGTATCGATATGGCCGTTCAAGATCAGGGACTTGCCTCCTCCGGTTCCTTTGTAAGTACCGACTACATTCGGCCTGTTTTTGTACTGATGCCCCTGGTTATAACCGGGATGTTTACTCATGCGCTCGTTATCCGGCTCGAACATATCCACTTCACAGCCCAGATTCTTCAGATACTCCGCCAGGAACTCCTGTGCCTTTGCTTCCTGTCCGTCTTCTCCGTGGCGGATGACGGAAGTATCCATCCCTATGAGTTTTCTTAAGAATTCCAGATAATCTTCCTGCTTTTCCTGTATGCTTCTTTTAATCTCGTCCATATTCCCCTCCAGTTAATCGCTCTTCAGTCTGTCCAGTCCGACTGCCACGATGATGATTGTCCCCTGCATGATCAGCTGCCAGTTGGTCGAGATATTCAGCAGGTTCATGCCGTTTGCTATAATTCCCATAATCAGGGCCCCCAGGAATGTTCCCCAGAGACGTCCCTTTCCTCCGGATGTACTGGTGCCGCCGATTACACATGCAGCTATGGCATCCAGCTCCAGTCCGTTTCCTGCTCCCGGCTGTCCGGAGAACACACGGGAAGCCAGGACAACGCCGGCGATTCCTGCGGTCAGTCCGCTGATGGTATGGATCAGTACCTTATTTCTGGATACCGGTATTCCCGATAACCTGGCCGCTTCGATATTTCCGCCGATCGCATAGATGCTGCGGCCGAATTTTGTGTATTTTAACACGATGTAGCCGATCACATAACAGACCACCATGATGATGACAGGAATCGGAATCGGTCCTAAATATCCCCGCCCCAGGACCTTAAAAGCAGCGGGCAGACCGGTGATCGGATAGGAATTCGTGATGACCAGCACCACTCCTCTGGCGATATTGAGCATACCCATAGTCACAATAAAGGACGGTATCTTCGCGAACGTGTGTATAGCCCCATTTAGGAATCCGCAGAACACGCTGGCAAGCAGCGCCAGGAAGATACAGATTCCCATGTTCCATCCGGATTTCAGGGTAAGCGCTACGATAATACCGGATAATGCCGCCAGGGAACCTACACTCAGGTCGATCTCCGCGGATATCAGGACATAGGACATTCCGATGCCCAGAATGGCCACGATCGTCACCTGCCGCATAATGTTCAACAGGTTTTCCGCTGACAGGAACACCGGTTTGATGATCGCCAATATCACGATCAGCACAAGTAAAATCAAGACGATGGCCAGATCATTCCAGTTAATCCTTTTCTTCGTTTCTACTTTTTCATTCATTCTGGTTCCCCCCGGTTGCATAATGCATTATCTTTTCCTGTGTTAACTCTTCTTTCATCAGTACGCCTGCAATCTTTCCTTCAAACATGACATTCACTCTGTCACAAAGCCCGATAATTTCCTGCATCTCGGAGGAGATCAGAATAATCGATTTCCCCTGAGCCGCCAGATCCGTGATCATATTATAGATCTCCATCTTCGCGTTGACATCGATTCCGCGGGTGGGTTCATCCAGTATGATAATTTCCGGCCCGCAGTTCAGCCATTTGGCCAGAACCACCTTCTGCTGGTTTCCGCCGCTTAGATATTTCGCAGTCTGGGTCTCTGACGGTGTCTTGATCATCAGCTCCTTAATATACCGGCGGCACAGTTCTTTCGCCCGTTTGGCGGAGAAGAAACCTTTGACCATGGCGTTTTCCGGTTTTGCCATCACGACATTGTCCATAACGGACAGTTCGGTGACCAGCCCTTCCCCTTTCCGGTCTTCCGGCAGGAAGCCCAGTCCATTGTGGATCGCGTCCTTGGGGGAATGGATCGATGCCTTTTTACCGTTTATCATCACGGTCCCCTTCGCCTTCTTATCCGACCCGAACACCGCTTTTAATGTCTCGCTTCTTCCGGCCCCCACCAGTCCTGCGAATCCCAGCACTTCCCCTTTTCGCAGGTCAAAGGTGATTCCCCGGACTTCCTTGTCATTATGCAGGTCCTGTACCTGCATAATGACATCACCGACTTTATTTTTCTTTTCCGGAAATACCTGGGACATCGGCCTTCCGACCATGTACTCGATAATCTTATCCAGATTCACATCCTGAATCCTGCCGCTGCTGATAAAAGTTCCATCCCGCATAACCGTGTAGGAATCGCATATTTCAAATACTTCCTCCATCCGGTGGCTGATATAGATCATCGTGATCCCCTGCTCCTTCAGATTCCCGATGACCTGGAACAGTTTTCGGGTTTCCCCTTCCGTCAGGGCGGAGGTAGGTTCGTCCATGATCACGATTCTGGCATTCAGCGAGATCGCCTTGGCAATTTCAATCATCTGTCTTTGTGCTACACTTAACGTTGAGATCAATACTTTGGGCGATATATTCATGTCGATCCTTTTCAAGACCTCAATGGCGTCCTTGTTCATTTTTTTCCAATCCAGGAATCCCGCCTTTTTCGGCTGCCGTTCCAGAAAAATATTTTCTGCGACCGACATCTCCGGTATCAGGTTCAGCTCCTGGTATATGATGGATATTCCAAGCTTTTCTGAATCTTTTGTATGACGGATGTTCACTTCCTGGCCGTCGATCAGGATTCTGCCCGTGTCCTTGCTGTATGCCCCTGAGAGAATCTTCATCAGCGTTGATTTTCCCGCGCCGTTTTCACCCAGCAGTGCATGGACCTCACCTTTTTTCACGCCAAAGCTTACTTCTTTTAACGCCTGTACACCTACAAAAGATTTACTGATGCCCTGAAACTCCAATATGTATCCGCTGTCCATAAGCCTTCGTCCCTCTTTTTTAAATTCCAGTTTTTAGCTGTGTTCTTTTCCATGACATCCTGTGTCAGATATCTGCTACTGCAGGTCCGATGCGTAGAAAATCTTATCCTTCGTGTACACGCCGACCTCTACCGTAGTATCCGCTTCCAGAGTTTCTCCGGCCAGCACTTTATCTACACATTCTACCGCTGTCTCCGCCAGCTTGCTGGGGAACTGCATGATACTGCCTTTATAACATCCGCCTTCCGCGATCACGTTCTGTTCCTCCGCCGAAGCGTCGAAGCCGATCACTGCTATCTCATCTTCCCTGCCCGCAGCCTGGATCGCGTCATAAGAACCCAATCCGCCGTCTGCGCTGTAGGAAAATACAAGATCTACCTTATCGTTGGCCGTCAATACATCTTCCATGACGCTCATAAAGGATTCTCTGGAATCGGCGCCCTGTTCTGCCACGATATTCGCTTTCGGACATTCTTTGGACAGGATATCTTTGAAACCGTCGATTCGTTCAACCGCAGCGATAGACATAGGGTTGCTTAAGAATACAATATTCGGAGTCTCATTGCCTTCCAGTACGTTCTGGAGTGCCCATTTTGCGGCCAGCTGTCCGCCCAGGAAGTTATCGGAACCAATGTAGGTCTCGAATTTGCCGCCGCTTGGCCTGTAATCCACCGTGATGACCGGAATTCCTTTTTCCTCACAGGTATCCAGCGCCGGAATGATCCCATTGCCATCCACACAGGTCAGGATAATGGCGTCCACACCCTGCGCACAGAAATTCTCAATGGCGTCGATCTGATTCTGCAGATCCATATTCGGATCGTTAAATACGATTTCATATTTGTCCTTAGCCGCTTCTTCAATCCCCGCCTTGATATCCTGGAAGAATTCATACTGAAGGGTCATCAGGCTGACACCCAGTAACTTTTTCTCTCCGTCTGCTTCTTTGGAATCAGCAGGGGCTTCCTTCTGCTCATCTGCCGCAGACGCTGCCGACTCTTTGGGCTGAGCCGCCGCAGGTTCCCCTTCTTCTTTTCCTGAACATCCGATCATACCAAGTACCATTGCTCCACAAAGTAAAACTGCCAGTAACTTTTTCATAGAAATACCTCCTGTTTTAGCTATTCATGTTTTAGCTATTCCTGTTTTTACTGTTCCCCAATCTTCTCAATAAACCCAAGGTGTTTCATCAATCCCAGCGTCAGTCGGACGATTTTAGCCATATTTGTCAGCTTGCTCTCTTCGTACACATCCTCCGGTGTATGCAGAATACCCTGATCATTAAAAGTGAGCATGCACACCGGAATCCCCTTCTCATAGTATGGCGCGTGATCGCTCCCAGGTGGGGGAGGGCAGATATAAACCGGCGTAAACTCCTCCAGGCTTTCATCCAGGTAAGCCCTTATCTTTCTCTCAAAGCTCTCCGGTCCGCTCCACACTTCCAGAACATTCTCTCTTCCCACGCCGTCCAGATTGATAACCGCTGCGGTCTTCTCCTGATCCCTGGCGCATCTGGCTCTGGCGCCTATTAAATCGAACTCCTCCCCGTCCGTCAAAAGGATCTCCACCTTCTTCTTCAGACGGTAAGTCTTAAGCCTCCTGGCCGTCTCCAACAGCGCCGCCGTACCTGCCGCGTTATCATATGCGCCCGTAGTATTATAGACCGTGTCAAAGTGGGCGCACAGCACCACCTTCTCATCCGCGTCTCCCAGACTACCCACCACGTCATAGCACCGGCTGTCAGGTTTCATTTCCGCCTGTACGAATCCCCCGATCCGCGCACCGCTTTCAACCGCCTCCAAAATCCTGCTTTCTTCCTCTTCTCCCACCATAAAATGCGGAAGTTCACCTGTTCCTGTGAACAGCATCTGTGGGATCGCACCGCCTCCTTTTCTGATGGTCACATACGCCTTTATTTTCCCTTCCGGGTCCACCACCGCGTATCTGTCCCATACATACATGTTCCAAACCCTGTGATATCCGGCAAACCTAAGCGTCCCCCCGAATCCTTCTGACGCCCCGCTGCCCAAAAACGGATAAGCTTTTAATTCTCCGCCTTCCGAATCCAAAAAACCAAGTCTCCAGTCACCAACCTCCCAAGCCGGAATCTCATAGACATCCTGCTTTGCATCCGGACAGATCCTGCCAAGACTCTCCACCAGGAAATCCGCCGCCCGGATCAGGTTCGCCGACCCAAAAGGCTTACATCCGATGTCAATCAGCCCTTTCCACTCCTCTTTCATCCCCTCAAAACCGGACTCATACATTCACCCAAGACCTCCTTCCCAACATTCACGCTTTTCACCTGTCCTCCCGTGTTTCAGGTAGAGGACCGTACGATCAGCTTTGATTTCATAACGACGGATTGCCCCACATAGTTCGCGTCGTCTTTGTCCGCGATTCTGCGCAGAAGCAGCTGGGCTGCCGTCCGGGCCAGCTCCAGTACCGGCTGGCGCACTGTGGTCAGCGACGGAGTCACCATCTTTGCCACCATAATATCGTCGTAGCCCACCAGCGCCACGTCCCGGGGAACCTTATAATTATGCTCAATCAGATACCGAAGAGCCCCCATGGCCATATAGTCATTGGCACAAAATACTGCGGTGGGCGGTTCCTGAAGTTCCATCAACTGCTTCATTCCCGCATATCCGCTTTCCAGCTTATAATTTCCCTGCACCACATAATCGAACGGAACCTGTATCCCGTGTTCCCTCAAACACTCCTGATAGGAATCATACCGCTCCATGGCCATGGCCGATATCACCGGGCCCTGAATATGGGCGATCCTCGCATGTCCTTTCTGGATCAGGTGGCGTACCGCCTCGTAGGCGCCTACCCGGTTGTCTATTTTTACGGAATCCAGGTTGGTATTTCCGGCATCCCGCTCCAATAACACCATCGGGATATCAGACTGAAGCTTTTCGATATGGGAACTGGGCATGTTCATACCGATCAGGATCACCCCGTCGATCTGTCTTTTTTCCAGCATTTTCAGACATTCCAGTTCCATCTGAATATTGTTATCCGAGTTACAGATCAAAAGGTTGTAACCGGAATTCTTAAGTTCTGTCTCGACTCCCCGCATCATCTCCAGGAAAAACAGATTACTCATATCGTTTACCACCAAACCGATCACATTGGTGGACTTTTGTTTTAAACTTCGGGCGATACTGTTAGGCTGATATTCCAGCTGCCTGATCGCCGATTCGATTCGTTCCTTCGTCTCATCTGTCATATGTCCGGCATTCTGGCCGTTCAGATATCTGGATACGGATGTTTTCGAAACATTGGCCAGTCTGGCCACATCCAGGATGGTTGTCATATACAAATCCTCCTTAAGTTTCCATTAGGAAACCGTTCCCCTAAATGTTTAGAAAATGGTTCCCCTTGATTTCGGGGAACTATCTTCTGATACTATAAGCACTGAGCGGCTGCTATTTTTTTATCGCTATGAGCACTTAGCGGCTGTTCTTTAGCCGCTTACGTGCGATGCATGAAAAATAGTCAGCGAGGCTTTTTCGAGCGCTACTATTTTTTATCGCTTCCTGCAGGAATTCCTTTCAATCAGTTTCACTTCAATTTTCATTTTCAGGTTTCTTCCCTGCTCTTCTTCCATCTTATCAATCAGGCGGCCCACAGCCAGGTCTGCCAGATCGGTCCACGGAACACTCATGGTGGTCAATTCCGGTGTAACCAGATTGGCGACGACGATATTGTCAAATCCAATTACCGATACTTCGCCGGGCACATCGATTTTTAACTGCTGCAGACATTTGATCGTTTCCACAGCCAGTGTGTCACTCTCCGTAAAGAAAGCGGTCGGCAGCTTCGAATGCCTGCCCAGCTCTTCCATCAGATACGGTTCGATCTCCTGCCCGTTATTATCCACCCGGATCATATAGGCCTTCTCAGGTTCGATTCCATTTTCCCGCAGCGTAGCCTCATAGCCGGCCTGCCGTTCCTTAAAATTCTCGCTGTCCACCGTGGAATAGATATAGCCGATCTTTGTATGTCCTAATCCGATCAGGTAACGTACCGCTTCACAGGCCCCGGCATAATTATCAAAAGAAATACAATCCACACTGATGTCACGAAAATAACGGTCGATGGCCACCACCGGCACCGGTACATCACAGATCGTCTTCATTTCCTGGGAGGTCAGATCGGTAGCCAGTACGATGATGCCGCGAATCCGGTAGGTTTCAATAATTTCTTTCAGCTTTTCCGGAAAGCCCTCCTGGATCTGGACAGACTTAAAAAATAAGTAATGATGGTATTCATTAATACTCTTTTCAATTTCCTTCATAATCTCGTAAAAGGATAGGGAGACATTCCAGCTGTCCTCTTCTCCGAGATTGGAAACCGGGCACAGGAGCATGATCAGTTTGGATTCCATCAGTGACCCGTCACTTTCCATGCCGCCGGTTTTCATCAGTGCATTGGTGGTATAGCCTTCCTCTTTTACAATATCCAGTATCTTCTTCCTGGTCTCATCGCTGATCCCGGCTTTCCCATTCAATGCAAAAGACACCGCCGTCGTAGATACCCCTGCCTTCTTCGCGATATCTTTCATTTTCAGTTTCATGAAAAATCTCCTGTCTATCTGATAATTTCTATAGTGATTCCTTTCTGTAATGCACGTCGCAGGAACACAGAGCTTCACATCCGTCTTCGGTCACCAGATAGCCATTTTCCAGTCTCATTCCGCCCCAGTCATTCAGGAACATGGGAATATCGATGGAGAACACCATGTTCTTCTGAACGGTCAGATCCAGTTTGGAGGACAGGATCGGCGGTTCGAATTCAATAGTACCGGTGCTGTGGATACCGGAATAAGCGAAATGACTTCCCATACCGGCTTCCTCTATGTATTTTCTGGAAACCGCATCCATCTCCCGTGCCGTCACACCCGGACGGAGCATCTTCCTGGTTTCTTCCTGTGCATACATAACTAATTCTATATAGCGCTTCACATCATCGTCCGGTGTTCCAAGTACAAAAGGACGGCCAATCGCGCCATGATACCCTTCATATCTGGGAGCGATCGTGGCAACCACCAGATCCCCCTTTTCAATCTTACGGAATGTAGTCCTGGACAGAATCGGAGAAGTGTTCTCCCGGCCGGAATTGATCATCATGGCGATCCCCATTCCTTCCGCGCCCATTTTTCTCATCACATACTCCGCCTCCGCGGCGATCTCCCGTTCGGTACTTCCCTCCCGGATGCTTTCATATACTTTCTGCATTCCCGCCTCAGCGATCTGATAAGCATAGCGGATCACTTCGATCTCATTATCCGTCTTAACGGCCCGCAGCATGGACATGGGTGAATCCACATCTATCAGGTGTTCTTCACCAAACCGGCCGATCAGGGTTTTATACAAGTCATAAGGAACAGCCGACTTGCCGGCGATCCCCACATTCGTAATCTTCCTCCCGGACCTTTCTTCCAGTTCCCGGATCACAGATTCCAAACTGGTAACTTCGCAGTACGGGTACTCTTCATCCGGATGCAGAAATTCCCAAATGGCTTTCACATTTTTGCATTTGGAGGACAGAAGTGCGAACTCCACCGACTCAGCACCCGTTATAATACAGGGTTCTCCCACGGCCGGCACCAGCACAAAAGCCGCCTCAAACTGAGGTTCATAATCCACCAGCCATCTGGAATAAGCCTGTCCATAAACATAACGGTCATCCGCGTAAGCTGCCACCAGATCCACCTTCTGCTCTTCCATCAACGCCTGAACCTTTTTCCATCTGTCTGCAAATTCCTGCTCTCTGATTACCGGTCTCATCCTTCTATTCTCCTTTTTCCTCCATGTGCTAACACGTTTTCTAAATTTCTTTAGTTTAATTTTAGCATCATTTTAGAAAATGTCAAGTAGAAAACTAAATTATTTTTGTAAATATCCCATTTACCTTTGAATTCTTCGGCCATTCTTTTGATTGATTCGCCATTTTTTCTTATATTTTTTCTATTTCATCAACATTATGCACAATTCCAGCCTATCAATCCGATCCATAACCGAAACTCAAAATAAATCTCCTCCATTTACATCACTAAAATATTTTAGTTCATTTGTTTCCCATTACCCCAAACCCCTTCCAACCCCCGGTAACCGATTCCCGGCTTCAGATCATCCATATTCTATAGGAAATCCGCTCCCCCCACACATTCCAAACACCCCCATCAAGTTTACACCTCCTTCCGGCCGTATCTTTTTTTCCGCTCCCTCCACACGCCTGATGTTCTTCAAAAGTTTCTGCCCATCCATAAGTCATCAATGAAGTCATGCCCCCATTAAAGCAGGGCCATACCTCTATTCTAAGCGATTCCTCCATAATTGGCAAATATTCGTTTTCATTCATAATTTCACCTAATCCACTCTTCAATAATCTTATCCCCTAACAGACCAGCATCCTGGGACAGGCCCCTTTCTCCACGCAGTTGCCGAAAAGGCCGGCTCTCTTACCGAAAGGTGCCAGTCCCCCCCTAATTCAGCTGACCTCAAGGGGGCCCATAGTAAAGCAGGGCTGAGAGGGAACGGGCGGACCCGGCCGGCATCCGGCGTCAAATCTCGTGGGGACAAATCACTTGAGGCCGGGCCTTAGAACGACTTACGCAGGAGGCGGGAGAACCTCGCAGGGCCCGGAACACTGTCCGAGCCGTCCTTGGGCGAGTTTGTTCCGGGCCCTGCCAATAAGAGGTTCTCCCGCCTTCGAAGTTAGTCGTTCTTAGGTCCGGCCGAAGTGATTTGTCCCCACGAGATTTGACGCCGGATGCCGGCCGGGTCCGCCCGTTCCCTCTCAGCCCGGCCCTCTTAGCCCGGCCCTCTCAGCCCAGCCCCCCTACATCTGCAGCAACCGGTCCACCTGAACCAGTCCCCACCCCTGCTGTTCTCTGGCCAGCCCCAAATCCTCTGAATACTCCCGCAGCCGCAGCTTCACCTCCACATTGGTCATATCCGGGTATTTAGAAAGCAGCAGCGCAATACAGCCTGATACCACCGGGGTAGCCATAGACGTACCGCTTTTGGATGAATAAAAAGGCCGCCCGCGCCGGATACAGGCAGCATTGCAGGATACGATATTCGATCCGGGTGCCACCACATCCGGCTTCTTCACACAGGACATGGTCGGACCGCGGCCGGAATAATTATAGCGCCGGTTTCCGAATACATCCACATATTGCTGGTCATCGGAAGAGCCGATGGTGATCACCTTCCGGCTGATACCAGGTGTCGTGATACTCTGGGGCTTCGGCCCGTTATTCCCGGCCGCCACACATACGACCAGCCCGCTGTCCCAGGCCTTATCCACTCCCCTCACCAGCGCTGATTCCTCGCCGGTCCCTTCTTTTGGTTTCGTACCTACAGATATATTAATAATACGGATATTATACTCTTCTTTATGGGCTATCACCCAGTCCAGGGCTGTCAACACATCCTTGGAATTACCATTCCCCTTATGATCCAGCACTTTTATGGAGATCAGCTGACATTCCGGGGCAATTCCCATATATTTTCCATTGGACACCTGGCCGCTGCCGCCGATGATACCAGCTACGTGGGTGCCATGGCCGTTGTCATCATAGGGTCTTGTCTTTTGATGCAAAACATCATAAAAACCCATAATCCGGCCCTGCAGATCCGGATGCGGATTGACACCCGTATCCAGGATCGCAACGCCGATTCCCTGTCCCAGAACGTGCTGCCTGTAAGCGCTTTCACATCCCAGCAAATTTCTGACTCGATTCACAAGATAATTCCCTCTTGATTCTTTTCTATTACAATATTCAGATCAAGGGAAAAAGTTCTTTATTCCGCAGCACGCAGCCGGTCCACCAGGCTGACCTTTTCGATATTTTTAAAACAGATACAGGGCACGATGACCGCGAACAGAAGCAGCACAGGCGTACACAGGACCAGAGGCATGATGGTAAACCGGAAAGTGCTGCTCCAGCTGGAAGCCACCATCATTCGCACCCCGATGCCGACAGCCAGCGTTCCGAGCAGGTAAGAAGCCGCAAGGGTCATCCCCGCATAATCCAGTCCTTCAAATATCAGCATTTTCCGAAGCTGTTTGGTCGTCATACCCACGCTCTGGATCATGGCAAACTCTTTCTTTCTGGATACGATGGCGGTTACCATGGAATTAATAAAATTCAAAATACCGACGAACGCGATAATCACACTGACTGCCATTCCGGTGATAACTGTGGACATAGTCTCCGACCGATACTGTTTGGCCAATGTTTCTTTGGATACGACCGAGAGATTTTTATCATAATTCTTCCGGTAGTCCTCCAGGAATTTTTCCGCATCAGCCTGATTTTCCTCTGCCACCTGAAAGAAGTATTTGCACAAGCTGCTGCCCGGGAATATCTGGAGAAAGGACTCTGCAGGGAGGTAAAAATCCAGGCAGTATGCAGCGTCATCCCCATTCTTCCCCTCTATTCCGGCCGGATATAACGGAGCGATGACAGCCATCACCTCATATTCCTTTCCATTCAGTGTAAGTTTGCTGCCAACCGGATAGGTAGGCTGTGCTTCCTTTTTGCCTTCCGATTCATAACCGCCCGCAATCACATAATCGCCGGATCTGAACTTTTCCGCGTCAAAGGTACCCTCCAACATATAGGCGTCTTCCGTGAGCAATTCCGGGAGAAATCCGTCGATTCCAAAGACTAACGCTTTCCCTTTCTTTTGCTTCTTCGCCTCATTATAGCCTTCGATCCAGTATGGATCATATTCCATGGCCTCATAGCGATACGTATTCTCCCGCTCAAAATACGATTCGATTCTGTCCAGCACATCCGGGGGCAGCTCCACATCTGTCTTTTGGGCGTAGAGCGCGGCCGTATCCTGCAGACCGTTAAGCTTTCCGATCTGCCCGATCAGCTGATCCGACAGCGTCAGGCCGTAGGGGTTAAAGGCGGCAGACATTGCGCTTAAAGAAAGATCCTCCACCGTGAAATCGCTGATTGCCTGGCTTCTCATGTATTTATCAAGGTCAAAACTTTTATTTTTTGCGAAAATGCAGCAGAGCAGCACCATACCAAGGGTCAGGGAACAGATGACCGTAGCCGTACGTTTTTTATTTCTGCCCAAATTCGAAAGAGCCATACGGAATATGGAAGCTCCCTTTTTTGTCTTTCTGGTTTCCGGGCCGTGAGCAAGGGCATCGGAATAATTCAGCGCTTCCACCGGAGAGATTTTTCCCGCTACCTTTGCAGGCTTGCGGCAGGAAATCCGGACCGTCACCCAGGCAAACGCGGCTGCTCCTAAAAAGATCAGCGGGCTCGTGGATACGAATGGACGTTCACTTAAGATCAGAACCGGCACCAGAAGGCTGCCTAGCCCATAGCCCAGCAAAAGCCCGATCGGTATTCCCCACAGGCAGAGCCGGCCGGCCTGGGCGTACAGCAGTTTTCGTATCTGTTTTCCTGTAGTTCCCAGTGTTTTGAGTTTCCCGTAAAATTGAATGTCGTTCACGACCGAGATCTGGAAAATATTATAGATAATCAGATATCCGCTGACAAATACCAGGATCATACCAAGCAGCATGGGAATCAGTTCTGACAGCCCGGTAAACTTTAATTGCGGGTCGTAGGCCCAATTGATCCCGTATGAGAGGTCCGGAGCATTCAGGTCGGAAAGTATCTGCTGCGCGGTTTCTTCCAGGTTCGATGCATGTTTTACCATGACGCTCAACATATGGGTGCCGCCCACCTGGTTTTGTGCGATCCGCCCGGCTATGTCCGCTCCTGCATATTTCTCCGCCGCGAACTGTCTGGATACAAACGCCATGCTGGCTAAAGAAGAAGCATTTCCTTCCCAATAGCCGCAGAGCACAAATTCCTGCCCGGTAAGCGTTTCGCTGTACAGGTCATCCCGCCAGTGAAGCGTAATCTTCTGTCCTAATTCATGGGGAAGTCCCAACGCGTCCAGAACTGCGGTATCCAGAGCGATATCATTTTCTCTGACCGGCATGTTACCGGTTGTCGGAACAGCATAGGAGTATGTGGCGTAGTTATCGTCCGCGTAGCGAATCTCTACCTGGCGGTTTTTCAGCCCGTCATCCTCGGCGATACCGATGACAATACTTTCTCCCCAGCCGGTAATCTCCGGATGGGATTTGATAAGCTCCGCCTGATCCGCGGTCAAATATTTAAAAGACATATGGTCATAGGTCCCGGCCTGCCTGAAATTCATCTGCCTTATATTTTCCATCATACTCTCGGATAGAACAAACAGGGAGGTAAACATCACCGTGGTCAGGACAATCGCCAGGATCGCCACCAGATTCCGGCTTCGGTTGGCGCGGTAGCTGGCTTTCGTCAATGTTTTTAGCATCTTTACGTTCAACCTTGCCACCCCCTACTCAAAGATCCGGCCGTCTTCAATCCGGACGATTCTGTCTGTCAGTTCCGCAATATCGTTGTTGTGGGTAATCATTACAATGGTCTGATGAAATTCTTTTCCGGTCATTTTCAGAAGGCCGATCACATCATCACTGGTCCTGCTGTCCAGATTCCCGGTCGGTTCGTCGGCCAGAACGATGGAGGGTTTAGACGCCAGCGCCCGTGCGATCGCCACCCGCTGCTGCTGTCCGCCAGACAGATGATTCGGCATATGGTACAGTTTCTCTTTCAGCCCTAACAAAGTTACGATCCGGTCGATAAAATCCTCATCCGGTTCTTTCGCATCCATGGATAACGGAAACACGATATTTTCCCATACGTTCAGAACCGGAATCAGATTGTAATTCTGGAAAATAAAACCGATCTGTTTTCTTCGGAATATGGTAAGCTGCTCCTCGTCCAGACCGGTCAGCTCGGTTCCTCCCACGATTACGCTGCCGGCGCTTGGATGATCCAGACCGCCCAGCATGTTTAATAACGTCGATTTCCCGCTTCCGGAGGTTCCGACGATAGCCGTAAAACTTCCTTTCCCGATGGAAAGATCAATACCGTCCAGGGCCTTTACAACCGTTTCCCCGGTTCCATAATATTTTTTCAGATCCTTTGTCCGTAAGATAGTTTCCATTTCTAATTTCTCCTCATCTGCGTTTTTCTGTATAGGAGTATTGTAATGGGTGATCGTTACGGAATAGGTACAGAAAAGGTACATTTTTGTAACTTTAAAGAAATTAAAAATTACTCTGCCTTTTTATGATCCGGTAACACAAAACAGGAATCCCTACCGCTGCCGCCAGCAGAATCGGTGTGCAGAGGAACAGCGGCATTATGGAAAACCGGTACTGATAAGCCCATAGATTACTGATTTTGGTCAGATACAGATACATTCCGGGACCTGCCGCCAGCAGGGACAGCGGATATACAACAGCAAGCACCAGGCCGGTCTCGCAGACCCCTTCCCAGATCATCAGGCACAACAGCTGTCTGTCTGACATTCCCAGTTTCAGGCAGGCTGCGAATTCCTGTCTGCGGGATAAAAGTCCTGCGATCAGCGTATTAGCCAGATTAAAAATACCGATCACCCCAAAGGTCAGGGCCATCAGCGCACCGACCGCTGCACCGGAGCGGATCTGCTGGTCAAATGTCTCTTTCAGCGCTTCCCTGGACCGGATATCCAAAAACGGCTCCTTCGTATTCTGGTAGTCAGCAAGCCAACGGTCCACGCTGGCCCGTTCCCCTTCCTCCACATTCAGATAGAGCTTATGAATCCCCCTCTGAGGATAGAGCTGTCTGAAACTCTCCTCAGGAAGAAAGAGACCCAGGGAAAAAGCGGATTCCGCACTGTCATTTTCTGCGCTCAGATAGGCAGGCGCCATACACAACGCCATGATTTCAAAAGTTCTGCCTCCGATCTTTACCTGTTCCCCGACTTGGTAATTCGGCTGCCCGCCGCCCTCCACTCCCTCGGCTATGGCGTAGGCGCCGGATGCAAATAGTTCCGCGTCAAAGGTTCCGTCTATCAGCTGTTCCGGACTGGTCAGCAATTCCGTATAGCTGCTGTCCATCCCATAGATCATTCCGACGCAGGTATGATTCTTCCGCATATTTTCGTAGGCTTTCGTCCAGTAGAGATCGCTTTCCATCTTTTTCAAACGCCAGCCCCCTTCTGACTCAAAATAATTCGTCAGCCTGTTGTAGATAGGGTCCTTAAGGTTCAGCCATTCTTCCTGTTTATAGAGCGCTCCCCTGCGGCTGATCCCCGGCAGTGCTTCCACCTGACGGACCAAAGACGGTTCCAGATCCCTGCTGTTATTGGCGCCATCCGCGCCATTCCCGCCTTTGGACAGCGTATAATCCGAAAACGTGATAAACTGAAGATATATATCGTGATCCGCGCTTATATATTGGACATAGACACAGCTCAGCAAAAGGAAAGCCAGGGACAAAGAGGCAATCACAACAGCAGTTCTCCTCTTGCTGCGCGCCAAATGATAAACAGCCATTCTCCTGGGCGTTATCCTCTTATGCTTATTTTCTTCCTGTTCTTGATTTCCTGTTCTGGTAGAAACGGGGAAAAATTTTTTCTTAACCTTCCTTATCCCGGCTCCTGGCAGCTCCATATAACGGACGGCTTCCGCCGGTGCTATGCCGGCTGTAATCCGGGCCGGACGGAAACTGGAAACGAAAACCGTCAGCAGGGACAGCACTCCTGCCGCGGCAATCCCTTTCAGGCTCACAATCAGCCCGACAGGAATTTTAGAAAAGCTCAGGATTTCATGCCCGAACATCACAGCCCCGCCGATTCCCAGGGCCGCCCCAATCGGTATACCCAGCCCGCATTCGGCAAGCGCCAGCTCATACCAGATCACGCGGATCTGTCTGGGAGTCATTCCCAGGGTAATAAGCTTCCCATAAAAACGAATATCCGCATCCACCCCGATCCGGAATATATTATAAATGATCAGGAAGCCGCAGACAAATACGGGAATAAAACTTAAAATATACGGAAACAGTTCCGGCAGCTGGCTTACCAGAAACTGCCGGTACATTTCTTCCGTAGCATGCATATCATTGATACAATAATCACGGATACTGCCCACCAGGCTCTGTACAATGACGGATAACACCGTGAACAGCGCCGTCGTCAATGACACGCTTAAGACAGCCATCAGATTTCTGCTCTTATGGAACCTGAATTCCCTCCTGACCAGCCGCCAGCATACAGACAGGTTATTGTTCCGGAACATTCCCGTTTCCTCCTGATGATATGATTTTTCCATCTTCAATCCGGATCAGCCTGTCCGCCATCTGGGCAATGTCCTCATTGTGCGTGATCATAACCAGTGTCTGACGGAAACGATCTGCCATGCTCCTTAGCAGTCCCATTACATCCTGGCTGGTCCTGCTGTCCAGATTCCCGGTGGGTTCGTCCGCAAGAACGATAGCAGGCTTTACAGCCAGGGCTCTGGCGATCGCCACTCTCTGCTGCTGGCCGCCGGAGAGTTCATGGGGAAAGGCCCCGAGCCGGTCCCTTAGTTTCAGCATCTCCACAATCTCACCGACCATCTTCCGGTCGATACAGCTGTGATCCAGATCCAGCGGAAATACGATATTTTCATATACGTTCAGGGTAGGGATCAGATTATAATCCTGAAATATAAATCCCACCCTCCTCCTCCTGAATATGGCACGCTGTTCCCTAGACATGCCTGACAGCTCCCTGCCCTCCACCAGGACGCTTCCCGATGTCGGCGTATCCAGTGCGCCGAGCATGTGAAGCAGTGTGGTTTTTCCGCTGCCGGAGGTTCCGATAATGGCGGTGAAACTGCTCTGTTCGATTTCCAGATCTATTCCGTCCAGCGCGCGCACACAGTTCTCTGCGCTCCCATAATATTTCGTCAGCTCTTTTGTTTGTATGATGGTCATTGCCGCTTCCTTCTCTAAACTTTGATCACTCATGTATTCAGAAGAAATACAGAGAACGTGGTCCCCTTTTTCGGGATGGACCGGACACTGATGTAACCTTTCTGCATACTCAGTATTTCTCTTGCCAGATATAAGCCTAACCCTACTCCCTCCTGCGAGGTAATCTCCGGTTCCCGGTAAAAACGCTGAAATATCTTGTGATACCGATCTTTCGCAATTCCTTTTCCGTTATCGGCTACGTCGATCCTGGTATAAAATTCCCCCGGCTTCACGGCAATTCTGATGAGGCCGCCCTCAGGGGTATATTTCACCGCATTATCCAGCAGATTGAACAGGGCCTCCGCCGTCCACTTCGGGTCATGCCGCACATGGATCAGAGGTTCACAGTCCACCCGGATCTCTATGTTCTTTCGCTCCGCCTTTGCCCAGGCTCCATTCAGCGCACTGGCGATGGTCTGGTAAACACTGGCGTCCTTAAGCGTAACCGATAGAATTCCGGCTTCCAGCCGGGACATACGGATCATGGACTGCATCAGAAAATCCAACTTGTCGATCTGTTCTTCCATTAGTTTCAGAAAGTTTTTTCTTTTTTCCTCATCCAGCTCGTGCTGCTGCAAAATGCCATTGAACATCTTAATATTGGCGATAGGGGTCTTTACCTGATGGGAAATATCAGATACCACCTCCTGAATTTCCCTTTTCGTTTCGGTAATTTCCTCCCGTTCCTCTCTGACCTGAGAGGCATACTGGTTTAACTTCCCCTGGATCTTGGCCTCCAGCGTATCCTCATAAGGTTCCCAGGCCGCTTCCCGGGATATCATACGGTCCAGCGCGCCGCAGATCGAATCGGTAAACCGGATCACCTTCCGGTGCAGGTAAATATTCCTGACCAACAGCAGGACCAGCGCGGCCGCCAGAAGAATCAGCATGATATCTTTCATTGGTTCTCCCCTGTAAAGACGTAACCCATCCCGTAGATCGTCTTTATGTACTTATGGTCCGCGTCCTCTATCTTATTGCGAAGCCGCGTCATGTTCACCGTTAACGTATGTTCATCGATATAGTTTTCCGCGCTGTCCCAGAGCTTTTCTAACAGCAGCTGTCTGGTCACCACATTACCGGCATTTGCGATCAATAGTTTCAGAATCTTGTATTCATTGGGCGTAATCACCAGCTGTTCTCCATTTTTCGCTGCGGCCAGCGCTTCAAAATCGATGCTCAAATATCCGTCCGAAAAGCCATCCCCTTTTTTGACCGGCTCCTGTTTCTTTCTTCTCAGTACAACTTCCAGTTTCCGCCGAAGGATCTGGATGTTAAAGGGTTTCGTTATATAATCCTCCGCACCCAGGTCAAATCCGTCCAGTATATCCTGCTCCATGTCACAGGCCGTCAGAAATACCACCGGTGTTTTATAGCTCTCCCGTATGGTCCGGCACAGCTCCATACCGCTGCCATCGGGCAGATTCACGTCCAGAATCACCAGATCAAAGCGGTCCGACTCCATCACCTGTACTGCCTGCCGGCAGTTGTAAGCCGCCATAGCGATATACTGGTCCGCCTGCAGTTCGAAGCAAAGCCCGGCGCTTAGCGCCAGGTCATCTTCTACGATCAGTATTTTTTCCTTCATCTGTCTTTCCTTTACCAATTTCTTCCTTTATCCGGCCGCCTTGCCCCATATGCCTTCCCCGCATATAGTATCCTCATCGCCGGTTAGCTTTCGCTCTGATTACCAGTCCAATCATTTAAGCATATCCCATATCTTTGAGCATCTGTCCCAGAACCCGCAGCCTCTCCCCGATCAACTCGCCATCGTCGTTCAGTGTCTGGGAAAACAGGCGGATATCCTCATCGATCATGGGATTCTCCGTGCACACCGCCACCGTCATGGCGTCACCTTGCAGCCCCACCCGGTCAATCGTGGTATGCGCAGAATCGTAGAGCTTCGGATAGCGGTACGCCTCCTGGAAATACTGCATGGTTCTGCAGATCAGAATAGACAGATCAAGTACCCGGTGCATCGGCAGTTCCTCAGACTGGCGGGACCATTTTTCACCGGTATAGCGCCAGACCTTGGCTGAAATGTCCACTTTTCCTCTGTCGTTCCACTGGGCCAGCCCCAGTGACAGCCCTTTGGCATCGGTGTAATATGCCTTTCTTCCATCGATATTTTCATAGTTTTCCGATACAATGACCGGTTTATGTTTTAAGGTTACCGGTATTTTCATATTATAATTCCTCCGCATTCTCAAGTTTGCTCATCCATTTCAGCTGCAATTCCTGGAGTTCTTTTGTGTAGTCTGTCTTATTCTCCTCTTTCTCATCGTAAGGCAGTTGTTCCAGGACTTTCATTTCAAAGGCCGGTTCGCCATATTCCTTCCAATCTGCCAGCATTCTGCGGTTAGGATGAAATCCCGAGCTCACTTTAAAATAATGCCCATTCATCTTTCCTCTCAGATCCTGGGCGTATCCCACGTACTGTTTTCCATTCCCGGAACAGGAAATGACGAACACCCCCATATCCGGCTTACGTAATTTATATTCCATTTGCAGTTCTTTCTTTCTGGATTTATCCATCGCTGCCTGCCCCTTTCCCGTTTTTCGGAATCTTTCACACTACTAGTTTAGTAATTTACTAAATTAGTAATATCATATTTATTCCTAATTGTCAAGCAGGACTTGCATATAACAGAATGCCGGGTTACGATTCATGGCCATCTTTGGTAAATTGAGAGGGGACTGGCACTTTTCGGTAGGAAAGCTAAATTTTCAAGTAACTGCGTGGAGAAAAGGGCCTGTCCCCGGATGTTAACTGAAATGGTCCATCCTTCTCGGGAAGCACCCGCTTTATTTCCCCGGATAAGCCAACATCCGGGGACAGGCCCCTTTCTCTACGCAGTTACTTGAAAATTTAGCTTTCCTACCGAAAGATGCCAGTCCCCTCTCAATTTACCAAAGATGGCCGTGAATCGTAACCCGGCATTCTGATATATCGCTGACATCAGGCCAGCAGCGAGGCCATATAAACCACTCCCACCGCAATCATGATCTGGATGATTGCGAACCGGTATACGGTCTGGGTATTTGACCATCCCCACACCTTTCTGACGTGATCGTGCAGCGGTGTCCTGACATTTTTCAGTATTTTAATTTTCAGGAACCGAAGGAGGGAGACTTTGATCAGTCCCAGTCCCCCGTCCAGGATCAGTACCAGTGCCAGCAGTACATAAAGGAAAGGACTTCCAAGCTTCAGCACCGCGATACTGATAAATAACCCCATGGCCCGGGAGCCCGCATCTCCCATCATCAGCTTGCTGGGAGTCGCGTTAAACCACAGGTATCCCAGCAGGCAGATCACAAACAGAAGAATCAGATAATTATAGTTTTCATCCATCCCTTTCATCCGGTCCAGCACATAGATGGATAGCAGGGTAACGATCGTCAGCGTTCCGGACAGGCCGTCCACTCCGTCCGAACAGTTAGTCACGTTCACCGAAACCCATACCAGAATTACTATAAGAATACCGAATACCACCGGAGGAATCGTCAGGCTGGTCTGGAACAGCATCAGTTCAACCGTATTGTCGTTAAAATTCAGAAATGTCACTGCCACCATTACCGCAATGACCAAATCCAGCAGGCCTTTTTTATATTCTCCCCACGGCGCCTTCGAGCAGTCATCCAGAAAACCCGTCATCATGGCGGCGGCCACCAGAATCAGATAGATCACCATTTCCCGCTGGATTCCGATAAACAACAGCGCGGACACCAGGAACACCAGAATAAATAAAAAGCCGGCCCCTCTGGGTTTCCCTGCAGACAGCTTGCCATCATGGGCATATTCCCTGCCCTGGTCCGTGGGCAGCAGGCCGCTGAATTTCTGAAGTAAAAAGCAGGTAGCGGCGAACGCAAACACAATTCCCCAAAATGCCGCCAGCCGGATATCGATCTTATCTCCCAAATATGTAATCATCCTCTTTGTCTCCCTTTCCCTTATAAATTTCTATCTTCAATCAAAGATGGTGACCCAGCCCGGGTCCTGGCTGGCCAGAAAACATAGCCGTACCTGCTCAGCGGTGTTTTTCTCATCCGCCAGTTCCGGCAGCTCGTCCGGTCCGAAGAAACGGCTCTCCTGCGTCTCAATATTTTCCACAAACTGTCCATCCACGATTTCGCACTGCACGAAAGCCTTCAATATACCGTAAGCATAGGGAGGCGTATTGTGAAGATTCCGGTCCTGGACCGCGATCAGCCGGCTGGGAACCACACAAAGCCCTGCCTCTTCTTCCACTTCCTTCACCGTATTTGTACGGATGGACTGATTCACATCCACCCATCCGCCCGGCATAGACCAGGTACCGTCCCGTTCTTTTACGAGAAGAATCCTGCCGTCCCAAAAGATCGCCGCGCGGGTGTCCATCTTCGGCGTCTGGAATCCCGTCTCATTACAGAACACCTCTCTCACCTGCGGCAGCGGAACCCCCGACTGTGTATGAAGGATCTGCGCGGCGATCTCCCTGATCCTGGCAAACCGCTCCAGATCAAAAGGATCCTTAGAATAGGTGATTCCCGCCTGCCCGATAAACTGCAGTTCAATCGCCCAGGCCAGCCACTGGTGCCTGTCCCACACCTGCGGATCGGTATCCAGCAGATTCAGGACGTCAAACGGCTGAATAAAATAATAATCCGCCTTCGTATGCCGGACGGAAGCACAGCCCCACAGCGCCAGGCCAAATTTTCTTCCCGCGTTGTGCGCGGCAGGCATGTCCTCCGCCCGGTTGGATATGCACAAAACCCGGTCAGGCTCTATCCCCTGGGGAATCTCCTCCGCCGAATATACCATCAGATATCCTTTCCGCTTAAGCTCCGCCTGAAGCTCATCCATCCGCTCATAAGGTTCTCCTCCCTCCTGTATCACACAGGCTTTATCCAAATATATAATATCAATCGTCATCTTTTCCTCCTTGCATCCGTTTTCCGTACACCATACGTGTTTTAGTTTATCACAAAGCGTTCCTTGTGAAAACAGCCTTTTCAAAGAATCTGTTGACTGTGGTCCGGGAAGGGAGGGAAGGGGGCCGGTCTTATGAACCGGGCGGCAATTCCCGTGGGGCCAAATCACTTCGGCCGGACCTAAGAATGGCTAACTCCGAAGGCGGGAGAACCTCTTATTGGCAGGGCCTGGAACAAACTCGCCAAAGGTCGGCTCGGACAGTGCCCTTCCCTCCCTTCCCTGCTTTACAATAGGCTTTTTTCCATGTTCTGTAAGGCTGACTGGGTTCGTAGTATTATTGCCTTCCTTATTTTGACGAAAGTGGAGCAAATAATCGCAATGGGAAAATAAATTTTGAGCCAGGGCGGCACCAATATCAGCCGTAAAATCCCAGTTCGTACTATGTATACGTAGATCCTTTACTGCCCCCATCAATACATACCCTACGGAACATAGAAAAAAGCCATTTGTAAAGCAGGGCTGAAGGGAAGCGGCGTGTCTTGGGGAGCCGGGCGGCAAATCTCGCGGGGCCAAATCACTTGAGGCCGGGCCTTAGAACGACTTACGCAGAATACGGGAGAACCTCGCAGGGCCTGGAACACTGTCCGAGCCGACCTTTGGCGAGTTTGTTCCAGGCCCTGCCAATAAGAGGTTCTCCCGTTTTCGGAGTTAGTCGTTCTTAGGTCCGGCCGAAGTGATTTGGCCCCGCAAGATTTGCCGCCCGGCTCCCCAAGACACGCCGCTTCCCTTCAGCCCGGACCTTAATCACCCCCCCCATTTCCCAATAAATAAAAATTATTTTAAATTTTGTAAACATAATCAAGCCCAGCTACATATTATGAAGTGTAAACAAAATATTTGTTGGAGGAACAAAACATGAGTGATTTAGCTGCTACAAACTGCGGATGTGGATGCGAAGGAAATGTAGGCTTCGGAGGCAATAGCTGCTGGTGGATCATCATCCTGCTGTTCTGCTGTGGCGGAATGGGCAATGGTGGCTGCGGCGGTGGCTGCAATGGCGGCTGCAACGGCGGCTTCGGCGGCGACTGCTGCTGGATTATCATCCTGTTACTCTTCTGCTGCGGCGGCAATAGCTGTGGTGGAAACAACATCGGATGCTGCTAATCAGTAAATAAGAGTTTCGCTTGCGAAACTCTCCGCCTACGGCGGGCCGCGTAAGCGGCATCTTCCTTTCCGCCGTAGTGCGATCCCCGCGGAGCGTTTTATTTCATAGGAGCACTTTCCTATGAAATAAATAAGAGTTTCGCTTGCGAAACTCTCCGCCTGCGGCGGGCCGCGTAAGCGGTATCTTCCTTTCCGCCGCAGTGCGGTCCCCCTGAGGGATTCGCCATTCAATAGGAGCTCTTTCCTATTGAATGGCAAAAGGTATTCCTGCTTTTGCAGGAATACCTTTTTAATTTCTCCGGGGTCCGCTTTCTCTTCGTTTTGAGATCTCCTGCTGTTTTAACTCCTCCTCCAGCCTTTGTTTTTTACGGCAGATGCATTCTTCATCCAGCTCATAAACAGCGGTCCCATCTATTATTAATTGGTCCATGTCAAACTCCTCTTTACTATCATATAATACATTATATTATATGATTCCCCCGGGAAATCGGTCATATCTTTTCAGCCTGGCACATATACATTTTTAAACAAGACCTTAGGAGGTCTCCATGGAAGAAAATGAAAGACTCACAATGACGGCCCTGGATGCCCAGGTCTCTCCCCGGCATCTGCAGATGATCAAGGCGGCCATTCCCTATGTACATTTAACGGAACAGCGCTTTCTTTCTATTTATGTGAAGTTCCTGGAATTTAAAAATACGATGGATTTCTTCAATGTGGACGACGAACAGCTGCAGGCATGTTCTCTGAACGCAGATTCTTCCGATCCCATGAATATGCTCAATGACATCCGCCCCTTCTGCACGGACTCCGAACGGGAAACCATGGATATGCTGCTCAATGTATTTCAGGCTATGAACTTATACCGGGCATACCAGTCGTCCACCGCATCCTCCGGGGAAAGCGCCGGCCCTGCGAACTCTATGGACGCCTTAAAATCCATGCTCTCTCCGGAACAGCAGGCAATGTTCGATACATACTCAGCCATGCTGGGTAATATGACCTAAACCCATAGGTCCCATGATTACGTAAGTGATCATAAGACGATCCAAATTAAAATTATCTAAAGGCCTTTCAAAACTATGATAAGCCACAAGGAGGTTCCTATGTCAGAAGAAAACTTAACCAACAACCCGAAGCTTAACGGAATAGACCCGGCCAAGCTTCAGATGCTGATGGCCCTGGCCAACCAGGGAAAAGGAAAAGGGATGAATGAAATGGCTCCCTTTATGATGGCCGCCATGTCACAGGCCCAGAACAGCGGCATGTCTTTCAATAACAATGAGATGGACCTGATCATCGAGGCCCTGAAAATGGGGAAATCCCCGGAAGAACAAAAGCAAATCGATTATGTTAAAAACATGGCTGCCATGATGGCCCCGAAAAAGCCCTGATGGAGCCGTCCCGTTCAAACGAATAACGGCCGGCAGGCTGCTGCCGGCATAGAAACCAGACTGCCGGAAACGGCGGGAAGCCCGGTGAGTTCCGCAAATACGAAACTCACCGGGCTTCCCGCCGGATTACTTCTCCTCAGGAAAAATCTCGCAGACCTTTTTCTGGATCAAGCCTGCCATCTGCTGATGCCCTTTCAGGGTATAGTGGATTCCATCCAGATCATTTAGTTCCACCTGGCCTTCCGGATTCAGATAGTGGATCTGATATTGCCGGGCGATACGCTCATAGTAAGGCGCCAGCTCATGACTCTTAGTTACCGCACCCTGAAGCATCCGGTCCAGGTCAGTGTTTCCCACGCTGCAGATCGGTACCGGAGTGATCAGCAGAATCCCGGGGGCGGCACCGTCCCGGCCGGCCTCCGATTTTAGAATCGTTTTAACCAGGTTCTCCATGGCGGTACCCACGTCAAAGCTGGAGACGGAGAAACGGAGCTTTAAGTCGTTGGTGCCTAACATCAGGATCACGAGATCCAGAGGTTTATGGCTCTCCAGACAGGGAAGCAGGTATGCCTTTCCGTTTTTGTGTTCTTCCACCGGGTCGTCCCAGACAGTAGTGCGGCCGCCCAGTCCTTCCTCAATGACGTAGTATTCGCTGCCTAATCGTTCCTGGAGGATTCCGGTCCAGCGCTCATGCCTCTCGTAACGGCTGACCAGGTCGGATTTCAGTCCGTAGGTGTTGGAATCTCCATAACACAGTATATTTTTCATGGTTGATGGTTCCTTTCTGTTCCGTAATGTTCTCAGGCGGATTTTACTTTTTTGATGCGGTCCGTGTTGGTAAATACGTCAAAGGCTACCGCCAGGATCAGGACCAGGCCTTTTACCACCTGCTGATAGTATTCGCCTATGTTCATAATGGTCAGGCCGTTGCTCAAGACGCCGATAATCAGCGCGCCTATAAAAGCACCGGAGATCTTTCCCTTCCCGCCGTTGATGCTGACACCGCCGATGACGACCGCCGTGACCACATCCATCTCCATACTGGTTCCGGATGCGGGAGCGCCGGAGCTGACGCGTGCCATCAGGGTCACGCCGGCGATACCGGCCAGAAATGCGCTGGCGGAATAGAGGGATACTTTAATTTTATCTACGGCGACACCGGCCAGCCTGGCGGCTTCTTCGTTGCCTCCGATGGCATACACGTATCTGCCGTAGTAGGTGCGGTTCAGGATGAACGCAGCGATGACGACAATGACCAGCATAGTGATGACCGGAATGGGAATCGCGCCCACATAACCCTGCCCTAATGTCACGACTCCTTCAGGAATGTCATAGATGGGAAGCCCGCCGGAGATGATAAAGGCCAGGCCTCTGGCCACAGTCATCATACCCAGGGTGATGACGATGGCAGCTACAT
Source organism: Diplocloster hominis (assembly GCF_032380655.1). NCBI lineage: Bacteria > Bacillati > Bacillota > Clostridia > Lachnospirales > Lachnospiraceae > Diplocloster > Diplocloster hominis. The sequence continues at coordinate 71,846 of NZ_JAWDIY010000015.1, read as the reverse complement.
GGAGCTTTACAATCAGCATTCCCGTGACCGTTCCGAACAGGGTTAAAATCACCAGCGTCAGAAGGATCGCCAGCACGCTGTTCATCTGGTATTCCACCAGGAACTTGGCACAGACCACGCCGGTCAAGCCCAGCAGGGAACCGACGGTTAAGTCCATACCGCCGGAGATGATGACAAAGGTCATACCAGCGGAAAGGATTCCCAGCACCGCTACCTGGCGCAGGATGTTGATCATATTTTTGGCTGCAAAGAACGTATCCGTCATGATGGCAAAAAAGATGACCATAATGACCAGTAATATAATGGTACTGAATTGTTTTAAAATATTTTTGCTCTTCATCTTATCCTCCTTGCGTGCGTTTTTCAGCACAAATCAATTCTTTCCCGAGGCCAGTTCCAGAATCTTCGTCTGTGTCGCTTCCTCCCTGGATAACTCACCTGTCACTTCCCCCTCATGCATGACCAGAATCCGGTCGGACATACCTAACAGCTCCGGCATTTCCGAGGATATCATGATGATCGCCATCCCATCCTTTGCCAGCTGGTTCATCAGCATGTAGATCTCCTGCTTGGCGCCCACATCGATCCCGCGGGTGGGCTCGTCAAAGATCAGGATATCGGATTTGCTGGCCATGGATTTGGCTAATACCACTTTCTGCTGGTTTCCGCCGGACAGGTTCTTGGTCAGCTGTTCCATGGAGGGTGTCTTGATTTTCAGTCTGTCAATATAGGACTGGGCCAGATTCCGGTCGGCTTTGCGGTTGACCACAGCCGCTTTGCAGATATCCCGGATGGATATGAAGGAAATGTTATCCCGAATACTCATATCCAGCAGGACTCCGTGTTTCTTCCGGTCCTCGGGTATGAGGGCGATCCCGTCTCTGATCCCATCCCTCGGTTTTTTGATCTCCACTTTTTTCCCATGGACATAGACTTCACCGGTGGATTTGGGATCTGCGCCGTAGATCGCCCGGACGGTTTCCGTCCGGCCGGCTCCCACAAGGCCAGCCAGCCCCAGGATCTCTCCCTTTTTCACGCTTAAGCTCACATTTTTCAGCAGAGCCGGGGTGGACAGATTTCTGACTTCCAGCACGGTTTCGCCGATTTCTTTGTCTATAGTCGGATACTGCTGGTCATCCAGCGTGCGGCCCACCATCATGCTGATCAGCTCGGCGCGGCCGGTATTCTGTGTCTGTCTGGTACCCACGTATTCACCGTCCCGCATGATAGTCACCCGGTCGGCGATCTGGAAGATCTCCTCCATACGATGGGATATGTATATGATCGCCACTCCTTTTTTCTTCAGCTGTTCCACGATCCGGAACATAGCTTCGATCTCCCGGTTCGTAAGCGGAGCGGACGGTTCGTCCATAATCAATACTTTTACGTCATTGGATATTGTCTTGGCGATTTCCACCAGCTGCTGGTAGGCCACGGTCAGGCTCCTGACCGGCTTGGTCACATCGATTTTGATTCCAAAGCCTTCCATGATTTCCCTGGCTTTCTGGTTCATCAGCTTCCGGTTGATCGTAAGGCCTTTGGTCAGTTTATTTCCCAGAAATATATTCTCCGCAATGGATAACTCCGGTACCAGGTTGAATTCCTGGTAAATGACCCCGATACCCAGCTTCTGGGACAGGATCGGATTCATTTCTCTGTAGGATTTTCCTTCATATATAATTTCTCCGGCATTGGGTCTTATCGCCCCGGAGATCACCTTGATCAGGGTGGATTTCCCGGCTCCATTCTCTCCCATCAAGGCGTGGACTTCCCCTTTATAAAATGTAACATTCATATCGCTTAGGGCTTTCACACCCGGATATTCTTTCGTGATATGCTTTAATTCCAGAATTGTCTCCATATCCACTCCTCCTTCAAGAAGTTCTCTGCATACTACAGGCACCGATTCCGCCGTTTTTTTTATTCCTCTGGTCAGCTCAAAGTACGGTGTAAAAGGATCGGTGCCTGTTCTGGTGCTTTTCTTATTTGTAATCAGCGATATTGTCAGGAGTTACCGCAACCAGTTCCTGATTAAAGTCTTTCTCAAACTGTCCGCCGTCAATAACCGCGATACAGGTGTCCACTAATTTCTGTCCTGTTCCGGTCGGGTTCTGGTCTACCGTGAACTGATAGATCGTTCCCTCGCTGATCTTGTTCAGTGCTTCGTCCGTGGCATCCACACCTGCGATGATGTATTTTTCCGGATCGGTCATCTGGTTCGCCTTGAATGCTTCGTATGCGCCCAGAGCTGCTCCGTCACTGACTCCGCATACGATTCTCAGTTCCGGATGCGCCTGCAGGAAGTTCTCGGTCGCGGTCATACCTTCTGTCTGATCCGCCGCTGTAGCATCTGCTACGAATTCCACATTCGGGGCATTTTCCTGAACCCCTTCCATGATTCCCACTTTTCTTTGGATAACGGATTCCAACAGGTCGTAATTTAAGGTTCCCGCTTCGATCTTCTCTTCCGTTCCCCATTTATCTGCGATCCATTTTCCAACTGCAAGGCCCTGGGTGTATCCCAGCTGATATTCATCCGCACCGATATATGCGTCATAGCCGTCAACTTTTGAAGTATGGCACACAACTGCGATTCCCGCGTCTTTGGCTTCTTTTACCACAGGAGCCAGAGCGGTGGGGTCTACCGCGGTTACGATAATTCCATTGACACCGGCCTGGATGAAGTTCTCAAGCGCTGCCACCTGGGTCTCAGATGAGTTGTTGGCATCGTTGACGATCAGCTCACCGCCGACAGCGTCTACCGCTTTCTGAGCGGAGGCTACCATGTCGATGAAGAACTGTCCGGACATGGTAAGCACGGAGATGCCGATCTTATAGCTGCCGCTCTTCGCCTCACCTTCGCCGGCTTTCGCTTCCTCACCAGCCGCGGTTGCTGCCGGTGCGGCTTCTTCTTTGCCCGTATCCGCCGCCGGTTCCTTCGCTTCTTCTTTGCTGCCGCATCCGGCCAGCATGGAAACTGCCATGGTCATGCATAATAATAGGCTTAATAATTTCTTTTTCATTTCATATCCTCCTTGGATTGTTTTTGGTTTATATCAATCTCACCTGTGGAGATTCATATCATTAATTCGTCGTGTCCCGTATGACCAGTTCCCCGTCATAAATTACCTGATGGCCGATTTCTTCCCCATTGATTCTGGCGATGACGATCTCTCCCGCCTTTTGCCCCAGTTCCCGGATCGGCTGTGCGATGGTGGTCAGGGACGGTTCGATCAGCTCGCTTAAAGAAATATTATCGTATCCCACCACATTGATCTCTTCCGGTATCCGCACGCCTTCCCTTCGCAGCTGCAGCAGGCATCCGATCGCAATCGTATCGATGGCCGCCATGATAGCGTCCGGCCTTCTGGCAAGCATGAGATAATGCTTAGCCGCCCGCCTTCCGAGCCTGATGTAATCCGGTTCGTGCTCATGTTCGATCCGGTAGATAAATTCCTGTTTCACAGGAAGCCCGCAGTCCCTTAACCCCTGCAGATATCCCTGGTAACGCTCCTCTATGACCGCGATATCTTCCGTATTCCGGATATATCCAATATTCCGTTTGCCCCGTTCGAACAGATAATGTACCGCCTTGCGGGTACTATTATAGCCGTCTGTCAATACATAGGAGATTCCCTCATTCTTATGAAAGATCCGGTCCATGAAAACCACCGGTATTTTGTCCGATATTTCCTGGAGATAGCGGATTGTTTTTTCATTGATCTGGTATGTATTGTAAATAATACCATCCACATTCCTGCGAAGCAGTTCTTCTATGTACTCTTCCTCGGAATTGGAGTGCCGCTCCGTATTGCAGACCAGCACCATATATCCGTGGGCCAGGGCGACATCTTCCACTCCCCGGAACATTTCACTGTAGAACATATTACTGTATTCCGGTACCAGCATCGCTATCGTCTTGGTTTTCCCGGTGCGGATTCCCTGGGCAAAGTAACTGGGGGAATAATTCAGTTCCCGGATCGCCCGTTCGATTGCTGTTCTGGTCTTTTCTTTCACGGAATCCGGATGATTTAAAACCCGGGATACGGTAGATTTAGAAACCCCCGCCCGCTTCGCCACATCGAATATCGTTGCCATTGTATTCCTCTGCTTATTTTGGATCTGTGCCTCAGTTTATCTTTGGGAACATTCCCATTTTCAATCTAAAAAAAAGTTCCCAATTCTGTTTATATTATATATGCTTCATTTTGGGAATGTTCCCATTTCTTATGGTTTTATCATAGCAGACACTATTTACGTTGTCAATTCCAAAATATTTTTTCATCATTTTCCCTATTTTTCAATCTGATTTCAGTAGAAATTTTACCGATTTTTGTTCTTTTTTCACAAATATTTACGATCTGCCGAAATCTTCATTCCCTCGAATAATCAACAACGTTCCCACCGTCTCCCGGCCTGTTACAGTGTAGGGGGGAGAGGAAAACGGCGCGGCTGCAAAGCGACGGGCGGCACATCTCGCGGGACAGAATCGCTTGAGGCCGGGCCTTAGAACGTGTTACGCAGAAGAGGCCGAAACCTCGCAGGACCCGGGGCACTGTCTGAGCCATCCTTTGGCGAGTTTGCCCCGGGTCCTGCTAATCAGAGGTTTCGTCCTCTTCGGAGTTACACGTTCTTAGGCCCGGCCGAAGCGATTCTGTCCCGCGAGATGTGCCGCCCGCCGCTTTGCAGCCGCGCCGTTTTCCTCTCCCCCCGGCCCCTCATAACTCCCCCGCCCCTACATCACCGCTCTCTTCGGCCCCTGAATTCCTTCCAGGTTACCCACAGAGGTCCGGCGACGCAGACAGAGGAATAGCATCCACTGATAATCCCCACCAGCAGCGGCAGAGAAAACACCCGGATAGATTCAATGTGATAAACCAGCGAAAAGACTAACACGACAGCCACACAGATTGCCGTCGTGACTGCGGTCTTAACCGAACGTCCGATGGTCTCCGTAATGCTGCGGTCTACCAGCGCGCACAGGGATTCTTTCTTTCCGGCGTTCTGCTTTTTAATATTTTCCCGAATGCGGTCATAGAGAACGATGGTATCATTGATGGAATAACCGATAATAGTCAGGGTCACCGCCACAAAAGCGTCGTTGACCGGTATCCGGAATACTCCAAACACGAAAAATACCAGGATCACGTCATGCAGCAGGGCCACGACTGCGGATACCCCGGCTGACAGACCTGACAGGGACTGAAAGCGCACCCAGATATACACAATGATAAAAAGCGCGGACAAAGCGATGGCCAGCACAGAATTCTTAAGTGCTTTTGCACCTATGTATGGTTCCACAGCAAAGGTTTCCGACAGCTCGTATTGGGTATCGCTTATTTGATTGATTTCCTCCGATACTTTTTTCTGATCATCCGGGCTGATTCCCTCGTTTCCGGCCAGGGTCAGCACCAGCTTCTTATCACCGGTAGCTGAATCCTGGGATGTCTGTACACTGACCGGGCGCCCGAGGACCTTATTCGCCGCCTCCTTGATCTTTTCCGTATCCACATCTCCTGAATACGTATATTTTAAGACAACCCCTCCGGTAAACTGGGTATCCAGTTTCACACCGTTTACCGCCGTGATCGTCCCGCCAATGAGCAGGACGCAGGCCGTAAAGAGAAAGACCCATTTTCTCTTTTCTGCGAACCGGATCTTCTTCCGCTCTTTTTTCTTGCGGAAAAGTTTTTCTTTGTTACATTTATCATAACGGATTACGGATTCCAGCATAAATCTGGACATCCAGACACCAGCCAGCAGATTGATAATAACACCGGTAAACAGGGTATAGCCAAAGCTCAACATGGTTCCCGAACCAAAGATCATCAGGATCACCGCCACCGCCGCTGTCGTCAGATTGCCGTCCAGCACAGAGGAAAACGCATTATGATAACCTTTCTTCACAGCGCTTCGGATGCTGGACCCGGTCTTTAACTCCTCCCCGATCCGCTCACTGATAATAATGTTTGCATCCACCGCCATGCCTACAGACAGGATCAGTCCGGCGATACCGGGCAGTGTCAGCGTATACTGCGGTATGGATAAGGCCAGGATCTGAAGGCACATCTGGAATACCAGGGTCAGGCAGCTGATCACGCCGGGCAGCCGGTATATGCTGATCATAAAGATGATCACCAGCAGAATCGCAGCGATAGAAGCAGTTATCATTGCTTTTAAAGCCTGGCTCCCCAGGGTCGGGCTGATGGTATTATAATTGCTGGTCTCCATAGAGAACGGCAGGGCGCCGGAATTGATCTTATCCGACAAAGCCTTGGCTTCCTCATAATTCGCCATGCCGTTGATCACGGCCTGACCTCCGCTGATCGCCTGTTTGACTTTGGGATTCGATATCATCTGTTCGTCCATATAGATCCCCATCTGTTGTCCGACCAGATCCTGTGTGGCCTTTGCAAAAGCTTTCGCTCCGGTCGAGTCAAACTGGAGCTCTACCTCGTACTCGCCGGTCTGGGTATTTCGCGTAACGGAACTGTCGGCTACATTCTGCCCCTCCACCAGGACATTTCCCTGCGGGTCCCGGAAGGTAAGTTTCGCGGTCTCCCCCAACTCAGAGATCGCCTGTTCCGGGTTGAACTCTTTTTCGTCGGATTTCCACGGGAAACGGACAATGATATGCCCTTCCCTTTTATCGACCGTCACTTCCCGGTCCGTAATGTTCTGGGCGTCCAGCCTGCTCTCCATGACATTGCGCGCCGCTTCCATCTGCTTTTCCGACGGAATCCCCGTTACTCCAACCGGTTCAAACACCGCTTCCACTCCTCCACGGATATCGATACCAAAACGAATATCCCGGATTCCTTTTATATCACTGCCCGCTCCGAAAATAGTAAGCAAAAGAAAGCCTGCAATGAGTATCATCGCAAACCATATATGATTTTTTTTATCTTTCAAGGTACGGTTCCTCCAATTTTTATTTTCCTAATAAAGAAAAGAATCAGATAAAAACCGCACGTTTTTTTCCATCCGACCGGTGAATAATGTAGACCTGATTCATCAGAACGCATAAGAATGTAAGACAGACAGAGCGCATCCATAAAAAAACATGATAGATACGTCCTAACAGGAATTCTATCGATAACAGCAGCAGAGCGGCCAGAAACCCGTCGAAAATAAATTCTTCATCCCGCTGGGACAAAGGATTCGCAATTCTTACGTTCCCCTCCTGTTCCTGCATACCCATAGTAATCTCTATGGGAGATACCACGGTAAATACCGGAGTTCTCTGATAACTGTAAGCAGAAATCTGCGTATCCTCCGAAACCGCAGCGTAAGACCGCGCTTCAGAACCTGTCCCGGTCTTCACCAGGGCAAGCAGTACGATGAGCAAAACCATATAGAGAATCATGCTTCCAGACTTTTTCATAGTGTCGCATCCTTTGCCAGACATAGAGCACTTCCGCTTTCTATCTCCACTTACTCGTTTTATTATATTTTATTTCAAGCGGTTTTGCAAACTATTTTAACTGGCCCCTCGCCAATTGACATCCCCGTTTCCATCCGTTAATATGAAAGCAGACAGACGAATCCTAAAAACCCTCACACCTAAAGGAGGACCAATTATGAGACGCTCCAGTATCCTAATTCTGCTCTGCCTTATCCTGGCAGCAACCGCCTGCGGCCCGGCTTCCAAAACAACCGCCTACAGCTATGGCGGGGAAACCGAATATACCGTTGATGACCGAAGTCTGATTCTGGAGGATGTACCGGCATCTGACGCGGAAGAGACCGTGATCCTTGAATTTTTATATACCATACAGGGGGAATTTGATAAAAAGAAAGAGATCCTGGCGGATATCGAACCGCATAGCATCTCCATTGATAATGAAAAAGGCAATTTTAACCACGGTATTTACATCAAGAACTACACCGTGCACCAGATCGACACCTTAACCCCGGAGCAATATAAAGAACCAAAATCTGAGGATGGCTCCGGGAATCCTCTGTGCTACTATGGGATCGAGGATGAGATCGAACAATTTAAGCTGACCGACTATGCCGTCATACACGTAAAATTCTCCTGGGATTATTCAGAAAAAATGTTGGAAAAGAGCCCCCAATGGGGCCCTGGTGAGCATGAGCGAAGTTTCCTCGTGGGGAAATCCAAAGACGATAAAAACTACAAAATCTACAGTTTCGGTATCATGTAATCCAAAACCTCAATCACTGTCCGGCTTTTTCATACCCAAACCCGTGGCAGAACCCTTTTCAGAACTCCCGGAACCGCCAGCTTTCAAACGCCGCAAAAACCGAATCATCACAACTCCGGCCAAAGCCGCCATAAATACTTCCGTCAGTGCCTGCGCAAAGGGAAGGCCGTAAAGAGGGAACAGAAAGTTCAGAAGATACATAAACGGAATCTCCAAAACCGGTTTTCTCATGATCGCAAAGAACAGGGATTCCTTGCCCATTCCCACTGCCTGGAACGTACTCACACACAGGAAATCAATAGCCAAAAACGGCTGTGCAAGACAGAAGCCCCTCAGGAAAAGTGAGCCGAAGGCCACTGTATCCGCATCTTCGATAAAGAACCGGACCAGTGGATTTGACGCAAAAAACATCACTGCCGCGGTCACAATCAGCAGACACTCCGCTATTTTCATGGTAAATCCCATCGCCGACTTCATACGCTTCGTATTGCCGCTTGCGAAATTATAGCTGATCAGAGGCATGACGCCCTGGGCCAGCCCCATGGCCAGATACATAGGCACCATATTGATCTTAGAGCAGATACCCATAGCCGCAAGCACGGAAGCCCCAAACGGCGCAGCCAGGTTATTCAGCACCGTACTTCCTATCACATTTAACAGATTCTGGATCGCCGCCGGAATGCCCACAGTACAAACGCCCAGCACCACATTGCGCCGCAGCTTAAAAGACCGCGGTGATATGCTGACACAGCTTTTTCCGCGCTTCACCATCAGGTAAACCAAAAAGTAAACAAGAGCAAAACAATTCGAGATACAGGTAGCCAGTCCCGCGCCCTCGGCTCCCATATTAAATCCCCAGGGCAGCACAAAAACAGGGTCCAGCGCGATATTCAAAAGACAGCCGCTCATCGTACCGATACTGGCATTTACAGAAGCGCCCTCCGAACGGATCATATAAGCCATCACCACATTCAGGATAGCCGGGACCGCACCGATCGTCACTGTCCAGTCCAGATATGCGCTGGTGGCCGAGATGGTTTCCGCACCTGCCCCCAGCAGTCCTAACAGCCCGGGCCGGAACACGGTACACAACAGCGAGAACAAGATTCCGCAGATCAGCGCGCCGTAAAACCCGAACGCCGAACTCAACCGGACCGTCTCCATATCTTTTCTCCCCAGAGAGCGGCTCATCATACTGGAGCTGCCCACCCCGAACAGATTATTCACTGCATTAAAAGCCAGCAGCGCCGGAGCCGCCAGCGTAACTGCCGCCGTCTGCACCGGCGCGTTCAGCAAGCCGACAAAATATGTATCCGCCATACTGTAAATCACCGTCACCAGCGAACTGATAATCGTCGGAACCGACAATGCGGCGACTGCCCTCGGTATGGGTTCACGCTCAAAAATTGCCTCTTTTTCCACTGTAACTGCCATTTTCTCTACTCCCTTATCCCCCAATCCGCACTTCCAGCCCGGTAGTCTTCGCCACTTCGAACAGCTCCTGCATCCGGTCATTTTCCGGCGGCACGATATTCGGCAGCAGATACTCCCTGCTCAGCTGGCCATACTTATCCTGACCCAGTCTGTGATAAGGCAGCAGATGAATTTTCTTCACTCCAGGCAGCGAGCGTGCAAACTGGGCGATCTCCAGGATCTCCTCCGGCGTATCATTAAAGGTCGGAATCACCGGCACCCGGATAACCAGGTTCTGTCCCGTTTCTGCGATCTTCCTGGCGTTTTTTAGTATTGTTTCATTACTCTGTGAGGTGTACAGCTTATGCTTCGCCTCATTGATGTGTTTGATGTCCATCAGGAATACATCCAGATACGGCAGGATCTTCTCCCCGATCACCGCAAAGTCTGCGAATCCTGTGGATTCCAGCGCGGTGCTGATTCCCGCTTCTTTTGCCATCTGAAGCAAAGCTCCCGAAAAATCCGGCTGCAGCAGCGCCTCTCCCCCGGACAAGGTAAGTCCCCCTCCGGAACGGCGGTAATGGGCCCGGTCTTTTAAGACCTCCTCCATCACTTCTTCTGCCGTCACATCCCGGCCGATGACCTTTTCCTTCCCGTCCACCGTCATCGTTTCGATCTGATGGCTCTGGGATTCCGGATTGCAGCACCACTTACACCGCAGCGGACAGCCTTTCAGGAACACGATGGTCCGTATTCCCGGTCCGTCATGGATGGAAAATTTCTGTATGTCAAATATTCTGCCTGTCTGGCTTTTCACACTGTTATCCATGTTACCTCCAGCGGCTGCGCGTATTCTTTACGCAGCCCGGGCGCATTTTTTAATCACAATTTAAAATAGTATTTTACAACGCTTGATCAATCCAACATTTTGAAAATCTTCTTATCAGAATCCCTGCACGGTACGGTTGATAATATCATCCTGCAAGGATTTGGACAATGTCGTAAACAAAGCACTGTACCCTGCCACCCGGACTACCAGGTTCTTATATTTCTCAGGATGAGCCTGCGCATCCAGCAGAGTCTCCCTGCTCACGACGTTAAACTGCATATGCATGCCCTTCTGATCGAAAAATGCCCGGATCAGAGATACAAATTTCTGAAGTCCCTCCATGCCGCTTAAAGCGGAGGGATGGAATTTTTGGTTAAATAAAGTGCCGTTTGAAGCGATCATGTGATCCAGTCTGGCTACAGAATTCGCCGTAGCGGTCGGGCCCTTCGTATCTTTGCCCTGTACCGGTCCCACACCGTCCGCGATCGGCGTACCTGCGAACCTTCCGTCCGGAGTCGCTCCTGTCTGGGCGCCCAGCGGAACGTTGGCCGATACCGGATACAATCCGGCCTGATAGATCCCGCCCCTGGGGTTCTTATAATTCTGCAGGGGTTTCGTGTAGGTATATGCCACTTCCCTGGCGAACTCATCAACCTCCGGTATGTCGTTGCCATATTTCGGCACATCATTGATCCACGCCAGCAATTGGTCATATTTTTTCTTATCCGCTTCGGATACTTTGTTTTCTTTTACCGTCTCATAGATCACCCGGATTTCCCCGGGCCCTACGCTTTGACCGGCCTGGACCATTTCTTTGGCAATCCGGGTGGTAAGCGTCTGCAGCTGCTGTTCACTTAAGCCCTTCCCGAAGTTGTCGTCCAACGCTTTTTTGAATTCCGGCAGCGTAAGCTTCTTCTCATCGAATACCAGTTTTTTAACCGCCATCAGGGAATCTGTCATATTGGCTATACCGAACCCCTGCGGACCGGTGAAGTTATAGACAGCCCCGCCTTCCTGCAGTGATTTTCCCCGTTTGATACAGTCGTCGATCATACAGGACTGGAACGGAAGCGGGCAGAGCTCCGCATGGGCCACATCGATGGCGTTATCCGCATTGACCATAAGCCCGATAAAATAATTCATCTGCTCTTTATAAGCATCCATAAATTCAGCAAAAGTCTTCATAGCAGCGATATCCTTGGTTTTTACCCCCACCTGGACACCGTTTTCCATCCCGCTTGAGAATACCATCTCCAGCGGACGGCACATATTGAAGAATGCGGCATCATGCCATCCGTCGGTCTTGCCGGCCTTCTGGGGCTCCACGCAGCCGATGATGTTATAAGTCCTGGCATCCTCTATCGTAACTCCGCGGCTCATCAGAGCCGGAATGATCACCTCGTCATTGTAATAAGCCGGAAGCCCCACACCGGTCCTGGTCAGTTTCGCCGCCTTGATCAGGAATTCATCCGGCGTGCCGTTCCACACCCGTACGGAAAGGGAGGGGGCGGGCAGCTGGGTATGCATGGACGCCTCGATACACATAAAAGACAGATCGTTCGTCACATCATTTCCTTCTTCATCCTGGCCTCCTGCGATCAGGTTCTGGAACAGGCTGTATCCTGCGAATCCATCCGCGGAATCTTTATCCCGCACCTTATTCAGGTCATTTAATTTCACCCAGATGCAGTCCATCAGCTCCTGGGCAAATTCGCGGGTAACCCTTCCGGCTTCCATATCCGCTTTATAATACGGATACATATATTGGTCGAACCGTCCGGGAGAAATCGAATGCCCGGAGGATTCCGTCTGGATCAGCATCTGCACGAACCAGAAGGACTGGCATGCCTCGTAGAAGGTTCTGGCAGGCTTCGCGGGTACCCTTGCACAGTTCTGCGCAATCAGAAGCAGCTCTAATTTTCTCTGCCTGCTGTTCTCCTTCGCCGCCTCCTCAAGCGCCAGGGCAGCATATCGATAAGCGTAATCGATGGCGGCCTGGCAGCTTAAGATTACCGCTTCCAGGAAATGGGACCTCTTCGCATAGTCCGCGTCAGACACACGGCACGCTTCCAGCTCCGCCTCCGCTTTGGCCCTGATTCCCTCAAAACCGATTTCCAGCACCTCTTCGTATTTTACAGTAAAATGTCCGATCCCGTTATAAAAATAGTTCCCCGGAGTAAACATGTTGTGTTCCATAGCCAACAGAGTCTCCGGCGCCATATAGGAAGTGGCCAGTTCACTGGTCGTCTTCCCTTTCCAGTATTGATACACTTCATGGAGTTTTTTCTTCGTATCCTCCGACATATAGAACGGATCAGCATCTCTTGTCCCGACCGTGTCAAATTCTTTTTCCAGCCACTCAAAAGAATACTCCGGAAAAACCTGGCAGCCTCTGGGCGCAATGCTGTTACTTCCTACGATCAGCTCATCCGGCCGGATGGTAATGGGAAGCTTCGTGCAGATCTTGTGGAAGGCTTTGGCCCTTCTGGTAATCACCGGTTCCCCTTCCGTCTCTTTATAGCTTTCAGTCAGCAAAACAGCCCGGTCAGCCTCGATCACCGGCAATTTCTCATACAGATGATCGATGAGTTTCTGAATTCTCGGGCTCTTTTCTATATCGTCCTCATAAAATTTATTCACTGCTCGTACCTCCTGATATGTGATCGGATGAAAAACATACGCAACTTACAGCAGTTCCTTTAATACCTGCTGTCCATACTCTGCCAGCTCATGATCCTGCTCTCCGGTTCCGCCGCTGATTCCAAGGCCGCCGATAATCGTATCCCCCGCTTTTAACGGGATGCCGCCGCCAAAGATAATCAGCCGGCCGTTGTCTGCCTTATCCACACCGTAGAAGGTACCGCCCGGCTGCGCTAACGCGCTTAACTCCATCGTAGACATTTTCACCGCTACCGATGTGTACGCCTTCTTCATCGCTATATCAAAGCTCGCCAGGAACGCGCCGTCCATCACATGAACCGCCACCGGATTGCCTTCCGGCGTACAGATGGCGATCACGGAAGGAAGCCCCATCTGCAGCGCATGCAGCTCTATTTTCTCGATCAGCTTTTTCGCCAGGTCCAGACCCACACGGCCGGGAGTTCCCAGCCTGTGCAGGACAGCCTGCACCAGTGCCTCATTCATTTCTTTCATCTGCATTTTGTCCTGTCCCTCCGTCTGTTCGTTCCCGCCCGGCGCCGGTGTATTCAGGCCGGAACCGGCAGGTGCCGCTGATTCCCGGGAATTCGCAAGGGCTTCCGGCTGATCTTTCTGCCGGTTGCTTTCAGAGTAATCTGTATACCTGGCCAACATATAGAGATAATCGGCCAGCCGGTTCATATACTGTTTTATGACCTGGTCGCCGCCGTATTTTTTATCCACAGCCACCAGCCAGCGCTCCGCCCTTCTGGCCACAGTCCGGGCCACATCCATCTGCGCCGACCGTCTGGTCTTACCGGGAAGGATAAACTTTTTTTCCCGCTCAAACAGACTCTCCAGGCGGTTGATCTCCTGCTCCAGAGCTGTGACTTCATCCTTATTCAGCCGGTAATCCTTATTAAACGGGTCCGCCACCTTCGCCATAACCGTCATCAGATTATTCTGAATCCGCTCCAGAAACTCCACAACATTCGTCTGGTCCGTGTCTGCCTTCACAAGCCCCAGGTTGCTGGTCAGCTCATCAATGGTCCCCAGCAGCTGGATCCGGTCATCGGATTTTGATATATTTTTTTCTTTCATAAGACTGGTCATTCCACTGTCGCCGGTTCTAGTATAAATGCTCATACGTCATTCCCCTTAAATTTCTGGCGTTTGACCGCCCTGGCACTGTTTGCCCCTAATGCGCGGCACTGTTCCATGCCGGGATGTACGATCTTAAATATATTCTGCCCTTTCGGAATCTTCCGAAGCTGCATCGCAGCCGTATCCCCTGCGATTCCGATTCCGGAACCGAGAACCGACTCCTCCGCCGCGGCATATGCCAACGCGTCCACATCCTGCATCGGCATTTCCCGCACCTCGTAGGGCACACCCTCTTCTTCGATTCCAGCGCAGATCTCCAAAAGCAGATCCATCCTGGCATCGGATATATAGATAAAAATACTTGGTTTATTCATCATCAACATGGCTATCACCCAGATAAGACAAAACCAGTCCGGTGGCCACCGCATTCCTGGGGCCCTCCGTCCGGCGGATATTGCCCCGGCCGCAGACGATCCGGTATTCGGCAAATTTTTCCATCAGCATTTCCGGTATCTCAAAATCCTCCGCCGATCCGCCGACCAATACGACGTTCGGTATATTCCTAAGATCCTGTTCCGGCGCCACTGCCTTAAGCGCTCTGACAGCATTGGTCACGAATACTTTCCGTTTGGCTTCCCGCCGCACCGCGACGATCTTTTCCATCGGGATATCTTCGTCTATCCGGATCATTTCTTTTCCGGTCAGCAGCACCACACTGCCGAAATATTTTGGTTCAATCGCATCCGGAAAAAACTCGATCGCTCCGCTTTCCAACCGCATATGGAACAGGCTCTCTACCTTAGCCAGCGGGTACCGTTTCATCTGTTCCGCTGTATTTTTGCTGTGAAGCCCCAGCTCGGTCTGAATGAGCATGGTGACCAGCTCGCCGGCTCCTGCCTGATGTACCATCCGCACGGTTCCTTTAGAGGTCATTACCGCCGCGTCCGTAGAACCGCCGCCCAGATCCAAAATCGCAAGCGGAAGCCTGGTTCCCGGCGTTGTCATAGCGCCAAGCGAAGCCATTACCGCCTCCACACCCGCTACCTTTACCTTCGTCTTAAGCTGTCTTCGCAGTTCATCCGCGATCTTTTCCATGGGAAGCTGCCTGGTTTTTACCATGGCGGCGATTCCCACCGCTTTCTCCAGACAGGTTTCCCCTGCCAGGGCACCTGATATGACCACCGGCGCCAGCGTATCCACAGCCAGCAGATCCGTGATGCGGATTTCTTCCTGATCCTCATCAGAAACCGTGCTCATCCCCTTTTTGATCCGGACCAGCATGTTTCCTACATTTGTCTGCTCCTGCCCGTGAATATCCCTGATCTCGCCGGCCTGTGACAGCGCCTGCATGATGGCGTCCGCTCCCGCGTCGATATTCACGGTCTGGTCATTCTCTGCCTCTATGTAGATCTCACCTGCCGGCAGGATCTGTTCCCGGACATTGCCGTGAGGTGTCTTTATCACCACAGCGCTACGTTTGCCGATCAGGCTTTTGGCTATGGGTGTGACCATTTTTGTCTCCTGGGCGTCAAGCTCCAGTAGCGTCGCGATTCCGTATGGGTTCGACAGCATATGCACGCTGGAACCGGCCATAGCCACCTCCAGTGCCGCCAGCTTCCCTTCCGGGATCTTTTCCATATACCGGACTTCATCCACGATAGGGATCTTGCGTTCCAGACGGTTTTCCACCAGCACCGCCTCGTCCGCCTGCAGAATCATCCCGGTCACATTTCTGGCCTGCGCATAGCGGTTCATCGTATCCGCCACTTCTTCATAGGAGTGGCTTTTATCCGCCATGACAATATAAGGCGTGTAGGAATTGCCCTGTTTCAGATGTCTGAGGGAAATCGTGCGTCCCACCGCCTGCCCCTCACCTGCCGGGGTGGATGGGTTATGCCCGATCATGGAGGATTCCGTAATAATCGTCTCCGTGATCGTCTCCATAGCGGTGTCCCCGATTACCGGGGCCGCCTCATTGATACGAATCAGCGATATCTCACCGGCAGACATATTCAGTTTTTCACAGGCCTCTTTTAAAGCGGCCAGAATTCCTGCGACATTGGCCTGGGTCCCCTTGGTTCCGGTCGTCATCTTCGATGCGCTTCCCAGGAAATGAAGCCTGCCGTCTTCGAAAGCTGCGATACAGACTTCTGTTGTGGAATTGCCAATGTCTACGCCTGCGATATAGTTCAAAGAAGAATCCCTCTCTTTTCGTAGATATCCGCCGCCTCCAGCACCAGCTTCGCACAATTCGGCGCGTGATATTTTTCCAGAAGATCCTTTGCGATCGTCACCAGCTCTAACTTCGTGGAGCGGTTCGGCCGCAGCTTGTCATACATGTGTAAAATCACATCATCCGGTACATCCACCAGTTCCGATGCCCGTTCAAAATTCGCTGCCAGAGCAGGATTGTCGCTGTCCTTTGCTACCTGCCCCTGATTATACAACATTTCCTTGGATATTTTAATATCCTCCGGTGAGACATGCCCTTTGCGGATCTCATCCAAAGTGATTTCGTCTAATTTTTTTCCTGTTTTGGAGCGGATCGAATCCGCTTCATATTCTCCTAACGGATATCTCATGCTCTATACCTCCGCCCATTCGATATAAGGAATATTCTTATCTACCTGTTCCGTCTCCTTGATATGCATCAGCGCTGCCTTTACCTGATAGGAAGCCCGGACCATGGGATCGTTTCGTCCTTCCATCGGAGTAACTTTCTCCCCTTTTCCGTACTTGGCCGCGTTCGCCCCGATCATCCGGTAGCTTTCAAGGGTCATTAACGGCGCCTGAGGGAAAAGCTCCAGATTGGACAACGGATACAGGTCTTTCTGGTGGATGACGGCCGTGCCTTTGGACTGCAGGCCGATTCCCACACCGGAACCACTCAGTTTGGCGGCTTCCAGCCCCATAAAGCAGACATCAGAGGTTTTCAGGATCTTCACCACTCTGGGCACCATCCCTTCTTCCTCGATTCCCGCCTCGATATTTTTCAGCACTTCCTTTAGATCAAGACCGTTGATGGTATAATTGATTTCCCGTTGAAAAGCCGGCCCTACGCCGATCACCACTTCCTTGGGATCGGTACCTTTACGGGCCACCGGATATCCTTCATAGGAGGTTTTCGGAGTCTGGGGATGCTGATTTTCGCTCCCCTGACCGTTGATTTGTTTTACTACGATTTCCGTAATCTGTTTGATCAGCTGCTCGTTGATTTCCATGGATACACCTCCTAAAATTGATTCGGGTCGATTCTGTGGGGAATCGCCTTGATCTCTTCCCAGCGATCACCGCTGACCCGGTATCCGGTACCCGGCCCCAGATAATCATTCGGCAGGTTTACTCCGGACATCACATGGAAATCCGTATCCAGGATCGCCGACGTCTGCATGTAATCTCCGACCACACGCTGCTTTAACATACTCAGGATGCTTTCCGCCACATCGGAAAATCCGCTCTCGTCCAGCGCTTTTACAATATCGATACCGGTGACACCCCGGTTCATCATCTCTTCCACAGCGATCAGATCCGCAGCTGCGTCCCGGGACAGCGTATCCTTACTGCCATGGGCATAAGTGACGGCTTCCACCTGTTCATCGGTGATCTCTGTCAGACCAAGGTAACGGAACACCGCCTGAACCGCTCTGGCCGCTTTGTTCCTGACGGCAATCACTTCTTCTTCCTTCACCGGACGAAGGCCGCCGTCCACCTGCATGTCCCTCTGTAATACATTATAATCGTCAAAGTCCTCGGCGTCAAAGTTTGAGCCCGCGAACATATTGTCATAGTTGGGTTCCCCCGCGTAACCGGAGAATATAAAATCAGTTCCCGGCATAAACTGCAGCATGGTTCTCGCCGTACGCCGCATATCGGAATGGGAAAAGCTCTGGTCGTTGGAGGATGCGCACTCCAATCCCAGCATGGAAGCCACCAGATTCTCTCCCAACACTTCCCGGATACCGGAAGGCACGCTGGCCGGTATGCCGATACAGCTGACCGATCCGTTCTGGATTCCCTGGGAACCGCCGCCTTTGGTCACATACAGGCATCTGCATTCCAGATACAGCATGGACTTTTGTTCCGCATTTCCCATCAGCACTTCGGAACCCGCCCCGGATGTAAACCGGGTCTTTAATCCTCTGGATGCGTAAGCGGCGTTCAAAAACGCCTTGGAATAAGGGGTGTCATCCCCGTCCACAAATACCTGCTCGGTTCCATACACAGAGATCGTCTCGGCATAGGTGGTGAATCCGCGGATTCCCAGCTCCAGCTCCGTCGCTTCCTCCGAAGAACACTGGGTGAGCACACCCCTTCTGCCGGCCTGCGCGCCGATCAGCAGGGCGATGGCATTAAACGGAGCGTATCTGGCGGTACTCATGGTGGTCTCCTCTTCCCGGAAACCTCTTAAGGCTCCTTCCGCCGCGTCCGCCGCGATCTGAGCCGGATCATCCTTCAGGTTCGTGATGTGCGCCTGGTTCGCAGGCGTCTTTCTGGCCCGCATCTTCTGCATAGCCATCATCATTTCCACTACATTCAATTCATTGATCACTTCCACCATCTTGGCAGGAGTGATACCGGACACCACTTTCAATATCTCTTTTCGGGAAACCCGGATATCTACCAGCATCCGTGCGATTTCCAGGGAGGAAATCTCCATAGAGGCCTCGGCACGGTCGATCCGGATCGCGTAGTCCGCGATGAACTGGTCGATAAAGTCGAAGTCTTCCCGTTTCTTTCCGTCTAATTCTACGATCACTCCGTCCCGGATGGTTATGGAAGGCTTGGGATCGTAGGGGCTTTTCATAGCGATAAATCCTTTTTCCGGCCATTCGTCGATAAATCCGTCCTGATTCACCGGCCTTGCATTCAAAACATTGATTCTCTTTGATCTGCTCATAGATTTCACCTTTATTTTAGATTCATTTCTCTGATTCTTATGTATACTTTACAGCATACCATAACGCACGCCCTCCGGGCGGGGTCGCAGCCTCCGCTGCTCCATAAGGTATACTTTACAGCATACCATAATGCATGCCCTCCGGGCGGGGTCGCAGCTTTCGCTGCTCCATAAGGTATACTTTACAGCATACCATAACGCATGCCCTCCGGGCGGGGTCGCAGCTTTCGCTGCTCCATAAGGTATACTTTACAGCATACCATAACGCATGCCCTGCGGGCGGGGTCGCAGCTTTCGCTGCTCCATAAGGTATACCCGGAATTTTGACCTGTATACCAGGTATCCGTAAATCCTATTTTTACTTGGAAAAGAGGATACTTCTCCGAGTTTTCTGTTAGTACAATTATATAAAATACCAACTGAAATGTCAACACAAAACAAAGAAATTTCCACACAAATCCAACACAATCCAACAAGTATTGAGGGGAATCACTGCGAATAAGGGGCGAAAACACCAGCGGCGCTTTTGGGCGGGCGGCGGACTGGGTGTTGGGCAGGGAAGGGCTGGCTGGTTTCCTGTCCGGGCCGGCTTAAGTCTTACGATGGCAGCAGTTAAGGAAATTACGGAAGCCGGATTCAGGAACCAAGCCTCTTAGCCGGGAACACCTGTTGTGCTCCCGGCTAAGAGGTTTTTGCCTGTCGGACATGAAATCCGCCAGGCATACTGAATCCGGCTTTGTATTTTCCTAAACTGCTGCCATCGTAAGACTTAAGCCAGCCCGGACAGGAAACCAGCCAGCCCTTCCCTGCCCAGCGTCCAGTCCGCCGCCCGCTCAAAAACGCCTTCGGTGTTTCCTTGTTTGACGCAGGCCTGTTATGGTTATTTTGGATATAAACTATTTTTGGCTGTATAAATTATCTATAAAGGACGAAACTTATGTACATTTCATTCGGCAGCAGTATATTATGCGTTTTCTTCCTTAAGCTTTACAAATACACTGGAAGGCTGCTTACAGCGGGGACAGGTAAAATTCTCCGGCATAGGTCCTTCGTGAATATAGCCGCAAACACTGCATTTCCATTTTTCTGTTTTGACGCTTTCGATCTCTTCATTTGTCTTAAGCATGGATAATAGTTCTTCTGCGGCGGAACGCGGGAATCCTTCCCTATGCTGTGTGTCCAGGAGCTTTTCCAGGAAAATGCGGGCATTGGCACTTTGGGGCAGCATATATCCGGATTCACGGATAATATCCTCCGCCATAATGCGGTTGGACTGCTCTATAGCGGCTGCCAGCCGCCCCGGAAGTGACGCCGCAATACTTTCCTGCTCTGATTTGCTGTGCATAATGGCCCGGAGCGCCGTTGTAACCGCCTCGGCATGACCCTGCTGGGGCGGAAGTTCCACCGGTACCATAGAAATAGCGCCGGATGGGCAGGCATCCCTGCATATTCCACATCCAATACATTTATTGACATCTATGATGCTGTTCTCCGTATCTGTTGCACCGGTCGGACAGACATAGAGGCACAGACAATCCTTGGTGCATAACCGTATATTTCTAACTGCGTATTGTTTCGTCATCAGGATGCCCTCCCTTCTACTTTTTCAAATTTCCAATTCGGAACTTTACATACCGGGCATATCTGCGGGGGAGTATCCCCAATGTATACAAACCCACAGATCGTGCATACATACACGCCTGTGTTCTCCAGCATGGCATCCCCCTCTTTTTCATATCGGGCCAAAAGGGATTTTAGGATACGGGTCACTTTTTCGCTCCATACCAGCGCACGCAATGCGCCACGGTCTTCTGCATCGGCAGATGCTGCATTAGCCAAAGGGAATCTTTCCTCCAGATCTTTTTCAATGAGGGATATTAGATTCTTCGTCTGCGCTTCCTCTGCAGGGGCAGAACCAGCCTTAAAGTATTGGGCGAGCTCCGTAAACAAGGCTGCTTCCCGGGCTTTATACTGCTTTTCGCATCCTTTTGCCAGATTGGAACACAACGCACTCATTTCTAATGGGGAAAGCTCTTTCCTGTCTTGGTCCATCTCTATCACAGTAGCTGGTTTTGCTGCGGTAGGGACGGCTCCCTGTTCCCTGAATTCTGATTTTGCCGCTCCACACAACGGGCATACCCAGTCCGCCGGCAACTCATCCCACCTGGTTCCCGGTGCTATTCCTGCATTCGGGATGCCTCCGGCCTCTTCATAGATGAAGCCGCAGATTGTACATACATACGTTTTCATTATCTCTTACCTCCTTTTTGTTTTATTTTACCATCTTGCATCTCATAGTTCTGTGACTTAATCACAGTAATAGTAATTATTACTATTTTATATTTCCTTACATCCCATACTTCCTATTTGTGTAATCACCTCCGCAATTTTTTATAGCTGTGAGCACTTAGCGGCTGTATTATAGCCGCTTATGTACGATGTATGAAAAATAGTCAGCGAGGTATTTTCGAGCGCTACTATTTTTTATTGCTATGAGCACTTGCGGCTGTATTATAGCCGCTTATGTGCGATGCATGAAAAATAGTCAGCGAGGTATTTTCGAGCGCTACTATTTTTTATCAGTGAATCCCAGGGGAAACTATAATCCTTTCGTTTCCTTCTTTTTGTTCTAATATTTTCAGCTATGCTTACTCCAGTCCTTTCTGCTATGATCATCTTGAAAATATGTGAGATTGTATTATAATTAAGATATTGAATTTTAACGAAATAAGTGAGAATTCTCCCACTGTTGTTTTACACCGTTGTTTCTATCATACATGGATTCGAATCAGGAGGTATTGCCATGAGTCAGGTTATGGATGCTATTTTAACCAGAAGAAGTATTCGCTCTTATAAGCCGGATATAGTTCCGGATGAACTGCTGGATCAGATTGTGGAAGCCGGGACTTATGCGGCTACCGGTATGGGTGCCCAGTCCCCGATTATTGTTGCAGTGACGAATAAAAATATCCGGGACCGGCTGTCCCGTATGAATGCAGGTATTATGGGGACCGGGACGGACCCTTTCTATGGAGCGCCTGCAGTTCTGGTCGTATTGGCAGACCGGAAACGTTCGACTTATCTATATGACGGCAGCCTCGTGATGGGAAATATGATGCTGGCGGCTCATGATCTGGGGCTTGGCAGCTGCTGGATTCACAGGGCTAAGGAGGAGTTCGACAGTCCGGAGGGAAAGGCATTGCTGAAGGACTGGGGGATTGAGGGCGATTATGAGGGAATCGGGCATTGTATTGTTGGATATGTGGATGGTGCCGAGCCGGCAGCTAAGCCCAGGAAAAGTTCCTATGTTTATCATGTAAAATAAGCGGACCGTATCATTCTTGTACTTTTTTTAGTTCTTGACAACATGTGGAGAACAGCGTATATTTGTTGCCATACAATTTTATAATTTTAATTAGAATTCTAGGGGAACTCTTCGGAGCTGAGAAGATTTAATTCTGACCCTTTGAACCTGATTTGGTTAGTACCAGCGTAGGGAAGCAATTCTAAAACATCGTATTATTATACCTTGATATTAAAGGATGGTGTTTTCTTGCGGAAAATGCCATCCTTTTTTATTTTATATTTTTTTACCTTTAGAACTTAATTTAATTGGGAAAGGATGATGTGTGATGCAACAATCTTGCTGTTGTGGCGGGCAGGATCTGCCGTGGTCCGGGAGGGGAACCGGTCTGGATATTTCGGGCTGCCGTTTTTCCCTGTATCCGATGGATCGTGATTTTGTGCCGATTATTCTGGGGGCGCTTACATACACCGACACTTCCGCAGTATGGAGTGAGTCGGATGCCCTGTCTACGGTATATCGGGGGCGCCTGCCCTATGTAGTGGACGCTGTGCGGGGGCTTTTTGTCCATGCATTTAAGCCCGGCATCCATATGGCGATGGAAGGGCAATTTTCCAAAGGATGTCCCGGTGACTGCGATGGCGACAGCCTGCTGAGCTTTGACGGCCCAGCTCCTAACTCGCAGGTCAGGGAGAAAGGGTTTCCGGCGCTTTGTAAGCTGGCTCTTTATCCCATGGGCGTCAGTGATTATATCGATCATATCGCCGGTGTCTATCATATGGCGGAAGACGCGGGGCTGCATCCGCAGTCGATTCATTATGCGACCAGGATTTCCGGGGATATCCATCAGATTTTTGATTTTCTGGAAAATGTCTGTCATCGGATGGAACAGGCGGTACCGCACTATATTCTGCACTTTACGATTTCGGTCAACAGTCCCACAAAGGAAGAAGATTTGGAAGAAGATTTATAAAATTTTGGTATATCTTTAGGAGGAATGGAAACATGAGTAAATTTAAATGGAAGCTTCACGAAGTAATTTTTGTCGCAATGCTCTGCATTGTATTCGGTGTCGTCTATCTGGCCGGGGTGTATCTGGCCTCTTTCTTAAGCACTGCCCTGACCCCTTTTGGCCTGGCGCCTCTGGCCAATGAGATTGTCTTTGGCGTCTGGTTCATGGCTTCCACCCTGGCCGCTTATATCCTTCAGAAACCCGGCGTTGCCATCGTCTCTGAGGTTCTTGCCGCTCTGATCGAAGTGCTGATGGGAAATATGTACGGACCTATGGTAATCGTGGCCGGAATAATCCAGGGCGCAGGCGGCGAACTTGTCTTTGCGGGTTGGCGTTATAAAAAATTTGACGCCCTTACTATGAATCTGGCCGCTGCAGGCTGTTGTATCACCAGCTTTTTGTGGAGCTTTGTCCGCTCCGGATATGGGCTGCTGTCTGTGAAGCTGCTGATCGTAATGTTCCTGATCCGTCTGGTCAGCTCTGTCCTCTTCGCCGGTATCCTGTGCAAACTGATGGGTGATGGTCTGGCGAAAACAGGGCTGCTTAAGAGCTATGCGCTGGGAAGAGCACATGCATAGCAGCCGTCCGATCCTCTCCTGCCGGAATCTGACTTTCCGCTATGGGGCCCAGGCCGGGCCTGTGTTCGAGAGTCTGTCTTTTCATGTGGATCAGGGTGAGGCGGTCCTTCTCATGGGACCTTCCGGCTGCGGTAAGAGTACCCTGGCCTATTGTCTGGCGGGCCTGTACCCGGAGTACGCGGGCAGTCTGGAAGGAGAGATCCTGATCGATGGCCGTCCCGTCTCACAGATGCCGCCCAGCAAACGGGCTCAGGAGATTTCCATCCTGTTTCAAAATCCAGATAACCAGTTCTGTATGGGGCGGCCGGATCATGAGATTCTGTTCGCACTGGAGAATATGAATTATGAGGGCGATCTGCAGGAGCGGATGCGGGAACTGCTTCATTTCTCAGGGCTAGAAGCAATCGGCGCAGCCCCCATCCATACCTTATCCGGCGGAACCAAACAGAAGCTGGCCCTGGCCACCTCTCTGGCCACCGGCGCCCGGATTCTCGTGCTGGACGAACCGTTTGCCAATCTGGACCCTGCCGCCTGTGTTCATCTGGCAGAAAAACTAAAAGAGTTGAACCAGCAGGGGCTTACCCTTTTGATCGTGGACCATAATCCCGGCTGCTGGCGCTCTTTTATCAGCCGGATCGCTCTGATGGACGGGCAGGGAACACTGGTAAATGATAATCTTCTGCCGGATCAGTTGGAATCCTATCGCGAACTGTTCGACAGACACGGACTGTTTCTGGATAATCACTGGCTTACCGGCATTACACCGCCTGAGACCGCCCCCTGCTCTCCCGCTATCGTCCGTGCCAAAGACCTGGCTCTTAAGTATGAAAAGGAAACTGTAATCGACGGCCTCACCTTCCAGCTGAAAAAAGGCAGCGTTACGGCTCTGATTGGGCAGAATGGCAGCGGAAAAACCACCCTCTTATGCGCACTGGCCGGAGTGGGCAAATACAAAGGAGAACTGCTGGTAGACGGCCGGGCGGGACTGGTATTCCAGAATCCCAGGTTTCAGTTTCTCACACTATCGGTTCAGGAAGAGGTGCTGACTACCCTGCGTGTAATCGATCCTGGCGCTGACGCTGCCGTTCTTCAGAAACGGGCGGAGGATCTGCTGGATGAATTCGGGCTGCTGTCTCTTAAGGAAGTATCTCCCTATTCCTTAAGCCAGGGACAGCAGCGCCGGCTGGCCCTTTTGTCTATGCTGGCCGGGGACCGGCCGTTGCTGCTGCTGGATGAACCCACTTACGCCCAGGATGAACGTTCCAGCCGCAAGATTCTGAAGCTTTTGAACCAGCGGGTCAGGCAGGGCCTGACCGCTGTCATCGCCACCCACGATCTGGCTTTGGCCCGGGCGTTCGCCAATCAGATCCTGCTGCTGGAGGACGGCAGGCTCACACCGATGTCAACCGATGATCTGGATCATTACGCCGCTGAAAGGGGAATTCACTATGACGAAACTAAATCCGGGTTTTAAACTGCTGACCCTGATCATTGCCTCCCTGCTGCTGTCATTGACCTATTGTACCACGCTGAACATTCTGGTCGCGCTCACTGCCCTGACGGTTACTTTCCTTACCCCAGGAGTAAACCGCCGGCGTCTGCTGCTTGCTCTTCTGCCTTTTCTGCTGACTGCTGCCGGTATGTTCATGACAGGATTGTTTTTTTCCTCCTCTGAGGAGGCAGAGATTGCCGTGCGCATGGTCGATCAGCGGACTCTTTACGCCACTTCCTGGTCTACGGCCTTGAAACTGGCGTCACGTATTATGGCCTTTGGAGGGCTGGGTATGCTTTTTGCCTTCACTACGAATTCCATGGAACTGGTTATGAGCCTGATGCAGCAGTTTCACCTGCCGCCCAAATTTGCGTATGGCATTCTTGCGGCTTATCATTTCTTTCCCACGATTCGAAGTGAATACGCCACAGTTGGCGCCGCGCTGAAGGTACGGGGGATCAAGGCTTCCGCATTTTCTCCAAAAAGGATTTTCCCCATGCTGGTCCATGCCCTGGAACGCTCAGAAAGTCTGGCTATGGCTATGGAGTCCCGCGGCTTCGAGGGAGGCGTTCCCCGGGCAGTCGCGTTTTGCGTGCCGCTACGGGCCGTGGACATCCTTTTCCTTCTTGGTACAACAGGATTTCTGACCGCAGGGTTGGTTTTCTTATAAGTGAAGCACACTCTTTATTTACACACTCTTTATTTACACACTCTTTATTTAAATTCAATCTAAAAGGAGCTTTTATGTATAAAACAAAACGGGAGCTTTTGGAGGACACCTGTGCGGCTTATCCGAATCTGTCTCCCTTCGTAATTCTCAAACTGAGTATGCTCTGCGACGGTGTTCTGCTCAGTGACCGGGCGCTGGATCAACTGCAGACCCCGCTTTACAATTTCGGTAAGGTAGAATCCTTCGGTATTCATTTTCAGGGCCGGCCGGCGGACAAAGCGATGCCCGGTGCGATTCTATTGCGGGATGCCAGTAATGTGTATATTAATTATGGTGAAACCTTCGACGCGCCCTATCTCGTGGATTGGGACCCCGACCGGGAGGAATTCCTGTTAAAAGACGGGGAAGATGTCCTGGATACGGTAGACTTTGTTCCCAGGCCCGCTTTTTTTGGAAAAGTAACCAGCCGCGGAACACCGATGGAATCCTTGGTGGACATCCGCGCCCAGAAGCTGATTCTGACTGCATACGAGCGCTGCCGCTTCTGGGAGGGAGGCCATCAGTGCGGGTTCTGCGCGTTTTTTACAGGCGGGGACAACCACGGGGAGGCGGACTGTGAAGATATTTATGAAACAGTAAGGGAAGCGATCCGGGAGCCCGGCCGTTTTTCTGAAATTTTCTTATCCGGCGGCTCAGATTTTGGCGGCGGGCATCCTTTCGATGATGAGGTAGACCGTTATATCCGGATCTTACAGGCGATCGGCCGTAATTTCAGCGGACGCTTTTCCAGTCAGCTGATGGCGCCGGCCTACACGAAAACACAGCTGCGCCGCCTGTACGGACAGACCGGACTGACTGCATATTGTCCGAATATTGAAATCTGGGATGAGACGCTCTTCCCCCTCCTGTGTCCCGGCAAGGAAAAATATGTTGGCCGGAACGAATGGATCCGCCGTACGGTGGATGCCGTGGAAATCTTCGGAAAAGGTAAGGTATGCACGCAGGTGGTGGCCGGCGCCGAGCTGGCTTCCCCAAATGGATTTAAAACCGTAGAGGAAGCCCTGGAATCCAATTTCCAGGCTTGTGAGTTCTTCGCTGAGAACGGAGTCATTTTCCTGAGTACCATCTGGCGGCCCCACAGGTATTCCAGACTGGGATATCAGAAAATGCCCCCGCTTGACTACTACATCCGACTCGCCAGAGGGCTCCACGATATCCGAAGGGAATACGGTCTGTACTGTACCAATGATGATTATAAGCACTGCGGAAATCATCCCGACAGTGATCTGGAAAGGTTGGATGACTATGTTTCAGTTGTATGAGAAAAAGGAACTTCCACGTGAGATACTAAAACTGCTGGAACCGGGTAACTGCGCGGGATACCTCCAGGTTCCCTGTCCGGTCCAACCATCCGGCCCGGTGACGTTCGCCTGCCCCTCTCTTCTCACAGGTAATGGCTCCACATTGCTTCTGGGACTGGCCGATGAGCACACGGCCCTCGGCCGGGGCCTGGTACATTCCCTCTGGTTCGACCGGGAAATGACTCTGTGGCTGCACGGTACGGATGTGGTATATAAGCTCTCGGTGAAGTCTTTGCGCTGTCTGATCACTGGTCCGGTGTTTGCCCGGATGCTGCTTGGGGCGCGGCAGAACGATGCGGCTGCGGAGATCAGCTGCGCATGGGAACTTTGCTGGCAGAGCTGTGAACACACACAGGAGCCGCTGCCCGCTGCCCTGCCGCTGCCAGTCCCTGTAACGCCGGATCTGCATCTGGATAATCCTATGATACGTTGTCTCTAAAACAGGCAGTATCCAGGTATTACAGACAGTATCCAGGCATTTCATGAATGGGTTCTTAGGAAAACTTAATATTATCACTTTACCGTAAGGCAAAGAACCATCTCATTCAGATGGTTTTTTTAATTGGATTTTGGTTTTAGATAGTAATAAAACCCATTTTTTCTAGACACAACTTTCAATCGGTTTCTTAATTATATTAAGGGCAGATTTGATTAAATATAGGACAAACACGCACTTCGGATCAATTTTGTTATATATTATAATTAATTATATGATATTAAATTTCCAAAAGTTTACCTATGTACAATATTCTTGATTTATGGATACTATATACACTTATAAAAACTAGTAAGAGGTGATTCCAATGTTTTGGTTGTGAATTAAGCAAAACTATGTTGGACTAGTTAAAAAATATGAATGGACGTTATCCATTTTATCTTAAGGTATCCGATTCAAGAGGGAGGAATACATATGATAAAAAAATCAATCCTATTACTTATATCTGTAGTTTTAACTTTAGCATTTAACATAAATATTTATGCTACTGAATCTGATTCTATCAATGGTGATCTAACTATCGAAGAAGGTGCCCAACCTTATAATCCTACCCAAGCGGATTTAAATAAAATAGCTCAAAAAGATAGATCTATTTATCAACAGGCAAAAACAAATGAAGAACTTTTAAGCATGATATGTTATCGGCAAGAAAATAATTATTATTGCGGCCCTGCTACAGTAAAACAAGTTGTACAGTATAAAAATGGAAATTCTAATATACAATCATATTATGCTGGATTGTTAAATACAGTTGAGACAGGGGATAACCGTGGTACAGATATGACTAGAATCGCACCCGTTATTAATAGTTGTATCGGAAGTTCTTATTATGTTATGGCTGAGATACCTGGCGATTCGCTAACATGGTTCAATCGGATACGTACCGGGATTAGTGCGCATTATCCGACAGTTTTGGATATTAATACGAACAGCGTATCTGAATTTCCTTATAAGACTAGTGGACATTATATTTGTACAAGTGGCTTCAGGGTTGCTGAGAATCAAGTGCGTATAGCGGATCCACATCCATCATACTTTGGACATTATTGGTATAGCAGAAACGGATTATATAAAGCAAATGCGGATCACTTCCGACATGCAATGATATATTAAGGAGTTGATCATGTGAGAAAAGATAGTATCTGTTTGCTGATATCCATATTACTTATTTCCAGTTGCGGAGGTTGTACACAAAAAAGCATTTCTATCAGTAAGAAACCTGTTTATGAAGACATTACTGCAAATTCAACAGAATTGGAAAATTTCAAACTATCCTATCAGTTGAATAAATCGTCCTTCAATTTGACAGGTATTCTAAATGATAATACTAGTCTAATCGGTGTGGATGGTGACTGTTTATATTATGAGAACCATGGGAAAATTGATCCGGAAACCGGCACAGGTGATATTGAGATATGTTTAATAGATAATTATACAGCAGAATCCCCCGGCTCAAATATTCTGTTTTCATTCAATGGATACTCTTATTGGAAATATTGTGGTGTAGAGAATCAAAAAGTATATCTGGGTCTAATAGGTTCCAATACCGTAGAAAAAGGGACAGATATTAAGATTATGGAACTTTCGAAAAGTGGAAATAAGACTCTCTATCAATCCTCACATGAGGAACCTGTTTATGCGTATCATCTTACAGCTATGCCTGGGTATCTGCTGCTTTCATACGAAACAGATAGCCATTGTTTTTTGAAAACTATATGTATGGACGACGGTCTGGTGAGTTTGATTGAAGAAACAGCATGTTCCTTTGATCAGGAAACCTCGATGGCAAGTGGCAGCTTTATTATCGGAGCGGGTTCTATGGATAAGGACGGATTTTATTATGAAGTTTTAACTTTGGATCACGAATTACTGGATACCGGAGGCAGCTCATCGATCTATTATTATAGCTTGAAAGACCAAAACAAATCATTTGTCCTTCAACCGGAACGAAAATCCCTTTTTCTGTCGGGAGATTCCCATCATATTATACAATCTGAATATGATTTTTATGATGGCTCAAGAGAATCCGGTAAAATTTATAAAAGAATCGGTAATGATATCTATCCAAGTACCATTTCGCAAATCATTCAGGGCAACAATATAATAGGCGCAAAACATGCCGGTGAGGCAAACAGATATATTGTTTTGTATACACCATTTTATTTCTATATTTTTGATACCGTTGATTCCGTGTATGAAACAATACCATATTATAGTTACGATTTACTTGATCAGGGATTCCGTTCCCTTGGATTTTGTCTATCAGATTCTCAGATGTTTTATCTGCAGGACGAAGGCGGAAGCATACTTCTGTACAAATGGGAATTAAGTTACAATTAGAAAGTATGCAGACTAATGGCGGATGCGCTTTTGCTGACAGCAAAAACACATCCGCCTCTTTTTCTATTTGATCTATCAGCCTTTTAATCCCCTGGCCTGCCGTTCCATATCTTCGATCACGATATCATAGATCTCCCCCAGGGAAGCGCAGTACGAAAGAACATCCCACGGCTCATTGGTGTGGTAGTGAATCTTGATTAATTCCTCATCACCTACGGCCAGAAGGCAGTCCCCTTTAAAATGTTCCGTAAAATATTCACTGATGACATCCTCATCAAGGGCTTCCCCTTCGATCAATAACTGGGTATCATATTTGTATTCGAGCAACTTTTGTTCTCCTTTCAGCATGCAGACATCCGGCACAATGAAATCCATATACTATTTACCGATATGATTCACTGTACTTCTGTATTTTACTGTTCCCTTTTTGTCAAGAACCTAAACAGGTTACTATTTATAGGAAGGGCTGTCGGAAATAAATTAGTCATACCAGATATGGAACATGATTGCAGGTTTCACATCAATCCCTGGTATGCAAATTTTATTTCCCGGCAGCCCCTTCCAGCAATATCATTACATGATGAAACAGAAATACTTATTTCTGCACAATATTTATAATCCGTCCCGGCACATAAATCTCTTTCACTATTGTCCCGGTCAGCTTCTGTGCGATCGCCGCTTTTCCGGCCTCCAGTGCCGCTTCCTTGGTCACGTCAACGGGAAGGCTGATCACTGCTTTTGTCTTGCCGTTGATCTGTACCGCCACTTCCTTCTCGTCATCCTTCATGGCGTCCTCTTCATAAGCCGGCCAGGTATTGTGGAATACGGAATCCGCATGTCCCAGCGCTTCCCACAGCTCCTCCGTGATATGCGGAGCAAACGGCGCCAGCAGAAGTACCATGGTCTCCAGGCTTTCTTTATCGATTCCGCCCTCTTTCTTGGCCAGCTCGATAAATTTATTATTATATTCCATGAAACCGGAAATAACCGTATTCAGACTGAAGTTATCCAGACGGTTCGTTATATCATAGACCATCTTATGACGAAGTTTGATCATCTCCTTCGTCGCCTTTACATTACCATCCTTATAATCCATCACCAGATTCCAGAACCGGTTGATATAGCGGTAGACACCGTCGATACCTCTCTCATCCCACTCGGAATCCAGATCGGGAGGTCCTACGAACAATTCATACAGCCTTAAGGAATCGCAGCCGTAATCCCGAACCAGATCATCCGGCGACACCACATTTCCCTTGGACTTACTCATCTTAATCCCGTTCTTACCGGTAATCATACCCTGGTTAAACAGCTTCTTAAAGGGCTCGTCAAAATCAATCACGCCCATGTCATACAGGAACTTTGTATAGAACCGGGAGTACAACAGATGCAGGACCGCATGCTCCACACCGCCGATATACATATCCACCGGCAGGTACTTATCCGCCTTCTCTCTGGATACCAGTTCTTCCTGATTATGGCTGTCCACATAGCGCAGGAAATACCAGGACGACCCCGCCCACTGGGGCATGGTATTCGTCTCCCTCTTCGCCGGCTGTCCGCACACCGGACACGTGGTATTCACCCATTCCTCGATGTCTGCCAGCGGAGATTCCCCGGTTCCGGTGGGCTGATAAGACTCTACCTCCGGAAGCAGTAACGGCAGCTGATCCTCCGGCACCGGCACAGCGCCGCAGTGCTCACAGTGGATAATCGGAATCGGCTCGCCCCAGTAACGCTGTCTGGAGAATACCCAGTCACGCAGCTTATAATTCACGGTCTTCTTGCCAATCCCCTGCTCTTCCAGCATACCGGGCACGTCCCGCTTCGCATCCTCAGAATTCATGCCGTTAAATTTCTCAGAATGAATCATAATGCCAGGTTCCGTATAAGCCTGCGTCAAATCCGGATTCTCCACCCCGTCTTTGGCAATAACCTGAACGATCGGAATATCAAACTTCTTCGCGAATTCAAAGTCACGGTCATCATGGGCAGGCACACACATGATCGCACCGGTACCATAATCAGCCAGCACATAATCCGACAGCCAGATCGGAATCTTTGCCTGATTCAGCGGATTGACTGCGTAGCTGCCGGTAAACACACCGGTCTTTTCCTTATCCTGGAGCCGGTCCACATTGGACTTCATGGAAGAGTCAAAGATATACTTCTCCACCTGCTCCTTATACTCGTCAGCAGCCAGGGAAGCGGCCATCGCATGTTCCGGTGCCAGGACCATAAACGTAGCGCCGTACAGCGTATCCGGCCTGGTCGTATACACCTTAATCTTATCCTCCCGGCCCTCTACCTCAAAATCGATCTCAGCCCCATAGCTCTTGCCGATCCAGTCGGTCTGCATCTTCTTCACTTTTTCCGGCCAATCCAGCTTATCCAGATCATTCAGCAGCCGCTCCGCATATTTGGTAATGCGCAGCATCCACTGTTTCAGATTCTTCTTCGTCACGGCAGCCCCGCAGCGTTCACAGCAGCCATTCACCACTTCCTCATTGGCCAGGCCGGTCTTACAGGAAGGACACCAGTTAATCGGCATCTCCTTTTCATAAGCCAGCCCCTCTTTAAACATCTTCACGAAAATCCACTGGGTCCACTTATAAAAATCCGGGTCCGTGGTATTCACTTCCATATCCCAGTCATAGATCGCAGCGATCTCATTAATCTGTCTTTTAATATTCGAAATATTCTCCGCCGTAGACTTGGCCGGATGAACGCCCATCTTAATCGCGTAATTCTCCGCCGGCAGTCCGAATGCGTCCCACCCCATGGGATGAATCAGATAATACCCCTGCAGCATCTTATAACGGCTCCACACATCCGAGATGACATACCCTCTCCAATGCCCCACATGCAGTCCGCTTCCCGAGGGATACGGAAACATATCCAGACAATAATATTTGGGTTTCTTTCCATCATTCACATTTACCGGGTGCTCTTCCCAATTTTTCCGCCATTTCTGCTCAATGGCCCTATGGTTGTAAGGTACTGCCATTTCTCTTCCTCCTAATGTATCACATTCCATTCTTTATGATATAACAGGAAGTCCCAATGCGGACTTCCTACTATTTACACTAGTTTTCATTCTATCATACGGTCATCATTTGTCAAGGTTTTGATTCGTTCGCACTGCCTCTATAGTTACGATAACCACAACCGAAAACCGCCAGCCGCAGGATATGCGGTCAGCGGTTTCATAAGCAATCTTCTTTAAGCTCTCAGGCTTTTTTTCTTCTCTTCAGAATCAGGATTCCTGCAGCGCCAAGTAACGCCAACGCTGCGAGGCTGATCCCGGTGATCATCAGTACATTGGGGGATGACTGTTCGGGAGCGCCTGCTGCCAGCGGGACCGGTTCATCTTCTATATTTACCAGATCCTGCTTCTCATTTTCATCCGTCTTCGCAGACTGCTCTGCCGTGGTATCCGGCTGGGTACCGTCTGACAGCGGAACAGCTTCGTCCGGAATCGTCACCAGATTGCCGTTCTGGTCGACTGTAGTCTGGGTGCCGGCCGGATTGGTGATGGTGGTTACGGCGCTGGGTATTACAACTGTCTCACCGTCTTCATTGATGATTTCGTTGACTACCTGTTCGGTAACGACGGTATTTTCATTCTCCGTGTCATTGACATTCCTGTAGTAGATGATATAGTTTCGTCTGGTGTTCGAATAGCTGTGGGTTACATCACCGGACTGTCCGGCAAGCATTACGTAGCTGTTTCCAGCGCTCTGATAAGAAGCGGGAGCGCTAATGTTTACACTGCCTCCGGCATTTACCTGCCTGGTATCCCGGAATAATACGGCATTTGTCTTTACATCCACATACTGGATTCCGATATTATAGGAAGCTGTCTGCTCGTTGTTTACTTCATTGTAATAAATAGTATAATTTCTGGCCGTCTTATTATAATCATGGGTCAGCCTGGATGCCTGGCCGGAGGCCAGCAGGTATTTATGACCGTTGGCTTCCACTGTGGAGGGTAAATCATAGGCAGCCACAGAATCTACCGGAACGGTAATGGTCTCGGTCCGCAGAGTTTCGCCGGTTACCGCGTCCGTAAAACGGATATTGATCTGATATTCCACTTTTGTACTTACTACATCGTATAATACATCGTAGCTTCTCTGCGCATTATCCGCGCTGTGTGTAATGGAGGCCGGCTGGTTTGCAGCCAGTCTGTAAGAAGTGGTACCTGCCACATAAGTGCCGGGAACCGGGAAGGTATTGGAGCCGCCTGCGGGGATGGTCATAGATTCCGCAGCAAAAACCTCATTGCTGGATGCATCCACCAGACGGATGGCTACGGAATAAGGCTTATCCGGAGCCGCTGTCTGTGCCGCATAGGTAAAGCTGTAAGAAGTTCTGGTGCTGTCATACCGGTGGGATACAGTCATGCTCTGTCCGGAAACCGCGCTATAGTTACGGTTGTTGGCCTGATATTCTGCCGGAGCCGTATAATTAACGCTGCTTCCATAGGAAACAGCAAAGCTGTCACTGCCCAGCATATAGCCGTTTGTATCAGTAAAATATACATCTATATATTTATCCGGCTGCTGCACCTGTTCATATATAAATTCCATGCTGCTGCCTTCCCCATAGTACAGATACTGGGTCGTTCCGTTGGTACAGGTATAAGTGACACCGTTCACCGTCACATTGGCATCCACCGTATAATCAATGCTTCCCTGATTCATATTGAAGAGAAGTGTTGTCAGCTGAGTTTTGCTTCCCCCGTAATTGGCATATACGGCCACCGGATATTCATTCCGGCTTACGGCAAAATCAGACCCATTCTTTGCAGAGCTGACCTGTACAACGATATAATCATCCGTCGGCACGGAAAACCTGGTACTGCCTCCGCTCTCCAGCCAGAACTGTCCGCTGAAACCGCCGTCCGCCGACCAGGAAAAATTATCGGCTTCACCATAATTGGATACCGTAAAAACCTGCTCTCCAGGCCCCGGCGCAGTCTCACCTGTTATAGTAAACCCCGCCGCTTTGGCTGTCGTTCCACTTAACCCTACGGTTCCTAATATAATAAATAAACTGGCAGCTAACATCATAATTTGTTTTTTCATTACACTCACATCCTTTATACTTCTAAATGCTTTCTTCTAAATGCCTTACTACAAAGATCAAGAAAGCCATCTTCCCTTTTCACTTATGATCATAATGCTCCAGAATCACACCATTGTCACAAAACCAAGAAATATATGGTAACTTCGTCGATTATTTGACCTCCCAATGCATATAAAATATCACCAAAGCAGGAGAAGGCCGGCACGGGGAGCGATGACGGCTGAGGGGACTGTCCGAAAACCAGGGCGCAGCCCACCAGCGGTCCGCTCAGTACGGACTTGCCCTATGGGGACCCGGCAGGAAGAGCGGTGTCTGTGATCCCCTGTCTCACATAAGGCGCCCGTGTGAAATCTTAATGAAATCGGATCGGCAGGTTTGTGGCGAAAGACTGCGTTCCGTGCAGTCTTTCGGTGGCTGCTGAACCGCGAATGCATCAAGCATTCACGGTGAATCAGCCACGTACCGCAAACCTGCCGGGCCGATTTCATTTAGATTTCACCGGGTAACAGCCTTAAGTGAGACAGGGGATCACAGACACCGCTCTCCCTGCCGGGTCCCCATAGGGCAAGCCCGTACTGAGCGGACCGCTGGTGGGCTGCGCCCTGGTTTTCGGGACAGTCCGCCTCAGCCGTCATCGCTCCCCGTGCCGGCCTTCTCCGGCCCTTAGTCCCCTCCCCAGTATACAAAAGTCATTCCGTTATTCAGTACCGCCTCTTCTTCTGCGCCAGCTCAAGAACAGCCCTGCAGCCAAAATCCCCATCCCCGCGAACAATCCGACATAAAGCCATAGCGGCGTAGGGTCCCCGGTCCGGACAGCAGGAAGATACCGGTATACCGTGGGATGTTTCACAATCGTACGCTTGATCACGATCCTGGTATCCTTGCGCGCCTCAGTCTTCAGATAGACACCCGCATCCCAGGACAGGTCCTCCGGTTTTGTCTCCACATCCAGATAGAAGCTTCTGCTGTAGAACCAGCGCTGCGTGGCCTCCCTGGAAGCATCGGAATCCAGCTCATGGGCGTTGTCCCCGCTGCCCCGGTTGGCAAGCGTGACGTTGTATTTCTCAGGGATCTGGAACCGCACCCTGTAATAATTTTCATCCAGATCATAGAACCGGTAATAGCCGTTGGCATTGGTCCGGGTCTGCGCATACACATACCAGGCATTCTCATTGTCTACCTCCGCGCTTGGACAGATCTCCAGAGCCACCGGTATGTTCGCCACTCCGAACTCCCCTTCGTCCTGGATGCCATTTTGATTCTTGTCATACCAGACGAAATCACCGATCGTCCCTTTGGTCGATATAATGCCCGCATCCCAGGTCAGGTCTTCAGCCCCGTATTCCAGTGTCGGGATCGGCATGGTCACATAACCCAATCCTTCGATTTTGAACATGGCGTCGGAATCGACAGCCGCATCCTCACCCTCTCCAGGGATCGTTACCTTTACACCGTCTGCGAAGTCAAATACTACCCGGTACTGGATTCCATACCGCGTACTGCTCTTCAGATCCGTAAACAGGTATCTGCCGTTTTGATCCGTGGCGGTGGACGCGTAGCTGCTCCACTCTCCTCCATCCATCCTGCTTTGGAGTATCACTTTCACTCCGGCAACTCCCCGTTCATTGGAATCCTGAAGTCCGTTTTTATTCAGGTCATACCAGACATAATCTCCGATCGTGCTGAGCTTATAGGCTCCGGCGTCCCAGGTAGTGTCCGCCGCATCCCTCGGCAGATGGATCACTTCCGTGAACCCCTGGCTCATATCCCCTTCCGCAAATATCTTAGTATCCGAATCCGTGGTCTTGGTGCCCACATTCGGTTTGACAGCGGTATATCCTTTCGGATAGGTGAAATGAATCTGGTAATCTCCTTCCGTCAGCTGGTCAAAGTAATACTTGCCGTCTTCGCCCACCGTCGCCGTGCGGATCGGGCTGCCTTCCCGTATGCCGTTCACCACCTGATACAGATCCACCCTGGTTCCTGGCAGCGGTTTGTAGATGTCCTGCATATCCGTATAATTCTCATCATCAAAGCAGAAACCGCCCAGAGCGCTGTATACCGTCAGTCCGGCATCCCAGCGGTCATCCACGTGGGGGTCAGCCAGCAGCTCCGGGGAAGTGCCGGGCCACAGATGGATCACCTGCGTCTTTCTGATCCTGTCATCTGCGTGGAGCCCGGGTGAAACCACCGCATCCGAATCATAGGCATCCCGGGACGTAACCACATTATCTTCGGTAAACATGTAACGATAAGTATAACCGTCCTCCTTCACCAGCGTGGTCGTATCAAACACCACTACATAATAGCCCTCCGGCAGGTTGTTAAACCAGTAGATCCCGTCCTCCCCGTTTACCGAAGAGGTAACGGCGGTTGCGTAAGGCGAAAGCCCGTCGATGCTGCCATCCGGCCCATCCACCTTATAAAGCTTGACACCTACATTATTTACGCCGGGTTCCGGCTTCTCCACACCATCCACATCGATATAGGTACCCTGCATACCGTCCCGGTTCCAGTCCAGCCAGACCTGATTTCCCAGCCG
This sequence comes from Diplocloster hominis, assembly GCF_032380655.1. NCBI lineage: Bacteria > Bacillati > Bacillota > Clostridia > Lachnospirales > Lachnospiraceae > Diplocloster > Diplocloster hominis. Next base: position 33,912 of record NZ_JAWDIY010000015.1, on the reverse strand, counting down.
GAACGGGCGGATAAAGCCCGCGTCCAGAGTCATATTCTCTTCTCCGTATAATTTACCGTCTCTGATCTGCACCGACAGCTGAACATAATCCGTGGCCCCTTTTTCATCGATATCGGAATCTTTGGCCCTGTCTGCGCCTTCATATCTGGTTGTGTTGGAGAAGTCATCCATCATGGCGAAAACTACGCGGTATCGGTAAAATTCTCCGCCCACATAATCGTTCGGGTCTTCTGAGCCCGCGGCGGCACCTTTTTTCAGATAACTGCAGGGCAGATCCGTAAACAGATATTTTCCAACACCATCCGTGGTTGTGGTGGCATAAAGTTTTTCCATGCTGGTTCCGGTTTTGGCGCTTGTAACCGTCTGATACAGGGATACCTTCAGGTTCGGTACCGGTGTGTCCGTATCGTCCTGAAGCCCGTCATTGTTATTGTCATACCATGCGTAGTCACCGATCGATCCTGTAGGCAGCTGAAGTTTGGCTGCCACATCGTTGGATTCCACACGGTCCTCGTTGCCGATACTGTCCGCGATCCCTGTCTCGGCCTGCCGGATCACCGCCACTGCAGCAGTATTTACCATCTGTTTCGTGGCATAGTCCTCGATCTCATCCGCCGTGTATCCCGGTGTTTTCATCGTCAGGGTCATCTGGAAGGAGTCGCCGTATTCCAACAGTGCACTGTCTTTGAATGTGATCTCCATCCCGATGGCGGTAATTCTTCCGGGATCTGAAGGCATGCCTGTGGTCCATTTTCCGCCCCAGTTCTCATATCTGCCGTTTCCGGCATCCAGCGTATCATAAAAGAACGGCATCTCCGCGTACAGATTGCCTGTTCTGGTCTCCCAGCTGTTAGCGGCAGCGGTGTCTTCCACATAATAGTAAAATTTGTAATTCTCAACATTGGCTTTGTCGGGAATATCCATGCTCTCGAACAGCATTTCCTCAAATCCGGCTCCGGACGGGATATCCGTATTCCGGCTGACAAAGGCATTGAACAGATAACTGTCTCCGGTAAATGGCAGAATATCCACCAGACGGATGGTCTTGGCCGGGTTAGGCGAAAAATTGTAGATCGTCATCCGGTAATAAACCTCATCCGTGGGGTTTACGGTGACCGGTTTGGTATAACTCCAGTTCCTGTTGTCCGCGCTGATCTCCTTCACCAGCTGTGTGCCGCTGCTGTCCGTGGTCTGGACGATAACCGGCTCATACAGGTATTCCCTGTTCCCCTGTTCTGTCTGGCCGATGGTGTCATCGATATCCGGATTTTCCTGCATATTGTCCGGGGACAGGAAGCTGGTTCCCAGTTTATTTTCCGCGGAAGCCGGAATCGTATAATTGCTGCTCAAATGGGCCGGCGAGGTGAACTTGATCGCCCCCTGGGGCTTATTGTAGTCAATGATAGCCTCCAGCTCCAGCATAATGCTTTCCCCGGGCGTAAGTTCCACGCCAGGGCCGAATTCGAAAATATATCTGGTGGTATCCACTTCTCCGGTGACCGGCGAACCGTCACTGCCGGTACCTGCGACAGCCTTTACCGTGGTTTCCTTCAGGGTATACTGGTCCACGGGAATCTCCGTATAGCTGGGAGTACCGTGGGCATCCAGGGATTTTTTAATTACCTTGAAGCCATTTCCGGCAGACCCAAAGTTCTGATGCAGACTGGTGTAAGCGGCCAGGTCAAAGGTGAGGACCGGCTGTCTGAATACCGCGTCGTTCGTACTGATATTCTCCGCCGTCACCCGGTAGGCCACCGTGGACCCGGCTGCGAACTGATTCCCGCTGGCGCTTCCGTTGGTGATCATATTTGTCAGCTTCACCGTGGGCATTACCTCTTCTGCCTTCGGTATCAGCGCCGTCACCTGATTGCTTCTGATATCCGCTGTGCTGCCGTTTTCACTTACGCCTTCGCTGTTGTACACTTCTTCCGTCCAGTGCAGGTCCGCACTGTTCACGATCCTGCGCACTTCCGGCAAATCTGCACAAGCCACGGCCTCCCGGCTGTGGAATGTGGCGTTGATGGTGATTCCTTTTTCGGCGTCCGCCAGTTGGAACCCTCTCTTCACATTCTGGTAATGGACACGGATTCCTGTCACCGTTCCTCCCAGGGAATCCAGCGCAAGAGTCTGATCTGCCGTCAGCGGATACACCTGGCCATTGTTATAAGACCTCCATACGGTTTCCCCGTAGAACTGGTATTCCAGCACCGCACCTGCCCTGACGTCAGGGTCCGCATGATAGGCCGCATGTATCGTAACGGAATTATACTGATAATCTTCCCGGTTCGTCCGAGGCAGATCGGTATAGATCTGGCTGCCGTCATTTAGTTTCTGCAGATACTGCAGGGTGACCCGGTTATCAGTAACCGTGAATTCCCGGGCACCCAGAATATTCGCGCCGTCAGCATAGCCCCCCAGGGTGAAGTCCGCTGTGTAATCTTCAAACATCAGGCTGTGTTCTGCCTGCACCTGCGCGGAGGGTACGGTTTCATCCTCATCGGCAATGCTCTTCGTGACCGAACTCACGAAATTTCCCATATCCTTCGTGATCTTCTTGTTCTTAAATGATACGTAGTTGGAAGTTTGGCCAACCACCGGTTCAAAGAACGGATACACCGTGACTTCCTGCTCCGTCGGAAAATAGGTATCATCCAGCGTATAGGAATCAGGCGCCTTCACCTCTTTGACAAGATAGGTGGTCCCCGTTTTCGCCGCATTTAACAGCCTGGTCTTTACCATGCCGTCCCCTCTGGTTACCTCGACACGGTCCACTTCCCGGGTATAGTTTCCGTCTGCATCCTTCGCGTATACTTTAAATATGGCCCCGGTCAGAGGATTACCCGTGTCCCCATCCGTCTTACTGATCAGGACAGCACCTTTGACCGCGTCATTTCCGATCACACCGTCCGCCTGCAAGCCCGGATTGTCTGCCTTTAAGGGCCGGTACAGCAGCTCATCCGTGACGAGCCGGCCGTCCTCCACTGTCACTTGATAGAAATCATCTTCCCGCACTTCATAGCCGTCCGGGGCACTGATCTCATGGATATAGTAGGTGCCGGGGGATACATCCGTCCAGCTACAGGTACCGCTGCCGTCTGTGGTTCTCTCGCTGTCGGGCACTTCCACGTAGTTCATCACGCCATCCGCATAGGAACCTGTATACAGCCGGAAGACAACTCCGCTCAGCATGGTTCTGGCCGATTCGATGGGCTGCCCGTTCTCGTCGTACGAAACCCCCTGTTTTGACACCTGAATCGTGCCCTTGGGGCTGTTGTGGAACACGACCTCTTTCGTAACCCCCTCAACGATGGTAAAATCGAATTCCGTTTGTTCCGGCAGCTGGAACTGCACCCAGGTACCGTCCGCTTTTTGGTAAGAGGGAGCCTTGATCTCCTTTAACCGGTAGCTGCCGGGCTCCAGCATACCAGATTCATAGACAGGGCTGGTCATAGTCAGTTTTTCTTCCCCGTCAATAATCTGGAGCTGATAGGTATGATCTGCCTGTTGTTTATATAACTCAAACTGTGCTCCGGTCAGGCCGTGCAAAGACGCAGGATCGGTTCCATGCTCGCCGTCGTATTTCTTCAGCAGGAATCTCCCTTTATTGGGGACATTCACCACCGGCGTATCTTTATATTTTGTATTTGTTTTGCCGTCCTCCACCTGCACCCAGACGGACGCTGTCTTTCCGCTTTCCGGCGCGAATCCGTCGGGCAGTGCCTCCACCACCTCATACCATCCGGAGGGAAGAGGCTTACTGACGGCTGTCGCAAAATTGGTCGCTACATCCAGCACCGTTTTGATGGTATCCACCGGTGTGTCCCCATCACTATGCTCCACGTTTTCCGCAGCCACACGGTATACCTTGAATTCCACTCCCGGCAGGGACACGGTTACTCCGTTCCACGTAGCCGTCTTTGTAACGGCAAAGTTTCCGTAAGGCATATTGGGGATCGGATTCGGTTCTGCCGTCACGGTCACCTGATCACTGTCCGTGTAGGTAAGAGTGACCGGATATACCGTATCATTCATCTGGTAATTATCCACTGTGGATATCTCACGAAGATAATAAGTCTTTGTTCCCGAGCTTTCCACATGAAGGCCGGTAAACAGATAGCTGCCTGCGGTATTGGTGCTGCCCGAAGCCAGCCGGTTCACATCGTCCAGCGCGTCCTGTTCGGATTCGTAGAGCCCGAAGGTAACCCCGCCAAGCGGACTGTTGGTCTTGCCGTCTGTCTTGAAGATCTGGATCTTAAATTCCTTCCGGTTCGTCACATAGCTCGGCACACTGGTTGTGTAGTCCGTCAGTTTCCCCTGTTCTGCTGCATAAGGCCCGGTATACGTATCTTCCTTAAGGTATCCCGCCGGCGCTTTCGTCTCTTTTACATAATACTCGCCGGCCGGCAGATATCCGGATACGGCAGTGCCGTCTGCGCCGGTTTTAAGGACCGCCCACTTGCCTTCGGAATCCTTTACCCGCTCCCATGCGCCGCCGGTTCCCTTCCGGTAAATATCGAACTCGGCTCCGGCAAGGACTTGATCGGTATTGTTGGCGTCTGTTTTCCTGATCTTGAATTTCCCATAGATCACTTTATTTTCGACCGCCGTACCGTCCGCATTCCGCAGATAAGTGGTCTGACCTATGGCTATGGTTACCGGAATCGCTTTTTTGATCTGCTCCGCCAGTGTGCCCAACGGCTCATATTCCGGATACTGGCTGTTGTTCTTGCCAAGCTTCGTCTCCACGAGCCAGTAGTCTCCGGCATCCAGCTTCCAGCTTGTGATCTTCCCGGCGGTGCCCGTAGTCCTGTATCCGATATAGTTGGCGTCGGTGCAGTCCGCAGTCCTGTCGCCGTTTACATTTTTATATATTCGGAATGTAACGTCCGGCAGAAGTTTCTGCGCATACCAGGCGTCACTCTTCTCCCCGAACACGCCTGATTTTTCCAGGCTTAATATGCCCTGCCTGTTGTTCGTAACCAGGATCGGATCTGCCAGTCCGCCGCCCGCGGCAGCGCCTGCCGCTCCCGTGATTTTGCCGGCTACTATGGAGAATTCCACATCCGCCGCCAGTGTATAACCGGGACAGCTTACTTCCACCAGCCTGTAATCCCCGACAGGCAGGTAATCGGACAGGTAAGTATAATCACCGGTACGCTTGGACTGGAAGGTATAAGTCTTTCCGCCCACCCGGTAATCCTCATAGTCTTTGCCGTTAAACCATTGTACCTTAAAGGTTGCGGACGCATTGGCTACCGGATTTCCCAGATCATTCAGTTTCTTTAACGCGAATTTACCTACTTTGGCAGGGTTTTGGAACTTATGGTCCTCCAGCAGATTCCCGTTATCCTTCCCGTTATCTGTGGCCCCATTGATCTGGCCGGCCCGGATCTCCAGGACCCGGTAGTCCGGAGAGGAAACTGTAATATCTACGATATCCGGTGCTTTCCCTCCTTCGTATTTCGTCTCATCCTTTTCTTCTTCTATTATATAAATGCCTTTCGGCAGCAGAATGCTGGTATAGATCCCGTTGGCATTGGTGTAACCGGAAGCCGACACTTTTTCCGCCTTCCGGTATTTCATACCGTTTCGCTCATAAGCGCCGTTTGCATCTTCGACCGCCTGGTAGACATTATATTTCACACCGTTTACCCGGTATTCCTGCTCACCTGCGGTTCCCTGGTCAAGACTGGTCACTTTGGAGACCTGAAGCTGGCCCAGCTTATAATCCGAGAATACCAGTTCGGATGTGGCATGGCCGTCCTGGTCAACCGTGAGCGTCCGGATCACGGTCTCATCATAATCGTAACCGGCCGGAGGTACCAGTTCTGCAGCGTAATAAGTTCCCTCCTTCAGATCACGGAAGGAAAAACGGCCGCCGGCATCGGTAACTGCCCACTGTACGATCTGTTTCAGATCCGGATCATCCACATAGGTCCCTGCGGTCAGCTTCGCGGCCAGCGCATTTCGGAATGCCGTGTTGGTCCCCGCCCCGTTATCCCACAGATACTGAACCACGGCCTGTGCATCCGCCTGCGTGCGGAACAGACCGAAGTAAGCGCCGGCCACACCCATATTGGTGTCCGCATCCACTTTACTTCCGTCTATCGTCGTTTCCGGGTAATTGACCACCGTTACGGTGGATTCATTCCCTGCTGTCACGGTAATCGGCCCGGTCCACCGTTCCTCCACAAAGTAACCGTCCGGCGCTTTCTGTTCATACAGGTAATACGTGCCGGGACCGATCTCGATCGTCACTGCCGATCCGGTTCCGTCGGTACCGCTCTGCATCAGATATCCGGTATCATCGGAGGAGGCGGATACCCTGACTTTAGACAGCCAGATGTCGCTGCCGCCCACGTTGAACTTCTGCGCGCCCAATGTTCCCTCCGGCACCTGCTGATAGAGGAGGAATTCCGCTCCGTTTAACAGAGCATTGGTCCCATGGCTGCGTTTAAACAGCCGCAGCCTGCCTTTTTCCGAACGGTTGTCTATATTCACCTGATTGGAGCCTGCTATCTCCTCCGACTGTCCGCTTGTAACATGGGCCAGATATATTTGTGCGGAAGCGATATATTGATCCGGCGCAGCTGTTTCTTTTACCCAGTAATCGCCCTCCGGCAGCCATCCCGTCTCCTGTTTGGACGGCATCTGTTCCATACTCCATATGGGGAGATTGGGCTTTGCTGTGTCGGTTAACGCATCATCGGTTAATTTTCTGTAGATCTCTATGGCTGCTCCGGCCAGCGGATATCTACTCTCCCCGCTGGTGACGGTGCCGTCCTCCCCGGCAATCGGGAATGTACCGTATTTGTACAGATAGAGTTTTCCCATCAACCGGTTTGTAAGCGGATGATTCACATAGGTTTTATCGGTTTTCCCGGCTGCTATCGTAAACGGATGAGGCGTGGCATCCACCTCATATCCCTTTGGACTGACGGCTGTCTCCTGCTCGATCAACACATACTCTCCGGGCTCAAGCCATCCCGACACCGCCTGGCCCTCTGCATCGGTAGTCAGCGTACCCAGCGCATCGGCCGCGGTATAATCGTTATCCCCACGCTTTGCGTAGATCAGGAACGTAACATTCTCCAGTCTTTTCGCCGGATCGTTCTCATCGGTCTTCAGAATCCGGACTTTCCCTTTATCCGCACTGTTGTCGATCTGCTCTATATCGGTTATCCCGTAGCCTTCTACATTTTCCCCCGGGGATACCTCGACTTTTACAGGGTCTGCCGGCACCGCGTGGCCGTCCGCCCGGATTTCCTTCAGCCAATAACTGCCGGCCTCCAGGTTCTCCCAGGCCGCCTGGCCGTTTTCTCCGGTTGTGCGCGATCCGGCCAGATTCGCCGGGTCGGAGCAATCCGCTGCGCCGTCGGCCGATACCGCCCGGTACAATTCAAACTGCGCTCCCTGTAAGGCTACCCGTTCAGAACCTTCACAATCCATATTCGAGGTCTTATAGATCTTTAGGGTCCCGTTTGGTATATTTTCAACCTCTTTTTCATAGGTCAGATCCGCCTGCCAGCTGCCGCTGCCACTGGCCGGGATCATAACGGTTACCGGGTCCTGAATCGCCTGATAACCTGCCGGTGTTGTGGTTTCCTTCAGATAATAGGTCTTTCCGGGTTCCAGGTCTTTCCACACACCGATGCCGTTCCTGTCGGTCAGGACCTCTGTGCCGGCCGGCTGTGTACACGCCTCATCCTGGTACAGGGTAAATCCGGCTCCCGAAAGCATGGTATTGGTTACCTGGTCTTTCTTCAGGATCTTCAGGCTGGCCAGCGGTTCGTCCTTTACCTTCACCAGTGTCTGCACATTCCGGCTTACCGCGATACCGGACCCATCGGCCGCGGCATTGCCTCCGCCGTCGACCCCCCGGATCACTTCGATCGTAATGGCATAACCCGCAGGCGCCTCAAGCTCCTTCACATAGTAATTCCCCGGCTCCAGCAGCCCGGACAGCACCGTTCCGTCCGCGCCTGTGATCAGCACATCACCGGCAGCCTGCGTACACGCCGGATCTTTAAATATCTGGAATTTGGCCCCGGCCAATGCCTTCCCTGTATCCGTGGCATCCTGTTTCTGGATTTTGATCTGTCCATACACTGCCGTGTTCACGATCTCCAGCTCAAAATGGACCGAATCTTCCGAGCCCACTGTAAATGGCTGCCTTCCCTGTATCTGCTGATACCCTTCCGGCGCGTTCTTTTCCTCATACCAGTACTGTTTTCCGTTCTCCAGATAGATCTCATTGGAGGTGGAGTGCATGGAAGAATCCAGTTTGGTGGTCAGGGTGCCTAACAGCACGCCTCCGGCAGGGGCATCGTATATTTCAAATACGACGCCGGCCAGATCTTCCTTATATAATCCGGCGACATCCCCCTTTTTGCTGATAGTCACCGCTATTTTCTTCCGGTTGGTAAGCGTTATGCTGTTTACTGTGTTTGCCGATACGCCAAAAGCCGTGACGTCCGCAGACAGCACATAGTTTTCCGGCGCCCCGGTTTCACGGATAAAATATTTCCCCGCTTCCAAAGGCATGGACAGTGCGGTACCGTCTGCGCCGCCTGTTTCCATGACGTAATCACTTCCGTCCGCATTCTGAACCGGCACGGCTCCGGCCGGAAGGGTCGTAACCGCCGCATCATAAGGCCCGTACAAAAGGAACCTGGCACCGTCAAGCTTTTTATTGGGATCTTTTTCATCCGTTTTAATTATTTTAAGCTTTCCTTTTGAGGATATATTCTGGAATACCGGATGTGTGCTGGTGCTTCCCGGATCATGGACAGCCGGATATGTCACGCGGTTGCCGGTCACTGTCACATCGAGCACCCGGTTATCGATCTGATATTCCTTGTTCAGCTCTTCGGACAGGCCGGTTTCCTTTAGCAGGTAATCCCCGGCGGGAACACAATCAAACCTGACTTTTCCGTCACTGCCGCTGACCGCCTGATAGGATTTTCCGCCTGTTTTTTCCGTCAGGGTAAAGACGGCTCCCGAAAGCGCCTGGGTATTTCCCGCCGCATTGAGGCCCTGTTTCCAGAATTCAACGGCTCCCACAGTTTCCGCCATATCCGTTACTTTGAGATTATTCCCTTCCACCACCGCATGTTCTGTCTTATCGATTATTAACGTACCGTCAAGAGCTGCTTCCACTTTCAGCCCCGTACCGTTCGCCAGGAGCGAAAATCCGTCTGGCGCGGCCGTTTCCTTCAGATAATACACGCCGGGCTTCAGTCTCGAAAAAGTTACCCTGCCATTTTCATCGACCGGAGTTTCCGCGCCGGCTGCTGCGGTTCCGCTGATATTATTTGCCAGAACCGTGCAGTCTTTATCTTTATACAGCGCAAACCTGGCCGTACCGTAGGTCTTTTGGGCCGAAGCGTCCAGAAGCCAGGACTGGCCTGCCAAACCGGCATATTTTTCTACCGTAATCGAAGTGCTGCCGCCCTCCGGTTCTTTTTCCCCCAGTTTTAAAGACGCCTGGCTCTCCTTTTGTGCCGGGCCCTGCCCCAGAAGCTGGTAATTCAGACGGGCCGTATTGACCAGATCGTAAATCACCGCCTCCGGCTCATTGGACGGCGTCAGATAAGGGGCCTTTGGATAGCGGACGACGATTGTATAGATGGTTTTCACCGGCGTATTCTCCCGGACATTGGGATACTGGGCGGCCTGTTCCTGCGTCAGCTTATCTATGTAACTGATCTCCAGCGTTTTAATCGTATGATCCGGGTTCTTCCCGATCGTATAGTCCGTACCCGGATTCAGATCCTGCGGCGTGGTGTTCACGGCGGACCTGGCTGTTACAGAACGGACAGACACAGCGCCTCCGCCAAAGGGCAGTCCGGAAGACGGCAATATATCCGTCAGTGAAAAGGACTGCATATCCAGGCGGCCGAACCGGTTCCATTCGCTTTCCCGCAGCCCCTGAGCATTTTCCGAAGCCGTGCTGCTCTGGTTATATACAGTCAGCTCATAGGTGACATCATAGTACTCCCGGTCACCCTCTTCAACCGTTACCACATCCCCCCGGGTCTTCTGCACATCCCAGCCGTCATCCGCGCGTATGACCAGATCCGTCCCATCCGCATTCGGGCTTGCGTCCCGGTCCAGCCGGATAGACCCGGTACTGCCATCCTGCGTAAAATAACTGCTGAAATTAGCCGGTATCTCGAGCTTAGAGCCATCGGCAAAATCGAAGTTTTCTGTCTTTAGCGTCATGGCGATCGTCCGCCCGGTGCCGGTTACCAGTCCCTGCTTTAACTGGAAAAACCAGGTGGTGGTGCCGTCCGCGTTCCGGATCGTACGCTGGCTGCTTACATCATCTCCGCTCCAGGCCACAGGATTGATGCCCTCCGGCAGCGTTACCTTGATGGTGGAGCTGGTATATTTGCCGCCGCCCGGTACATTATAGGAAACTGTGTAGTTTACCGTATCTCCTGCGGTGACTTCTGTCTCGCTGATCGCGGCTGAGAATTCAAAGGTGACTTCCGGAACCGTGTCGAACGTCTGCGCTTCCTGATCTGCACCTGCCTGGTTCTGGGAATCCGTATCCGCTGCAGGAGCCGCCGGCTCCTGCGTGGGAAGCGTATTCTGATCGTTCCCGCCGGAAGGCTCTCCTTCTTGCGACTCGGAAGGTTCCGGCGTTGGCACGGGCTCCGGCTCCTGTGTAGGCTCCGGCTCCTGCGTGGGCTCTGCTCCCGGCTCCCCGGAAGCCTCCGCATCAGGACCCGCCTCCGGCACAGCTATGGGTGTCACCATTGGCTCTGCTGTGGGGATGGGTGTGCTTGCACCCGTATCCGGATCAATACCCGCATCCGCATCACCAGCGCTCTCCTGCGTATCCGTCTGGGTCTTTCCTGTCTCCGGTTCCACAGCCAGCGTGTAATTGCTCGCCGTTACCCATAGAACCGCCACCAGTACAAGAGCCAAAATCCGCTTCCAATAGCTGATTCCGTATCCTTTCTTGTCATGTTTATATCTCATAATCCCGACCTCCCGTCATCAGTCTGATTTATTCATAAAGCGGACGCTCCGTTTTTGAATCCTGTCCGAATAGATAATGATACCACAGCATAGTCACACAGTTGTCACATAATTTCTGATATATTGCAGGATAATTGTAAAAAAAATTCAAATAATGATTTATTTCTCTGTTATAATAAAATATAATAGGAATGAAACATGCATTTTACAAAAGCAGGGAGGAAAACCACATGGACCTAACACTACATATCAAAATGTTCGGTACTTTTACCATTTCCAATGAATATTACAAATTCACGCCCACGAATAACCGCAGCCTTCAGGTGACCCGTCTGATCACCTATCTGCTGGCCAATAAAGAAATTCCCGTATCCAAAGATAAGCTCACAGATATCCTCTGGAGCGAAAATGAAGATTGCCATAATCCTGCCGGAGCGCTCCGTAATCTGGTCTACCGGGCAAGACAGGTATTAGCTGATTTTTATCCTGCGGACACACCCAGGCCGGAGTGCATTCTTTTCACAAACAACGCTTATCTGTGGAATCCCGACATTCCCTGTGAAATTGATATTTATCAGTTCGAACAGTATTCGAATCTGGCAAAAAAGGAATCCGATCCCGGGGTACAGTTTGAATACTTTGAGAAAATGCATGATCTTTATGTGGGAGATTTCCTGAGCGCACAGTCCTCGGAGGAATGGGTGGTTTTTCGTAGTGTCTATTATAAAAACCTTTACACCAGCTGTACCGTGGAAATGTGCCGCTATCTGAACTCTATGGGCCGGTATGAGGAAGTGATCGCCCTGTGCAATGCCTCCAGTATGGGAGACCAGTTAAACGAGGATCTCCACAAAGAAAAAATAAATGCCTACCTAAACAGTGATGCCGTATCCCAGGCCCTGGACTACTACTATTCCGTCTCGGATCTCTTCTCCCAGAAATATGGGGTAGACCTAAGCAGTTCCATGCACGATATCTATGGGGAAATCGTAAAGCGTCTGCCAAACCATCAGCTGAATATCGCCAAATTGGAAGAGAATCTCCGGACGAAGAAAAATGACACCGGTACCTTCTACTGCAATTTTGACATATTCAAAAACATCTACCAGATTAACCTCAGGTCCGTCAGGCGCTCACAGAGCAAGCGGTACCTGACCTTATTTACCCTTACTGACCGTAACTTTCCCGATATAGTCACCACCGATATCAAGGCAGACATGGAAACGCTTCATCAGATTCTGGCCAAAAACCTGCGCAGCAATGACGTATTCACCCAATCCAGCCCCGCGCAGTTTTCTCTGATTCTGACTGTAGCCAACGAGAACGGCAGCCGGATCGCCATCAACCGCATTTGTGACCGCTATTATCAGCAGCACAAACATACGAATGTGGAGATGGAGATCGAAAGCAAGCTGATCCAGTAATTATAGCTGTTCCTCTTTTTGGCGTTTTTTCTTCCTTATGGTGTGGACGGCCAGATAAATAATCTCTGCCAGTACAGCGGCTCCGCCAACCGCACATACAATGATCCAGACCAGTTGATTCTGTTGGGAACCGGCAGTTTTTACACCGTCAGAGGATTTCTCTTCCGGTTTCAGAAGCTGTGGATTCCCATCTTTTTCGTCACCGGAGGTGTCCGGCGTCGCCGCAGGTTCCGGGCTTGCGTCAGGAGTTGGGCTGGGACCCGGTGTTTCTTCCGCCTGCCCTGCCGTACCAGAAGCCGAATCCTTTTGTGTGCCTGCCGCATTCTGCGTCCCGTTTGTTACCGTAGATCCTCTGTATATCACATTTGGTTCCGCCGTCTCGACCACCGTCTCATAGACATAAGTCACATCACCATCTGTGCTGCCATCCGACGTCTGCCGCACGGTAAACCCGATCAATCCGGAATCCAGAGGGTGACCGTAGGCGTCCGCCAGGCCCTGTATCGTAAATCCATAGCTCTCGCCTTCCTGAAACCCCGACAGCGACATGCTCAGAGACTTTCCGTCTCCTGACAGCTGTGTATCCACATGCTCTCCTCCGTGTGCCGGAGAAAAGGATACGGAAGCATCGCCGGATACCGGCTCCGAAAATACCACGGTAACCGTGTCCTGCGCTCCGATCACATCGCCGGACCCTGGATTCGTGCTGGCAATGCAGGGCGGCTGTCCTTCATCCGCCCATACACTGCCGCACAGCAGGATTACCAGCAGGCCTGTACATATCCAAAAAAGTATCGCTTTCCTTCTGTGTGTTTTCATCATACCCTCCCGTCTGCGAACCCGCAAACCCAAAAATGCGTACTCATCTTATTCTATTATATAATTTTTTGTTTTCGTTTGTCCATCAGTTTATAAAAAGAACGGACAGAGGAAAGGACAGCCTCCGTCTTTGGAGTCTGTCCCTCACAACTGCCCGATCCACCTTTTGGGAACAGGTCAATCCATCCTGCTATTCTTTGCTGATACCAAGCGCGACATTCGCGTTAGCGCCCGGCGTGTATTCAATCGTAATGCGGTCTCCGACATTATAGCGGATAATATCTAAAAACTCCACCACGGATATGTCGAAGATCTCGTCGGAACCTTCTAACATCAGATAGTAATGGGAATTTCCCTCTACAACCCCCTGGGCAATCTTGGCTATGACTCCTGTCTTGCTCTGGGTAGCGGCAGCTGTCGCGTCCGCGGAGATACCGCTCGTATTCAGGAGTGCGATATACTGCTTCTCGCATTGCTGGACCGTATCGCCGATGGCTACCAGCTGGTATTTCTGGACATTTACCATGGCATATTTTTTAACCAAACCGGCATCGTCCTTTAATGCGATAAAATAGGTGGGTTCGTTGGCTATATTCAAAAGAAGCGGGAAGGTAGCCCGGTATCCCAGGTTCTGCACCTGTCCTTCGGCGGATGACATAGCGGAGACCTCCACCGCGCCCTCTATCTTATAAAATTTCGTTTCCATCGTCCTCTGGTTCATCAGCACAAAACCGACGTTTGACTGATCCGCAGTCACGCTGGTCACACCGGTATAGACCCACACATCATCATCCTGGGCAATAAAATTATATCCGTTGGTGGTCTGCAGGCAGTCCTTTTGTCCCAGAATGCTGTTGAAATAACCGTGCTTTAACGTTCCGTAGTAATCGAACAGCTGTACCAGCAGATCCGCCGAATAGGCCCGGTCGATCCAGGACGGCACGTCCTCGATGGGATAATCCATGGTTTCACCTGTGATCGCATTACAAAGTACAACTCTGCCGATCACCTGCCCGCCGAAAAGGCCGATGCTGTATTTTTTCACCGGACATACCCAGTAGGGGGTTCCCTCTTCATCCAGCTCAAAACTGATCTCATCAAAAATATAAGTCGGATAGTTAAACCGCAGATGCCGGTAGATGTTCCGGTTAAAGTATTCGGAAGGGCTGTACTTGATCCCCTGGCTAAGCTTCACACATTCCGTATCCTGATTGGCCATATCTATCATCATGTAGGCCGGTATTCCCTCTTTCTGGTTCGTCAGCCATTTGATCGGGCTTGCGTACTGAAGCGGGGATACCCGAACCGGCCGTCCTTTGTAATTAATCTGCGTATACAGGGGGCTCACCTCGAACTGAGAGACCATCTCCACCAGGCTTCCCATCTTCCGGTTCCCCAACAGTGTGGCGGAATCCCGGTCCAGCAGCGGAATCTGGTCGAAGGATACCTGATCGATATCCTCGGTAAATTCCCCGTCCTTCACCGTCAGCAGCTGCTGATACTTCTTGGCGTTGACAATCGGAGAGGACAGAAGGCTCCCTACCAGATAAACAACAACAACCAGCAGAATCGCTCCGATTCCGACTTTGAATATTTTATTTTTCTTTACATCTTTAATATTTTCTCCCTTTTTCAGCCTGGATAAAAGGTAAAATCCGACCAAAACTGCCAGCAGCACGATCAGGAATGTCCAGAATCCTCCGGCATGGATATTAATCGCAGGTAATGACACATAATAGTAAAGAAAACCGATGATCAAAAGTGCCAGCACTGCCAGAATCACTTTTGTTGGCTTTTTCATAGTAGCTCCTCCTTTGTTCCCGTCAAAGTTTTAACAGTATACATCATATCAGTTTTATTCGTACAAAACAATGAGTTTATAAAGATTTAATATTCGGGTTTAATATTCTACCCCAAGAAGGAACAAGCCATGCGGAGGAGCGGTCTGTCCGGCAGCCGACCGGTCGCATTTTTCCAGCACGTCCCGCATGGACGCTGCGGGCCTCTCAGCGCTCCCCACCTCCAGCAGCGTCCCCACAATAATGCGGACCATATGATGCAAAAATCCATTTCCGGTAATATAGACAGACATTACCTCCTGCTGCTCTTCGATCCGTATATCATGAATACAGCGCACCGTGGACTTTTTCATCCGTTTATTTGCGCAAAAGCTCTTAAAATCATGGGTACCCAAAAGGCAGGACGCCGCCTCTCTCATGCGCTCCACATTAAGCGGCCCGCTGTAAGAAAGCCGGTATTTCCGGTAAAAGACAGATGGCTTGTCCCCCCGGTCGATCCGATATACATATGTCTTCTTAAGCGCATTCCATCTGCTGTGGAACCGGTCCGAAGCCGTCTTAAGCTCAAGCACACGGATATCCTGCGGAAGGTACCGGTTCATCTCTTCTAAGAGTTCCTCCGGCTCCCGGTACTTGGTCAGCCGGAAATTTGCCACCTGTCCCAGCGCGTGCACACCGGCATCGGTGCGCCCCGAGCCTGACACCTCCGTGTCCTCCCCTGTCATTTTCTTCAGCAGTTCTTCCAGCTTCCCCTGTATCGTGCGTTCGGTATTCCCCTGTCTCTGCCAGCCGTTATAGGAAGTGCCGTCATATTCCAGTGTCATTTTGTAATTCATTTTTTGATACTCCTTTTTTTGTTCCTGCTTTTGTATCAGGCTGATTATGCAGGTTAGGTTTTATTTTTCGAGCTCTAATAGTTGTCTTGTATATGGGTTTTGGGGGTGGGTGAATACCTGGTCTATGGTGCCTTCTTCTACGATTCGTCCTTCTTTCATGACGATCAGACGGTCGCACATTTGGTAGATGACGTTTAGGTCGTGGGAGATGAAGAGGTAGGATAGTTTGAACTCATCTGCCAGCTTCAGGAGGAGTTCCATGATCTGGGCCTGAACTGTGACGTCCAGCGCGGAGACTGGTTCGTCGGCGATGATAAACCGGGAGCCGCCAATTAAGGAGGCGGCGATGCTGACCCGCTGCCGCTGCCCGCCGCTTAGCTCCCTGGGCAGCCTGGAGGCGATTTTTTCTTCAAGGCCCACTTTCTTTAATATGTCCAGGACGGCTTCCCGGCGCTGGCTTTTGGACGTGCCGCCTTTTAGTCTTAAGGGCTCTTCCAGTATCCAGCCTACCTTTTTTACCGGGTTTAAGGAGGCGTAAGGGTCCTGGAAGATCATTTGGGGGCGGCTGGTGTGGTGGACAATTTGTCCCTCGGTGTGCTCTCCCAGGCCCAGGATTGCTCTGGACAGGGTGGATTTGCCGCAGCCGCTCTCGCCGACTAATCCCATGATCTCATTTTCATAGACACAGAAATTGATGCCATATAATACTTGTTTTTCATAATAGGCGTTGACTCCCCGGACTTCCAAAACTTTTTTTCTGTCACTCATGCAGCTGCCTCCTTAAAGGAATTCCGGTCCTGGACGGAACCGATGCGATCAGTTGTCTGGTATAGTCCTGTTTTGGATTCCGGAAGATGTCTTCCATACTTCCCTCTTCTATCATATCACCGTCGCATAGCACGATGACCCGGCTGCACAGCTTGCGCACCAGCCCCAGATCATGGGATATGAACAGGATGGCCGTCCCGTATTTGCGGTTGATTTTTTGGAGGAGACGCACGATCTGCGCCTGGATGGTCACGTCCAGCGCTGTGGTTGGTTCGTCCGCGATCAGCAGTTTGGGATGGCAGATAATGGCGGAAGCGATCATCACCCGCTGCCTCATGCCTCCGGACAGCTGATGGGGATATTTGTGATACAGTTCCTCCGGGTTTGGGAGTTCGGCGTCCAGCATGGCCTTTACAGCCCGTTCTTTTCGTTCGGCTGCCGGCAGATCCGTGTGAAGCCGCAGGCTTTCTTCCACCTGCCTGCCGATCTTCATGACCGGATTCAGGGAGGTCATGGGTTCCTGGAATATCATGGAAATCTCTTTTCCCTGGAGAGTACGCAGTTCCCTGCTGGTGCAGTGGAGCAGATCCTGACCGTCCAGCCGGATCTCCCCGCTTTTTATCACGGCATGGCCAGGAAGCAGGCCCGCGATGGCCTGGGCTGTCATGGTCTTGCCGGAACCGGATTCTCCTACCAGGCCCACGATCTGTGCTTGCTCCATACGCAGGTTAAAATGATTGAGCACCCGTTCCGGTGACGACCGGTCCAGAAATTCTATGGAAAGATTCTTAACTTCCAGCATATGATTCCCTCCTACCGTTTCAATCCGTCGCTGATCATCCCAAAGCCCAGGATCAGCAGGATAATCATGACGCCGGGAAATACCGCGCACCAGGGTGCTGAGAACAGATAGGTCGAAGCCTCTGATATCATGCGTCCCAGGCTGGCGTCCGGGGGCTGTACACCGATTCCCAGATAACTTAAGCTGGCTTCCGCCAGCACTGCATTGTTAAAGCCAATGGCGGCACTGGACAAGATTACAGGAAGCGCATTGGGAAGGATATGAACGAACATGATGCGGGCGCCTGAAGCTCCCCACAGTCTCGCACTTTTCACATAATCCCGGTCCCTATAGAGGAGGAATTCCCCTCTCACCACCCGGGCGAAGCTTGGGATAAAGGCGATGGACAGCGCCAGGATCAGATTCCCTGTTCCCGGTCCTAAAACACTGATGAAAACAAGCGCCAGCAAAAAGCTCGGAAATGCCGTCACAATGTCGTTTATTCTCATCAATATTTCATCCAGGATTCCTCCGCAATACCCGGTCAGGGCACCCACCAGTGTTCCGGTCAGTCCGCCTATGACCACAGTCACCAAAGAGATCCAGCCTGTCGTGCCCAGGCCTTTTAAGACCCGGCTGAAAATATCCCGCCCGAACTGATCTGCCCCCATCAGATGGCGAAGGGAAGGGGCGGCAAATTTATCCGGCCCGCTCATGGTATCCGGCCCGTAGGGCGTATAAAAGAAACCGGCGATAATCAGGATTACCATAACGGCGCATATCACACAGCCCAGTATGAAGTTCAGGTTCCGTCCGTCTTTTTTCATTCGTTCCCGCCCCCGCCCAGCCGGACTCTGGGATCCAGCCACCGGTATCCCATATCCACCAGAAAATTTACAATCACAACAAAAGCTGCCAGGAATGTGATAATGGCCTGCACCACCGGATAATCCCGTCCCGATATGGAACTGACCAGCATCCGTCCAAGGCCAGGGATACCGAATACCTGCTCGATGATAATACTGGACGCCAGCATATCGGCCAGGGCCATTCCCAGGAAAGTCAGAACGGGAATACAGGCGTTGCGCAGTACGTGCCGGTACAGCACGCCGTTTTTCGTATTTCCCCGGCTGTGAGCCGTCTTTACATAGTCCTGCCTGAGCTGACCCAGCACAGAGCTTCGAAGCAGCTTCACCGTCATGGCGCTCTTTGGCAGGGCGATGGCAAAGGAAGGCAGAATCAGATATCCCAGGAATCCGGCGGCACTGTCCTGGTACGGCACATAGCCTCCCGGAGTGAACAGCTTTAATACCAGCCCAAAGAAAAAGGTGAGCAAAACACCCAGGAAAAAAGGCGGTATCGACATGGCGATCTGATTCAGTACGCTCAGGATGTGATCCACTATGCCATTTTCATGTCTGGCGCACAGAATCCCCAGGGGGATTCCAAGCAGCAGGATCATGACGAAGGACATCCCCATCATAGTCAGGGTGACCGGTAATTTTTCCAACAGCATCTGCCCAACCGGCAGATGATAGCTGTAGGATTCTCCCAGATCCCCGGTGGCGAATCCTGCGATCCAGCGGGCATAGCGGATGGGCAGAGGATCGTTCAGTCCCATCTCTTCCCGCAGTGCTTCCACTTTTTCGGGCGTTGCCTGGGTTCCCAGCTTTGAGGTAGCCGGGTCCCCGGATATCAGGTCAAAGGCCAGGAAGGTCAGAAATGAGACAATTAGCAATGTAATCATGAGAGTGATTATTTTTTTTATATAAAATTTCATTTCCACACCTCCCTGCGGCCTCTTTACTCTTTATCCAACTGTGCTGAACTTCTGTACATAGTGCTGTCTGCTTTACTGCCCGATCAGATATATTTTGCTCATATCCTGTACATACAGCGGGTAGAATGTATAGCCGCCGTACTTCTTATTCAGCGCTACCAGATCGGCCAGATCCTGGATATACACGTTGGCCGCGTCCTCGGCCAGCAGGGTCTCCATCTGCTTATAGAGCTCCACCTGTTTGGCGTCATCCGCTGTGGAGGCCGCCTGCTGGAACAGGCTGTCGTATTCGGGGTTGCTGTAATTGATAAAGTTGCCGGAATTCCCGGTGGTAAACCGTTCCAGCAATGCCCTTGCCGTCAGCGCCGACGCATCCACTCCGACGACCGTACTCTGGTAATTGTGGTCTGCATAGACATCCGACAGCCAGCTGTCCCATTCGATCATCTGGATCGTGGCGTTGATGCCCACCTGCTTTAACTGCTCGACCAGCACCTGGGCCGTGTCGATATGGGGCTGATAGTTGGACGGCACCGTGATGGTCATATCAAATCCATCCGGATATCCGGCCTCGGTAAGCAGCTCCTTAGCCTTATTCACATCCTGCGTGTACATGTTCTTCAGGTCATCCACATAGTATTTCCCAAAAGCCGGGAACATACTGCTGCCGATCTCGGTTCCCTTGCCGTCGGCGATCATCATCATGACCTCCTGGGGGTCCACAGCGTAGCACATGGCCTGGCGGACCAGCTTGTTGTCAAAGGGGGCTGCCGCGTGGTTCAGATACAGCGCCTGCACCAGGTTCATGGTTCCCTCCTCGATATTAAAGTCATCCTTCAGTTCCGCCGCCTGCGAGGACGTGAGTCTCGCGTACATGTCGATGGAACCGCCCTTTAAGCTCATGACGATGGTGTCGGCATCCGCCACGATCTTGAATTCGACTTTATCCAGATATGCCGGTTCTCCCCAATAATCCGCGAACTTTTCGATCACGATATTTTCCTGGGGGGATCTGGACACGTACCGGAACGGTCCGGTACCTACCGGCTGTGTATCCAGCTCAGCATAGTCCTTCGGTATGATCGCAGTAGTCATGTAGGCCAAAAACTCCGTGTTGGGTTCTTTTAATGTAATCACCACTTGGTTCCCGTCAGCCTGGATGCTCTCAATATTAGAATACGCCGGTACCAGCGGTTCTCCTCCCGTGGCATCGGCGCAGCGTTCGATTGAATAGATCACATCATCCACTGTCACCGGGTTCCCATTGTGGAACTTCACCCCATCCCTCAGCGTGAAGGTATAGGTCTTTCCATCCTCTGAAATATCATAATGGCTGGCGACAGCTTCGATTAAATTACCATCTGAATCAGGCTTTACTAAGCCTTCATAAATGTTAAATAGGACTTCTTTCGTTCCTGCCGCTACCATTTTGTGAGGGTCAAGACTATCCTCCAGATCCTGAGGAATTCCTACTACGATGGAGCCTCCCATAGAAGGCTCACCGGAAGAAACTTGGCTGGATTCTTTGCCGGGAACCGCTTCGCTTCCTTTCTCGGTCTTATCGCCTGAGCATCCGCCCAGTGCAATAGTGAGGGTCAGTACGCCAAGCACGGTAAGGTGCCTGAGTAAGCTTTTCCTGTTCATAAAATGAATCCTCTTTCCTTTTAAGATTCTCCCATTATGCAATTGTCGGTTTTATTGTAACCTCTTTGGAGTGGGTTGGCAAGGAATTTTTCTGATTTGATGCCTAAGCGTTGTAGGTTCCTGATACAGTGCTGCCGCCTTCGCCGGTCCAGTTGGTGTGGAAGAATTCCCCCCGGGGACGGTCGGTGCGCTCGTAGGTGTGGGCGCCGAAGTAGTCTCTCTGGGCCTGAAGGAGATTGGCCGGAAGCCGGGCACAGCGGTAACCGTCGTAGTAGGACAGGGCGCTGGTCATGGCCGGGGCCGGGATTCCGTTTAAAAGGGCGGAGGCGCAGATGTATCTCCAACCCTGCTGGCTGTTTGACATGACTTCTCTGAAGTAGCCGTCTAACATCAGGTTTTCCAGATCCGGGTTCCGGTCGTAGGCTTCTTTGATATTTTCCAGGAAAACGCTTCGGATGATGCAGCCTCCCCGCCAGATCATGGCAATCTCTCCGTAGTTTAAGTCCCAGCCGTAGGTTTTGGCCGCTGATTTCATGAGGGCATAGCCCTGGGCGTAGGATACGATTTTTGAGGCGTAGAGGGCGGATTTTAAGTCCTCCAGGAAGGCTTCCCGGCCGTCCTCGAATACGACGGCGGGGCCTGTGAGGATACGGGAGGCGTGGACCCGCTCTTCTTTGGAAGCGGAGAGGCAGCGGCTGAATACGGCTTCCGCGATCAGGGTCAGAGGCACCCCCTCATCCAGGGCGGCGATGCCGGTCCATTTGCCGGTTCCTTTCTGTCCCGCGGTGTCCAGGATTTTGTCCAGGATGGGGGCGCCGTCCGTATCCTGGACCTTTAGGATGTCTCTTGTGATTTCGATCAGATAGCTGTCCAGCTCTTCTGTCTGCCATTTGCCGAAGACTTCCTGCATCTCGTCTGCGCTCATGTTCAGATAATCCCTCATGATCTGGTAGGCTTCGCAGATGAGCTGCATGTCTCCGTATTCAATGCCGTTATGGACCATTTTCACGAAATGGCCGGCTCCGTTGTCCCCGATCCACTCACAGCAGGGGACACCGTCTGCTTTGGCGGCGATGGCCTGGAAGATGGGCTTTACGCTCTCCCATGCTTTACGGGAGCCGCCGGGCATCATGGACGGGCCGTGCAAGGCCCCTTCTTCCCCGCCTGAGACCCCGCATCCGATATAGAGAAG
This sequence comes from Diplocloster hominis, assembly GCF_032380655.1. NCBI lineage: Bacteria > Bacillati > Bacillota > Clostridia > Lachnospirales > Lachnospiraceae > Diplocloster > Diplocloster hominis. The sequence continues at coordinate 11,880 of NZ_JAWDIY010000015.1, read as the reverse complement.
GCCTTTGCTTTCCACGTAGGCGGTTCTTTTGATGGTATCCGGGAAATGGGAGTTGCCGCCGTCGATAATGATATCCCCGGGCTCCAGCAGGGGGATCAGCGCGTCAATGAAGCTGTCGACCGGCGCTCCGGCTTTTACCATCAGCATGACTTTTCTCGGGGGTTTCAGCTGGCTTATGAATTCTTCCAGGGAATAGGCGGGGATAATATGTTTCCCCTTCGCCCTCCCTTCCGTAAAATCTGTAACTCTTTGGGTGGTCCGGTTATAGACACTTACCGTAAATCCGTGGTTTTCCATGTTGACCACCAGATTTTCCCCCATGACGGCCAGGCCGATCAGACCGATATCGGATATTCCCATTTCGCTTCCTCCTATCTTTTTACTCTCGCATTGCCTTCATAGATGCTTCGGATCTCTTCTTCGCTCACCGGCTGGCCGTAATCGGTGGCCAGGGTCGCAGTTAAAGCGCCGCAGGCCCAGCCGTATCGGATCCATTCTGCCGGCGGATATCCGGACAGCATCGCATAGAGCATGCCTCCCACGAAGCTGTCTCCGCCTCCGATCCGGTCATACACGGCGATTTCCCGCTGTTCTTCCACGAACCACTGATCCTCTGCGTACAGGATCGCTCCCCACAGATGGGAATTCGCGTCGATGACCGTGCGCAGGGTGGTGGCAAAGACGGATGCCCCGGGATAGCTCTCCCTGAGCCGCCCGATCATCTCTTTGAATCCGTCTGTCTTTTCCGAGACCTCAAGGCCTCCGGCTTTTGGTCCCTGTATTCCCAATGCCAGCTGGAAATCTTCTTCATTCCCGATCAGGATGTCGGACAGCCCCGCCAGTTCCCGGAATACCGGACGCAGTTCCTCTTCCCGCCCTTTCCAGAAACTGGCCCGGTAGTTCATATCAAAGGAGATGACCGTGCCATATTTTTTAGCCGTTCTGGCTATCTCAAGGCAGCACCGGCCGCTTTCTTTGGAGAGGGACGCGACCAGCCCGGAGAAATGCAGGATACGGCAGCCTTCCTCGTGAAAGATCCGTTCCAGGTCAAAATCCTGCGCAGAAAGGGTGCAGGCCACCTCCCCCGCCCGGTCGTTCTGAACCACCGGCCTTCTTCTTCCGTATCCGCTGTCGGCGATGTTGAATTGGTGCCGGTAGCCGAAAGGCCCGCCCTGAGGGATCTCAGGGCCCTCATACTCCAGGTTCCTTTTGCGGAGCTCTGCCTTTATGAACTCCGCGATCGCGCTGTCCTTTACGAATTTGGTCAGTACCTTGACCCGCTTTCCAAGGGCTGCGCTGATATTTCCCACATTGCTCTCGGCGCTGGTCGCCTGCATCTCATACAGGCTGCTCATACCGACGGGCTGACGGTTTGCAGGCGTGATTCTGACACCCATGCTGCTTACCACGACCAAATCGTATTTACCATTTGATTTAAGCTCCATATTGGTTTCTCCTCCTGCCTTACAGCGTCGGGTCCACGATGATTTTCAGATAGTCGTTGTCCGGATTGGCCAGCTCATCAAAGTACGAGACCGCTTCCTCCAGCGGAACGATTTTGTCTACCATAGAAGCAGCGTAAGGACGGTCTTTGAATTTCAGAATGGATTCTTCCAGATCCCGGTGCGTGAATCCGTAAGTCCCGTAAACCCGCAGCTCTCTGGTCACGATCTGCTGGTAGTACAGGTTGATATCCTTCTGGTTATTTCCGATCAGAACTACTTCTCCCTTGCTTTTTACCAGCGTGAGACTTCCGTTTACGGTGGGGCCGACACCGACCGCCTCCAGTACGACGTCAAATCCGCTGGGTGTGTATGCTTCCCGGATGTCTTCGTAGCTCTTCGCCGTCAGGTCTTGTGTTTCGACCGCAGCTCCCAGAATCTTTTGGCAGCGGTCCAGGCGTTTTTTCGCAACATCCATAATCACGATCTTTGCATCCCGATAGATGTCTTTTGCCACGGCGGCCGTACACATACCGATCACGCCGGCTCCGATGACCGCTATGGTTTTCACTTTACCGGCCGGCATGGTAAGCTGCTTTACCGCGTGCAGCGCCACGGAAAAAGGTTCCGCCAGGACGCCAACCTCCGCCCTTACTCCGTCCGGCATGGGGATCAGGTTTTCTTCCACCATGGTAAAGTATTCGCAGAACGCTCCGTCCACCTCCAGAACGCCGATGTTGCTCTTATTCAGGCAGATGCTGTAATAGCCCTCCTGACAGTTTTCACAGGTCTTACAGGTTATGATCGGATCCACAAATACCAGATCCCCCTTTTGGTAACGGCTGTTCTCCAGCGTGGTTTCCTCCACCAGGGCCACCACCTCATGGCCCATGATCATCGGCGGGATTCTCCGTCCGGTCAGTCCCAGATATCCGTGGACATCGGAACCGCAGATTCCTACCGCTTTTGATTTTAATAATACTTCCCCTTTTTTCGGGACCGGCTTCTCATACTCCGCAAGCTTCATATCGGACGGTCCGTAATATACCAGCGCCTTCATTTTCTTCTTCCCTCCCCTATGCATTCGGCAGAATGACCGATTTTACCGCCTGGCGGCTGTCCATCGCTTCGAACGCCTTTTCCCATTCATCGATACCGAAGATGAATCTGGAAAATGGCTCCAGGTTAATCCTGCCCCCGTCGATCAGACGGATCACGGTCTCCCAGGTATCCCAGGTGTGGCTGAAAGACCCCTGGATGCAGGCCCCTTTCTGTACAATCGGATCGATGGAAACGTCGATGGGCGCCGGCCCCCAGCCAACCTTAGTGATCTGTCCGTTGGGCGCCACGATGTCCATGGACAGCTTAAAAGTGGAAGTGCTGCCCGCGCAGTCGCAGACGACCGGAGCACCGATCCCGCCTGTCAGTTCACGGATCACATCCCGTGGTTCTTCTCTGTCCGAATAGATCAGAACATCCGCTCCCAGCTGCCCGGCGATCTCCATCCGGTTCTCGGAGGAACTTCTGCCTACAGCGATGACCGGATACGCGCCGGCCAGTTTTGCCATGATTATACATAAGAGCCCGATGGTTCCCGGCCCTATGATAACAGCCGGCTTGCCCGGTTGTATCTGTGTCTTCACGATCATGGCGTTGTACGCGACGCAGCAGGGTTCCGTAAGGGCGGCCCGCTCGAATGAGAGGGTATCCGGCATGTGGTGCAGGATTCGCTCCGGCACCGCCACGTATTCCGAGAAGGCGCCGTCGATCAGCGCGCCATAGCCGCATCTGCTCGGACATTGGTTATAATTGCCGGTTCTGCAGTAGACACATTCACCGCAGATCTGTGCCGCCGTCTCACAGACGACCCGGTCGTTTACCTGAAAATGTTTCACCCGTTCCCCTTTTTCCACGATAACGCCGCAAAATTCATGCCCCTGTACCACCGGCGGCTTGATCTTAAAGCCGATGTTCTGGTTCCATATATCCACATCACTTCCGCAGACGCCGGCTGCCATCACTTTTAACAGAACCTGGTCCTCCCCGCATACCGGCTTGTCGATCTCCATTAATCTGGTTGCCTTTGGTTTTTCCTCATATTTTACAACCGCTTTCATTTATTTCCTCCAATATCGCAGTTTCTGCGCTATCCAATTATGTCTTATCTGTTCCTGATTGTTCACACCTTGTCTTTTCTGTTATTACTTTTGTCATACCTGTTATCCTTTTTGCCGTTCCTGTTAAGACTTTCTCTCATTAGACTCATGGCTTCAGGATCACTTTGATCGCTCCTGTCTCTTCCCGGTTCATCAGCCGCTCGAAGCCTTCCCGGGCCTTCTCCAGCGGCAGAACATCCGTGATCAGCGGTTTTACGTTTAATCTTCCAGCTTCCAGCATCTTCAGACAGTCATAATATAAGTCGTCGCTGGCGTTTGCTATAGATACGATACTTCTCTCACTGCTGAAATCTTTTAACTGGTACTGCACCTTCGTTGTGTTGCAGACCAGATTCACGACCGTTCCTTCCCCCTTGCAGACTGCCAGCGCCAACTTCTGGGTTTCTTCCGTTCCCACCGTATCGAACACCATGGCGGCCCCCAGTCCGTCTGTTCTGTTCAGGATCTCGGGCGCCACATCCGCCTCTGCGGAATTAAACACATCATCCGCTCCCACTTCTTTGGCCACCTCGAAGGCATAGTCCAGGATATCCACACAATATACCCTTCTGGCGCCCTTTAATTTCAACAGCTGGATGATGGACAGGCCCACCGGACCGGTTCCGATGATTACGGCGTCCTCCGCGAATACTTTCTTAATCTTCGACACCGCGGCCAGTCCGACGGCCACAAAATCCAGGGTGGAGACTTCCTCAAAGGTGGCGTTTTCGAACGGATATACGTGGTCACTCCACACCTGGCAGTACTCCGCCATGCCGCCGGGGTAGAATTCCATCTCCCCCCATCCGGCCCCGTGCCCGATATGTTTCGTATTCTTACAGAGGTTCATCCGGCCGGTGCGGCAGAACTCACAGCTTTTGCAGGTGTTGTAAACGATAATTCCCACTTTTTTCCCCAGCAGATACTCATCTTTTTTGTCCTTTACCTCCACGACTTCACCTGCAAATTCATGCCCCAGGATCATATTGTCGGGGTTCTGGGTGACATAGCCTAAAGTCTGCTGGGACCACGGATTCTCACCTTCCAGATATCTGATATCACTTCCGCAGATACCGCAGGCTTTTACCCGTACCAGGACTTCGCCGGAGCATAGAGCCGGTTTCGGCGCATCCATGTAATGAATCTGATTGTCCGTTTTCAGTACTACTGCTTTCACGTGTTTTCCTCCTCTAACCGCCTGTTATTTTTCATCTTTCACCTTGACCAGCGTTTCTCCGCAGAACGGGATCATACCGATTTCGGCATTTTCTCCCAAACGGGCCTTTGCCATTTCCACCGCCTCTTCCACCGTGGACGCTTTTTGGAACTGCAGGAGCTCATAGTCCTCGTCCGCCAAACCGTCGGATACACAGATGATTTCCGCGTGGTTGATCAGCTTGTGGTGATTGATGGCGTTGGTCGCTCCCACCTCGTCTTCGATCTTTCCCTCTTCCGCTTCTTTCAGGATTTCATCCAGGGTCATGGGCATGTATTTTTTCAGTGCCGGAAGATGGAACGGCGCATTCCCGCACAATCCCTCCGATGCCTCGAAGAGAAAGATGATGGTGCCGCCCTCCTTCACCCCGAACTGCGCGAAGGCATAGGGTTTGAACGCCTGCCAGAAATCAAAGCAGCAGGGGGCCGCATTGGCGATCACGATATCCGCCCGGTGATCGATGACCGGACACAGCAGCTGTTCGGCCAGCTTCACCCCCGCCCGGTGTGCCTCGATAAAATGGCCGCAGAACAGGCCCTGGATTTCCTTTTTTTCATTCAGCACGGTGTTTACGATATAAGATAAATTGACCTGGGTGCCGATATAGTCGATTTCCTTCCTGCATATATTATCCAGTGTCCCCACGATATCCATCGTGTTGGCCCTGACCGCTCCGATCCAGTGGGTGTAGTCCGTGGTTCTCCTGGCGCTGACTCCCGGCTGGATCGTTTTCGCGCCGCCGCTCCAGCCCACCACCACATGGGGAACGATATTGCCGACCGCCAGTACGAAGTCCGCTTTGAGCACTTCTTTATGTAAATCCACCGGAGTCCCTAATTCGGTAGTGAGGACATATTCGTAATCCTCTTCTTTGGTATAGTCCACATTTAACAGCGGATACCGGTCCAGTATCTCTCTGCCGATCTTCTCGTCCAGCTCTTTTTCGCTCATGGGCCTGTGCGTTCCCGGCGCTGTCATGATGCAGATATCTTTTGTCTTTTGTTCGATCCGTGCCAGAAGATGGGGAAGAATCCTGGCGCAGGGTGTAGGTCTGGTAGCGTCATCCACGATAATCACTACTTTCCCGTCTTTTGGCACCGCGTCCTCCAGTTTTTCAGCCCCGTAGGGATGATCCAGCGCTTCCTCGATCAGACGCGCTTCCTCCTGCTTCTTCGGAAGCTCCGCCAGAGCCGCATAGTATATTACCTGCCTCTCATCCAGCTGAAACGATATCTCGTGAGTTCCTGTGTTCATCCTGTATTCTTTCATATACTGCCACCTCTCAAAGGAAATGCATGATGCCTTTCTCAGCATGTTTTCAGCTTTTAAGGCACCAACACCACTTTCATAACTTTTTCCTGTTCTTTATTCAGCATGATGTCAAACCCGGTCTGCACTTCGTCAAGGGGCAGCACATGGGTAATCATTTTTTTCGCCTGGATCGTCCCATTCTCTATGAGTTTGATTCCCAGCAGGAAATCCGAACTGTTGTTGTTGGCCGAAGTGATTAACCTTTTTTCACCGGCCAGGTCCATCAGCTCATAGGAAGCCTGCGTCATATTCGCCACCAGGTTCACAAGGGTGCCGCTCTCTCTTAAGATGTGCAGCGCCTGCTTCTGGGTGTCGGCGGTTCCCACCGTGTCAAAGACAACGTTCGCACCGTTCATCCCGATCTCCCCCATGGCGTCTTCCAGGGATTCCTGCCGGACATTCACAGCCCTGGTCACACCCACATCCCTGGCGATCTCAAGCGCTCCCTCATAGACGTCTGTACAGATAACCCGGTCAGCCCCGAACGCCTTCACCGCCTGTACGATACTTAAGCCCACCGCTCCTGTTCCCAGCACTACCACATCCTCACCGGGCCTGATATCCGATTTTGTGATCGCATGGATGCCCACGGAGACAGGGTCTAACAGTGTGGCTTCCTCGAAGGACATGGAATCCGGGATTTCGCACACATGGGTGTTCCAGATCTGGCAATATTCGGCCATTCCGCCCGGATAATAATCCATAGTGCCCCAGCCGGCCCCGTGGCCGATATGCATCGTCTTTTTGCACAGGTTATAATTCCCGTTTCTGCAATATTCACAGACACCGCAGGTGTTATATGCCAGAACCGCCACCCGTTTTCCCAGCAGATGCTTGAATTCCGGATTCTTCACCTCATGTACGATCCCGCCCCACTCGTGGCCTAATATGATATTCGGCGGGTTCGGCAGGTTCTTGCCCAGTGTATGTAAGGCCCAGGGATTTTCCCCCTTATAATATCGGACATCGCTGCCGCAGATACCGCAGGCCTTGACCTCCACGACCAGGTAGTCGTTATCCGCCTCCGGTTTTTTAATGTTTTCCAGTTGAATGACTTCGGGTTCTTTCAACACAGCTACTTTCATTGCGCTCTCCTTCTCAGCCCTTTACGGCTCCTGCCGTCAGGCCGCCTATAATGTATTTCTGTAAAAAGATGGAAATAATACAGATGGGAAGCGTGATCAGTACGGACGCCGCCATCAGTCCGCCCCAGTCCACCGCAGCATAAGACACAAAGCTGAAGATCGCCACCGGCAGCGTGATCGTCTTTCTGCCGCTTAAGACAAGGGCAAACATAAAGTTATTCCAGGAAAAGATGAATGCCAGCAAAGACGCCGTCAAAATACCGGCCCTGCACAAGGGCAGCACGATCCCGAAAAAGGTCCGGAACTTAGTGGAACCGTCCACCCAGGCCGCCATCTCCAATTCCATGGGAATCGATTCAAAAAACGGCGTCATAATCCAGACGATGAGCGGCAGCGCAACCAGCATATGGGTCAGGATCAGTGCCGTATAGGAATCCGTCAGCTGCATCTTCGCAAAAATCGTAAACCAGGGAACCAGAAACGAAATACCGGGTATCATACGCACCACCAGGATGATCAGGCTCATTTTCCGCAGCTTATATCTGGCGATCGCATAGGCTGCCGGCAGCGACAGGACCAATGCAAAAACAGTGGATACCAGCGCTATGATAAAACTGTTGATCATCGGTTTTATAAAGTCATATTGATAAATCACATTGGAATAGTTCATCAGGGTCGGCAAAAAGGAGAATAATCCTTTGCTGGCATTCAGAATATCCTTTTGCTGCTGCAATGATGCCAGAACCATCCAAAGCATAGGGAAAAATGAAATAAACGCCAGACCGTATATGAGGATGTACTTTCCAAATGCCGAGACAAACCGTGTAATTTTTTTATTCACTAATAATCCACCTCCACCTTCTTTTTAATGAACATGAAGATACAGGCGATCAGAATAACCACCAGGAAGAACATGACCGTGATCGCAGAGGCATCTCCGAACTGGAAGTACTGGAAACTGGTCACTGTGGCCAGAATATTGATGGTTTCCGATGCGTAGCCCGGTCCGCCCTGGGTGGTGGCGTAAATAATGTCAAAGGTCTTAATGACGTCAATCAGCCTCAGCAGGATGGCTGATAATATAGCCGGGCTGGCCAGCGGGATCGTAATGTGGAAGAACCGCTGTACCGGGGAAGCCCCGTCTACTTTGGCCGACTCATACATTTCCCCCGGTATGGTCATCAAACCGGCCAGGACCATCAGCATAACCATAGGCGTCCATTCCCAGACGTCAATCATAATGAGGGACGGCAGAACCTGGGACGCGGAAGCCAAAAACTGCTGTTTCGGCAGCCCAAACGCGCTGACCAGTACATTCGCATACCCGATCGTAGGCTCCAGGATCAGCTTCCACACCATCCCCACCGCTACCGGAGTGGCTACCACCGGCAGGATAAAGACGGTTTTGACGACATTTGTGGCAAAAAACTTCCGGTTGATCAGCACCGCGATCCCGATTCCCAGCAAGGTCTCAACCACAATGGCGCCGATTACAAATAAAAAGGTGCGAAGCACCGCTCCCCAGAACCGGTCATCGTGGAACAAATCGATATAGTTGGAAACGCCCACGAATTCCGGCGGTTTAATGTTGGACATACTCCAGTCACAAAAACTAAGCCCAATGGTATATAACATCGGTGCTACGATCATAACCAGTACGAAGATGATGACCGGAGCCATGAAAATAACTTTTAAATGTTTATCAATCCATTTTGACATTTCTTACTATGTCTCCCTTCTCCATCAAAAGATGCCTGTTAGTTTAAAGAAGGAACTTTTTTGAACACAAAGGGCTGTTTTTTAACAACAGCCCTGTTTTTCACCTCATTGCCTTCTCATTACCTTCCGGGCGGGGATTCTCACTTGGTTCCGAAATCTTCGTCAATGATGGACTGGAATGTGGCATTTGCCTTATCCGCAGCTGCCTGTACGTCCCCACCATTGATGGCCGTTACGATCACTTCCCCGATGGCGTCCCTTGCGCGCCCTACCGAGATCACCTGCGGTCTGTCAGTCTCCACTCCGATATCACCGGACGCCAGGATCACCTTGACCAGTTCCGGCGGGAAGTTCTTATTGGCATCCGGGTCATCCCACACGGAAGTACGGGCTCCGGAATTTCCGGCACTCTGGGCCATAGTAGACACTTCTTTGCTGGTAGCCCACTTCACGAATTCCATGGACGCTTCCGGATTCTTCGTGTTTGCAGCTATGGACATTCCCCAGGAACAGATATTGTAGACAGCGCCTGTAGGCATAACCGCGTATCCTGTCACATCCGATACCGTGCTGTCCGGACCGCATGCGGAATTATACAGGGAATCCGCATCCGTATACATCGCCGCATTGCCCTGGGAATACAGAGCCGCCGCCTGCTGCCAGTGCATGTTCAGGACTCCGGGAGGGCCGTATTTTCTCAGCATATCGCCATAGAAGGTAAAGGCCTTCACCGCTTCCGGCGTATTTAACGCGGCATTGCCGTCATTGTCCACCCAATTGCCGCCGCAGCCATACAGGTAACCGGAAAACTGAGTGACCGCCGCTGCTGTCAGGCCGCGGGACACGATTCCATAGACTTCGTTGTCGGGATCATTTAACTTCTCCGCGGCAGCCATCAGTTCATCCATCGTCTTCGGGACCTCGAGTCCCGCTTTTTCAAATAAATCTGTCCGGTAGTACAGAATCTGCCGCTCAGTTACCAGCGGTAACCCATAACAGGCACCGGATGTATCCTCATAGGACGCAAGAGCGGACGGGATAAAATCAGCCGCATCTACCTCCGGGTCGTCTTTCAGGGCGCTTAAGTCATAGACCCAGCCGTTCTGGATAAACATTTTGATTTCCTGTAAGGGCCTTGTCATCATGACATCCAGTCCCGAAGATCCGGAGGTCAATTCGATCGCCAGTTTTTCACTTAACTGATCTTCCGCGTAATTCTCAGCTTTGACGACAATTCCGGTTTTCTCGGTAAATTCGTCCAAATGCGCAGTCACGGCATCTGTCCAGTTGTGGTTGGCAAAGATTACCCTGATCTCGGTTCCCTCATAGGGCTTATCCACCGCTTGCGCGCTGTCATCTGTCCCTTTTTCCTCTGTCTGTGCGGGGGCCTTTGCTTTACCGGAATCAGAAGCCGGTGCGGATTCCTCCGTTTTTTGACCACAGCCGTACAACGTGGATGCCAAAAGAATCAAACCCAATACCATTGCTACATGCTTTCTCATAACATACCCTCTCTTTTTTTTATTTATCTTATACGAGTCACGTGCCTCGTAAATGATATCAAAAATGTTACGAGGTACGTGCCTCGTAAATCCTAAAAAAACACCCCTGAACTATCGCCGAAACCTGGTTACAAAGGTGTAACCGTCTCTTTTAATTTTATCTGTAAAGCCACGTATAAAGTATCGTCCGTAATCTCATTCTGGAAAACATAATCGTAAATCGCGTAAATGGTCGTGTATCCCAGCCGTTCCAAATTCACGCCGATCAGCGCATCAAAATATCCCAGCCGCAGATCCTTTTCCATCTGTCTGGTAAAATCAAATGCAATAATAGAAAGCTGATCTTTTTTCTGCAGCTTCTGCACCATCTCCACGATATACCCGGCGGAACCACAGCTCACGATAATACCGTCCAGATCCGGATACTCCTTCAACAGCCGTTCCACTTTGGCCATCGCGATGTCTTCCGGATAGGTATTACGTCCCACTTCCACCACCTGGACACCAGGATATGCTTCTTCCAGATGCTCTTTCGCCGAGTCGATTCTGATCTGGTGGACCAGATTCTTCTCCAGGCCGCTGAGCAATGCAACCTTTCCTTTTCCTCTTAAGAATTTTCCCATCAAACCGGCGGCCACGTTACCTTCTCTTTTCTGATTAATGCCGATCTCGTAAGGGAATTGAAACTCCGTATTCTGAGCTCCGTTTATATTAAAATAAGAAATGAATTTTACTCCATTATTCATATGAACACGGATCGTCTCAAACAGATCCTCTGATTTTTCTTCCAGGGAGATGGCGATACCGGACACCCGGTGTTCCTCAACCAGCTCGTTGATCACCGCGATCTGCTCTGACGCCTTCCCGCTCTTCATATGGCGGAACATAAAGGAAACACCTGTCTTCTCCAGAATTCCCACTGCCCTCAGCATTCCTGCGTAGATCTCATGAAATAAAGGATTTTCAACCGGAGTAATATCTGCACATAAAATAACTCCGATCACGGTCCTGTGCTGTATCGCCAGCATCTTGCCCACTACATTCGGTCTGTATCCGCGTTCCTCGATCTGCTTCAGTATCTCTTTTCTTCTCTCCTCGCCTACGCCTTCCCGATTATTAATCACCCGGTCCAGTGTAGCCCGAGAGCACCCGATCTCCAATGCAAGCTCTTTTAACGTCATGGTTAATTCCACCTTGCATCCATTATTTACGAGTCCCGTGTCTCGTAACGATTTATAAATAACCTCTATGTACTTTCTAACTAAGAGTATATCCACAATTGTATATTCTGTCAAGTATCGTTTATTATTTAACACTTTTATATGTTACTATTCACGGCCAACTTTGGTAAATGGGGATTTTGAGAGGGGACTGGCACCTTTCGGTAGGAAAGCTAAATTTTTAAGTAACTGCGTGGAGAAAGGGGCCTGTCCCCGGATGTTGGCTTAT